>NZ_JAKJSL010000067.1:0-25857 GCF_050336815.1 Photobacterium nomapromontoriensis
ATAACCGCTGAAAGCATCTAAGCGGGAAGCGAGCCTCAAGATGAGTCATCCCTAGACCTTAAAGGTCTCTAAAGGGTTGTTGAAGACTACGACGTTGATAGGCAGGGTGTGTAAGTGCTGCGAGGCATTGAGCTAACCTGTACTAATTGCCCGTGAGGCTTAACCATACAACACCCAAGGGGTTTTATCTCGAAAGAGAATCGGACTCTGTAAGCACTTGAATGCAGTGTTGAACTACATTTGTAAACTAGTTAACTTTCCCAGATTGCTATTTACTGCCTGATGGCGGTGAATAAACGAATTTGCTTGGCGACCATAGCGTTATGGACCCACCTGATCCCATGCCGAACTCAGCAGTGAAACGTAATAGCGCCGATGGTAGTGTGGGGTCTCCCCATGTGAGAGTAGGACATCGCCAGGCTCCAAATTTTGGTTTATGTGACTCACATAAACAGTAAAAGAATTTACTTAGCGACCATAGCGCAGCGGTACCACCTGATCCCATGCCGAACTCAGAAGTGAAACGTTGTAGCGCCGATGGTAGTGTGGGGCCTCCCCATGTGAGAGTAGGACATTGCTAAGTGCTAAATTGCTTAAATGCTGAATAGACGCTGCGGAGCGGTAGTTCAGTTGGTTAGAATACCGGCCTGTCACGCCGGGGGTCGCGGGTTCGAGTCCCGTCCGCTCCGCCACTATACTAAGCCCGAGTCTGATGACTTGGGCTTTTTTACGTCTATTGCTCGTTAAAAATGCCCATAGCCACGTTGGCTATTTGGAAATGGTGAGGTGATAGTTCAGTCAGACAGTTCTGCGGGGCTTTTTGACAGCAAGAAAAAAGGGTAGCCAGGCTACCCTTGCCGCTAAAGCCTGTTGATTGGCTTGCGTAATGTAACAGCTATGCCGCTTGTTACCTTTTTAGACTCACATGTTGCCTTAGTCCCTGTCGCGGCAGTGGTGCGACAGGGGTAAGTGGGTAGTTAAACGAATAATTTAAACGTTTAAGAATTGCTTCACTTGCGCGACGACACACTCTGCCGTTTCTTTGTCGGCCATTTCGGCAAAGATACGCAATAGTGGTTCGGTACCAGAGAAGCGAGCGATCACCCAGCCGCCATTCTTAAAGTACACTTTCGCGCCATCTTCATAGCTAACTTTTTCAATATCAAAATCAAATTCAGGCAGCTGTTTATCGACATAGATCTTGCTGTAAAGCGCGTCTTTCTGTGCCGGTTTGAACTTACAGTCACCTTCGGCGGTGTAGGCATAGCCATATTTACCGTAGATTTCATCAAGCAGCTCAGAAAGCTTCTTACCCGTCACTGAGATCATCTCAACCAATAGGCTGGAGGCGAAGACGCCATCTTTCCCTTTGATGTGGCCACGAATCGTTAGGCCACCTGAACTTTCCCCTCCAATGAGAGAGTCATCCGCTTCCATTTGTGAGCTGATGTGCTTAAAGCCTACCGGTACCTCAAAGCTCTTCTCTCCGTGATCGGCGGCTATCTTGTCAAGAATATGCGTAGTCGCAATGTTGCGAACAACAGAGCCTTTCCAGCCTTTGTATTCAAGTAAGTAGTAGTAAAGTAGAATAAGCACTTCGTTCGGATGAATAAAGTGACCTTTTTCATCGATGATCCCAAGACGGTCAGCGTCACCATCGGTACCGATACCAATATCGTAACCTTCGTGAGCAACGATGTGCATCAACCGGTAAAGCGTCGCTGCGCTTGGTGATGGCATGAGGCCACCAAAGTCTGGATTTTTACCGTCGTTGATCACGTCCACTTCACAGCGGCCATTGATCAAAACCGTTTGCAGCGCATTTTTTGCCACGCCAAACATTGGGTCAATCAGTACGCGTAAATTGGCTTTTTTGATTGCTTCAATGTCGATGAAGTTGATGATTGAATCAACAAATGCATTCATTGGATTAATGATTTCAATTTGCTTGTCATTAATCGCCTGTTCAAAGTCGACACTTTTTACCTGTTCAGGGGTAAGCTTAGAAATTTGCTGCTCCACTTTTTGGGTAATGATTTCATCGGCATCACGACCACCTTCGATGAAAATCTTAATGCCGTTATAGTCAGCAGGGTTGTGCGAAGCGGTAATACACGCTGAGTAAGCACAGTTACGTTCTTTTGCTTCAAACATCACGATAGGTGTTGGAACAAATTTGTCGATGAGGCTGGCTTTAATATCGTTAGCCGCTAATACTTCAGAAAACCAATATGCCGCTTTATCAGAAAGAAAACGACGGTCATAACCGATGATGAAGCCGCGATCTGCAACATTTTCATCGTTAATGATGTTGGATAGCGCTTGTGCCACAAGGCGAACGTTGTCTTTGGTAAATTCTTCACCAATAAAGGCACGCCAGCCACCGGTTCCAAACTGAATCATGATGGAACTCCTATTTCTCTCTCGTAGTTAAAAGTGGGGCGCAAATGGCGCCCCGAAAATGGTTAGCCTAGCGTAACGATGACTTCGTTCACTGTGCCTTCTGCTTGAACTGGTACTGCAGTGCCTTTGATTAGCTCGCCATTGAGCGTAATAGACTTCACGCCTTTGCTGACTGAATCAGGGTTAACCACATTGATGTTGTATGTCGCACCTAGCCATTGGCGAGTTACCTCAAAACCAGGCCAGTTTGTAGGAATACATGGATCGATGGTTAGGCCATCAAAACCAGTACGTACACCAAGAATAAAGTTAGTCACGGCAAAGTAAGCCCAACCAGAGGTACCGGTTAACCATGGGTGGTTTGCACGGCCATGATCTTGGTGATCTCGACCCATGATGAACTGTACGTATGAGTATGGTTCCGCCACACGTTTTTCAATCATGTCGTTTTGGTTGTATGGGTTGAGTGCATCATAAAACTTCATTGCACGATCACCACGACCAAGTTTCGCTTCGGCAACCCAAGCCCATGGGTTTGGATGAGAGAAGATCGCGCCGTTCTCTTTTACGCCTTGATAAACGCGCGTAACAAAACCGATATCATCATTTGGTGTGGCGAATGATGGTGAGTTTAGATGTAGACCGTACTCAGAGAATAGGTTCTCATCAACCGCATCCATCGCTTTTTCACCGCGATCCTGAGAGACCGCTCCAGATAGAACAGCTAGGGTGTTTGACTCAAGGTGTACACGGCCTTCTTTTTGCTGTGCAGTACCGATCTTGTCGCCATTTTTGGTTAGACCACGAATGTACCAACCGCCTTCGTCATCCCACAGGTGAGTTTCACACGCTTCGCGAACGTTTGCTGCCATGATGGTATATTTTTCAACGTCTTCATCGCGGCCGAGGAATTTAGCCAGATCAATGAATTCTTGCAGTGCCCAGAAGTGTAGGAATGACACCATTGAAGACTCGCCACCACCTAGGTTTAGGCAGTCGTTCCAGTCAGCGCGTAGACCTTTACAGATACCGGTTTGACCGACATATTTTGCAGAGAAATCTAGCGCGGCTTTCATGTGATCATAAACCGTCGCAACACCACCATCCGCATAAGGGATCATTTCGTTGAAGAAGCTGTGCTCGCCTGTTTCCATTACGTATTTACAGATGGTAGGAACTAACCATAAGTGATCGTCAGAACAGGTGTCTTCGATGCCGTGGATCTTATCTTCATCCGATGGGGTTGGTACCACGGTTGGTGATTTTGATGGCTTAACGTCGGCTTTTTCTGGATCAAACCAGTCAGGATCAAATAGGTGCAGACCATAACCCGCTTTCACTTGACCACGTAGCAGGTCAACTAAACGCTTACGTGTCATCGCTGGGTTAGCGTGAGGTACAGAGATGGCATCCTGCGCGGTATCACGGTAACCCAAACCAGTACGACCACCGACTTCGATAAATGAAGCAAAGCGAGACCAAACCACACACGTTTCTGCTTGGTATAAAGTCCAAGCGTTGATCATGGTGTCTAAGCCTTCGTTAGGTGATTTAACTTGGAACTTCGCACAACGCTCATCCCAGTGAGCTTTAATGCCAGCAAAAGCATTATCAACTTCAGCAAGGTTTTGGTATTTCGCACGTAGACGATCGCCGTTGCCTTTGCCGATACCGAGGATGTAAGCAAAACGTACTTCTTGACCTGGTTGAATAACAAATTGCTTATGTAGCGAACCACAGTGGTTGTAACAAGTTTGTGCGGTGTTAAAACACTGACCTTGTTCAACGGCAAGTGGGTTTGCTTCATCACGGTATAGACCTAAGAAGCTATCACGCTGACCGTCGTATGAATCTGGATCAAACGTTGATGCTAGGTAGTAGAAACCTTCGAAATCGTTCGTGTTGTAGTAAAGATCGTATTCGATGACGCCATCTTTGTATGAAGTCCCCGCAGAGTACAAAGACATCTGATGGTTTTGGTTATCAGATTGAATATGGCTGAAAGAGAACTCCACAAATGAGAAAGCACTGATAGTACGTGGTTTGTCAGACGTGTTTTTGATCACAACATCCCAAACTTCTGCATCTTCACCTTTTGGTACGAACAGCGTTTTCGTTGCTTCAATGCCGTTGTAGTCACACTTGAATTTTGAGTAAGACAGACCGTGACGAACTTCATAGCTCGCTTCGTCTAAGCTTTTCGCTACTGGCTGCCATGAGATTGACCAGTAATCACCCGTCTCGTCATCACGTAGGTAAACGTAGTGTCCTGGGCGATCAAATGTCGCGTTCGGACGGAATTTTGTCACACGGTTGTATTCTGGCGAGTTGTAGAAAGAGTAACCGCCAGCATTGTGTGAGATAACAGTACAGAATTTTTCTGTACCTAGATAGTTCGTCCATGGTGCTGGCACGTCAGGGCGAGTAATGACATATTCGCGATTGTCGTTATCAAAGTAACCGTATTTCATTGTATTTAAATCCTTTAACTGTAATCGTTGTCTTGCGTTTTACTCGCAGCGACGGTAATTAATGCCTACCTTGTCGAGGTATGACAGCTGGCCATTCAAGCGGGCTTTAAAATCAGGCCAGCTACGTGCTTCTGGTGCTGTCCAGCCGAGTTCAGACACGGCCAGTAAGCGGGGGAAAATCATGTAATCAAATCGACTCTGGTTGTTGACTAATTCACTCCATAAGGCGCACTGGATCCCTTTCACGCGTTGGTGTGCGGGATCGTTGGCAGGTAAGTCGGCGAACGGGCGATAGCTATAAACATGATCCAACGTTAGCTTACCTGCCCAATCAACACCGGCTTCCTCGGCAGAATAGCCTTGGGCCAGATCCAGATAAGTAAACTGAGCGGGTTGCATTACCACATTGAATCCGGCTCTGGCGCATGCCAATCCAGCGTCTTCATTACGCCATGAAAAAATCACCGTATCTTTACTGACTTTTTCACCGTCAGTCGCCTCTTCCCAACCCATCATGCCCTTGCCTTTACGCGCAAGATGTTGCTCAGCAAAGCGCAAGATGTGACCTTGCAACTCTTTAGGATCTTGGTAGTTATGCTTGTCCATCAGGGCTTGGCAGGCTTGACTATCCGTCCAGACGCCAGCTGGAACTTCATCCGCACCGATATGAACATAAGGGCCAGGGAACAGCTCACATACTTCATCTAACACATTGGTAAGAAAACTGTATGTGCCTTTTAGTGCGGGTGACAGAATATTATCTGGATAGCCCTGAATACTGCGATATTGTGAATGATCGTCAGGGTCAACCAGTAAATCAGGCAGCGAACGGATGGCTGCGCGGCAGTGTCCGGGAATATCAATTTCAGGGATGATGGTGATCCCTCGATCGCAGGCATAAGCAATCACATCACGGATATTCTGTTTAGTGTAGAAGCCGCCGTAGCGCTGACTGATAGTGGTAAATTGAGGCAAAATCGCTTCATTCGGACCACGCCAAGCTCCAATACGGGTTAACTCTGGGTAGGTATCAATCTCGATACGCCATCCTTCATCGTCGGTGAGGTGCCAGTGGAATGTATTGAATTTATAACGTGCCATTTGATCGAGCAGTGACTTGATCCGCTTGACCGGATGAAAGTGGCGACCACAGTCAAGCATCATACCGCGATAGTCATAGTGAGGGGCATCTTGCACCTCAACCATGGGAATACAATAAGCCGCTTGTACCTGATGGCTTGGTTGTTCCGGGATCAGTTGCAACAAGGTTGCTGTGGCATGGCTAAAACCGGATTCAGATCCTGCTTGTAACCAGATGTTATCCTGTTCAATCAACAGGGTGTAGGCTCCGTCTTCAAGCTGCTCACGATATTGGTAACTGATATTGCCGTTGCTGCATACTGAGATGTCATCATGCAATAATGCTGATAACTCCTGCTGTAGCCAACGGCTGCTTCCTAATGCTTGTTCAGGCTGTGCTGAAATAGCGGTGTGCTGGGTGAGTCGGAAATGTCCATCGAGCTGCTGCAGTGAACGTGGTGCCGGGATCACATTAATCGATTTAGCGGCGGGCAGTGGGGTCTTAAACCGCTCTGAACCAGGAGCCTGAAGATTGATCGTTGTCACTTCAACTGGCAGTGGCGTGATATCCCCCCCTTGGCGAGCAGTATTGAGAAAAGCCTCTGGGATCCCATCATCAAATAGCGTAAAGGGTGCCGTGCCGACTGTGAATTCTGTATAAAAATGGCTGTTTGGTGCCAATGTTGCTTTAGCCGGTGGTGTAAGAATGCAATAGCTGCCTATCTGGCTAATTGTGCCATTAGTCAGTGAGTCAGCTTTTATCCAGCGGCCAATAGCAAAATGAAGGTTCCAGCCTTCCAGAGCTTGGTCGGTGAGGTTATGTAAGGTTAAAGCAAAACGTGATTGTTGATCTTGTTGTTCAATCACTGTTAAATCAAGGCGGTAACTCATAGATATACTCACAATAGATATAGATCGTGGTTTCCCCTGGCCATTGCCAGAGCACCGTCCATAGCGTCACCTTGTGGGGTGGCAATACGTTGTTGCATTGGGGGAATGAGCCAAGCAGTGATCCGCTCAGCAATACTGCCCATTAGACAAATATTTTGTGCTCCGCGATTGATAAGCGCTTTCATCAACATCTCAATATCCGTTGCGGTTTGATTGAGCATGTCGATACCCAGAGCGTCACCTTGATAGGCATGCTCAAAAATAGCTGGTGAGAATTGGCCATATTCACAAGGACGGGCGCGCTTCGACCAGCTAACAATTGCATCAATATCATGGTCAAAATGTTGCAGTACATGGCTTGCCAGCGGCGTCAACGGGCGAATGCCATCGGCTGCCAAGAGTACTTGTTGGATCAGACGCAGTCCCATGACGGCGCCGCCGCCTTGATCTGATATTGGGAATTCACGGCCACCGACAATATGCTGCTGGCCATCTAATAGTAGGATGCCGCATGATCCGGTTCCTGCGATCAAAATAGCACCGTCTTTCCCACCCCAAGCGCCTAAACACGCCCCGTAGGCATCGGTATTGAGTGTGATCGTAGCGTAAGGATGCGGCAGTGCCATGAAGTCATACCACGCCTCTTTCAATTCTGCGCCAGCTAAGGCAAGGCCAACGGCCATTTGTGAAAAGTGGTACTCATTTAATCCGGCAACATTTGCTGCGGTAGCAATGGCATCCTGAATGGAATTCATTGCGACTTGGCCGCCGAGAAGAATATTGGCGCTGCCCGTTTTGGCCTCGCCGAGTAGGTTGCCATTTAGGTCAGTGATTCGGGCACGGCAAGATGTTCCACCGCCATCGACTCCCACATAGAAGAGGATAGGATTAGTCATGATTGCGTTCCTTATACTGTAGAGTGATAGCAAGTAGATACCACCCTGCATGAGGGATCCATTGCTCACCCCAGCGCCAGTTTTGCAGGATATCCTGGTCATACGGCTGAGGGTTGAAAGCAATATCGTGCTCGTTGTCAAAACCGCTAGTGATCCCATTGCAGACCCCGCCTCGGGCATTAAAGAATCCGAGTTCCGGCAGGTAATCAGGATTATTACGGCCGTGGCCATCGAGCATGGAAATGTCAAAAGGATTGAGGCCAAGCAGCCAGTCTGTCAGATGCTGGGCATAAGTCTTGAGGTCACTTTTCAAGTGACTGGCAAGTGAGTGCTGACAAGCCATATACGCCATACACGCTAATGATGCGAGGCGAGCATTTTCGCCTTGCCACCAGTAGCCTGTCTCATTGTTATGAGGTACAAAAAAAGCGCTATGTTTATCACCGTCGACAGCTTTGACATACTGACGCGGATAGCCAAATGGATTATTGACCTCTTGAGTGATCGTGAGTTCAAATTGCAGCGCATTGGTAATGATTGTACCGACATGCTGTTGGCGATCGTGCTCGGGTTCAATAGTGAGGTAGTGCAGTAAACTTATTGCGGGAAGTCCCGCTTCAGCCGCATGAAAATAGGGGCGGCTACCATCGGCATTGGCCGACCAAAAATGCGTTTGTTGATCGTCACTCATTTGACGTTCGGCGAGTTGTGAAGCCCAACGGCGTGCTTCATTGAGGTAACGCTCGTTTGAGGTGGCACGGAATAGATCGACTGCGGCCAGTAGTGCGCAGTAGTTATCAATGATGTTTTCTGTGCCATCATTAAGGTATTGGGTATTCATCTCGATTAAGTGCCAGTAGCCGCGCTCTGCACAATCGAGATAATGCATGCTATCGCTAGCGTCAAACCCTAATGCTGCCACTGTTGGTGTAGCCAATAGGCGAGAGGCAAAGGCTAACGCGGCAATGGTGACCCCTGCACCCTGACGAAATCCGGCTTGGTAATCTTCAGATTTAACACCCGCTTGGGTGGCATAAGTACAAATTTCACGTTGTTCGGTGGCCTTGCTCCACTTGTCGAATACCGTCATATAGAAGAAGCCTTGTGGGCTTTGCATACGCAGCAGGAAGTCAGCGCCGTGCAATGCTTCTTCGAGTAATCGAATACGGGTAAAGTTAGCCACCCCCTTATCATCAATAAGCTGTTCAAATGCAGTCAGCATATTCCAGACAATCATTGGAGTCTGTTGAGGGTTAAAATAATTGCCATAGGAAAGGTGGCTTAAATACTTGCTGACATCGCCAGAGGCATCATACCAGCCGCCATGCGCATCAATGGTTTTATCTGAGCCTAAAATAGGTGCTTGGCGATCAGCGTGGTCAAATTTACCGCCGCTGCGCTGGGATTTAAAATAGTGTAAAACATCGCTAAAGGTGCGATGCATTAATAGCCCCTCAGCCACCACAAAGGGGGCTGAGAGGGTATTACCGACTTGGATTTGATATTCACCACAAGTTTCCAGCGTGGTGAAATCAAGTGAGTATGTCTGGCCTGTGTGCCATTGGTCTACCTGACCACAGGCCGTCATTGGCAGCTGCATAATGGACGTGCCATCTTGAATGCGAATGATGTCAGCAGATAGCGCTTGCAGGTGCGAGTTAGCTTGCAAGATAGCCTGCTTGGCACTAAAACGTTCGTAGCCCAAATGGTTCGTTAACAGCTGCATTGTTGCTCCAATTATTTGTCGAATAGGTAACAGCGGACAAAGTGGTTGTCAGATAGCTGGGTAACCCCTGGTAGCTGTTCACGACACTTGTCAGTGGCGTGGGTACAGCGGCCTGCAAATGGGCAGCCTAGGCTCTCTGGTGTCCAGAGTGGGATTTCGCCCTTATTACCTTTAAGCTTTTCATGAATCGATTTTTTCGGATCCGGTACCGCTGACACCAATAGCTGGGTGTAAGGGTGTTGTGGGTCATGGATGATTTCTTCGGTATCGCCCCATTCAACCATGTGGCCGACATACATCACCGCGAGATCTTCAGCGATGTAACGTGCTGTTGCGATATCGTGAGTAATGTAAAGCAGCGCCATTTCACGCTCGAACTTCATTTCTTCCATCAGGTTCAACACCCCGGCGCGGATAGAAACATCAAGCATGGAGGTTGGTTCGTCGGCAAGTACCACTTCGGCACCGACGGCAATATTACGTGCCAAGTTAACGCGCTGGCGCTGGCCTCCTGATAGCTGGTGCGGGTATTTCTCCGCTGTCGCTTTGGGCGGGATCAGCCCCACTTGCTCAAGTAGGCTGTAGACTTTCTCTTCCAGTTCTTTCTTGTTACCTTTGCTGACTTTGTTATGGATCAGCAATGGGCGTGCAATGTGATGGAAAATAGTATGAGTAGGGTTCAGGGAGCCGAATGGGTCCTGCCATACCATTTGAACGCCCTGACGGTATAGCATCAAGTCGTCTTTTTTCGTGATCTCGGCAATGTCTCGGCCAAAGTACTCAATGTGTCCATGAGTTGGGGCATACATCTTGGCGATCATCTTGGCCGTGGTGGATTTACCTGATCCAGATTCACCAACAACGGCTAAACCGCGGCTTTTGTACATTTTGAACGAGACGTCGTTAATCGCCCGCATGAATGGTTTTTTTAGCGAGTTACTGCTGACTTGGAAATCCTTTACCAGGTTTTTCCCTTCAATAATTGGTTGTCCGGTTGGCTTGCTCATAGTGCCTCCTGATTCCTTTTCTCTTAACTGCGCTTAGTGAATAGGTGGCAGTTGCTTAAACGGCCGGGTTCCAACTGACAAAGTTGGGTAGCTTGGCTGAAACAGGCATCGTGAGCCTTGTGACAGCGAGCTTGGAAGCGGCAGCCAGTAGGTATTTCCAACAAGTTAAGTGGATTACCTGGAATACCGGTCAGACGTGTTTTAGGACCTGTTAGCGGTGGGAATGAACTTCCTAGTCCTTCGGTATACGGATGATATGGCGTTTCTAAGATCTGTTTTGACGGAGCAACTTCAACCAACTCGCCGGAGTACATGATCCCGATGCGGTCAGAGAATTCGACCATCAACGACAGGTCATGAGTAATAAATAAGATGGAGAAGCCGAACTCTTCTTTCAGCGCATAGATCTTCTGGAGGATCTCGCGCTGAACCACCACATCCAGTGCTGTTGTTGGCTCATCCATGATGATCATTTTGGGATTGAGAGCCAGTGCAATGGCAATGACTAGACGCTGGCGCATGCCACCCGAGAACTGGTGCGGATAATCACGCAGCCGGTTAGGGTGAATATCAACGATTTCCAACAACCCTTCAGCGCGGCGGATGGCCTGCTGACGATTAAGTGTCGTATGGCGCATGATCACGTCACAGAACTGCTCTTCCATGGTCAAAACAGGATTCAGGGCGTTCATCGCACTCTGGAATACCATGGACATCTGGCTCCAGCGAAACGCAGTCATCTCGTTTTCATTGAGTTTTAGGATGTCACCATGACCATCAAAAATCACTTCACCTTCAGTGATAAATGCAGGCGGCTTATGCAGACGCATCAGCGAGAAAGCAACGGTGGATTTTCCGCACCCGGATTCACCGGCAAGGCCAAAAATTTCACCCTTGCCAATATCGAAGCTTACGTTGTTTACCGCACGCACATCACCAGATTCGGTAATGTAGTCAACGCACAGATTGCGAATGGATATTTGTGGGTTAGTCATTATTTCTCTCCCCCTTCAAGGGCTGGCTGAGCATCAACCGCTGCTGCAGCTTTTTCTTTGTTCTTTTGGTTAGCCATGTTCTGCCAGCGACGCATGCCTTTGTGCGAGCGTAGCTGTGGGTTGGCAATTTCATCGACAGCAAAGTTAAGCATGGCGAGGCCGATAGCGATGAAAATCAGAGCGAAACACGGTGCGAGTAGTTCCCACCATGCGCCGACCAGCATGGAGGAGGATGTGCGGACGTTGTTGAGCATCACACCCCAGCTCATTGAGCTTGGGTCACCCAAGCCAATGAATGACAGTGTGGCTTCGGTCATGATGGCGAGCATCACGGAACCGATGAAGCTGGCACCAACAATAGAGATCAAGTTCGGTAGGATTTCGACTAAAATAATCCGCCAAGATGATTCACCGAGAACTTCAGCGGCTTTGACGAACTCTTTTTCTCGCAGAGATAGGGTTTGGGCTCGCACCACGCGGGCACCCCATGCCCAGGAGGTGATACCGATCACTATGGCGATGGTGAGCGGCCCGGTTTCGCCGAGAAATGCTGCCAGAACAAAGAGTAATGGCATCTGCGGAATAACCAGCATGATATTCATCGCAGCAGACAAGATATCATCAATACGGCCGCCATAATAACCGGCAGAGACACCAATGATTGTGGCAAGGAAACACACCACTAAACCTGCACCAAAACCAACAGCCAGAGAAGTACGTGTACCGTAGACTACTTGAGACCAGATATCACGGCCCATACGAGACGTTCCTAGAACGTGCTCGGCATCTTTCGACATTAACAGCGTACGACGGTTGTCTGCTAGGTTCTCTGCAACCCAGCCATCAGGATTACTCTGAGCGGCTTTAACAACGAATGATGGGTATTCGTGTGGGTTTCCACTCTTGCGATCATGTGGGTGTTCAGTAATGAGCGGTGCAAATACCGCCCCTAAAATAAAAATTGTGATAATGATAAGGCCAAACATCGCCTTGCCATTGTTAGACAGTAGTTTAATTAAGGCTTTCATGATTATTTGCTTCCCTTACGTAGGCGAGGGTCAAGAGCGACAATCAGTAAGTCGGCCATGAAGTTAAAGAACAGCATGAACAAGGTCATGATAAGTAGCTGGCCTTGAAGAACCTGATAGTCACGGCCGTTAATTGCGTTAAGCAGTACGGTACCAAGACCTGGGTAGTTGAAGATAATTTCGATAATCAGCTGACCACCGATAGCCATACCCAATGCCATTGACAGCGCTGTCACACTTGGTAGTAAGGCGTTACGGGCGGCATAGTTAAAGACCACGCGGTTTTCACTTAGGCCTTTACCTTTGGCCATGGTGATATAGTCTTCATTCAGCAGGTTGATCATGTTGTTACGCATGTTGATCAAGAACCCGCCAATCTGAATGATGGTGGCACAAATCAACGGTAGAATTGCGTGATAAGCGACATCTTTATAGAATTCCCAGCTGGTCCAGTCTGCAACTATGCCTGGGGTATAGGCATAACCAGTCGGGAACCACTTCAAACCGATGGCAAAGGTATACAGCGCAATCATTGCCGTTACGACGGCGGGTACCGCCTGAACAACCAGCATTGCAGGTGAGATGAAAGCATCATACTTACTGCCACGTTTCCATGCAGCAAAGATACCCAGTATCGAACCGAGACAGAAAGACAAGACAACCGCAGTGCCGGCTAGAAATAGTGACCAGCCAACCGCATTACCCAGCATCGCGTTTACGGTTTGTGGATAGGTCTGGATAGAGATACCCAGATTCCAGCTCAAGATGCTTTTTAGGTAGGTAAAATATTGTTCGTAGAGCGGGCCATCAACAAAGCCTAATAGCTTGGTCATTGCGGCGATACGCTCAGGTGTAACCTGTACAGTTGCGTTAGCAAACATCATGGTGACGGGGTCGCCCGGCATGATCCTTGGTATTATAAAGTTAATCGTAACGGCCACGAGGAACGCTACGAAATAAAAAGATAAACGTCGTAGAAAAAATCCCATAACTCACACCTTTCCAAACCAACCACACTCCCGAGGCTGGATTCAGGACAAAAATTCCCCTGACGACTGGCGCCATACTTGACAGTAGAAGAAGGGGGAGAGGCGGTGCGCAAGGCGCGCACCGCAATTTAAGTAGATATTACGCTTTTGGTTTTAGGTCTAGTACCTGAAGTAGACGCTCCTGAACACCAGCCCAAATCATTGGGCGGCCTTTAGGATTGTTCTCATTCCACCAGCCGTCGAATCGAGTAGTGTTGTACTGGAAGTTAAACGCACCTGTCATGACAGGGATGGTGATTTGGTTTTCAGCAATGATTTTCTGGATGCTGTGGGCAATTTCTAGCTGCTCTTTACGATCAGCAGTTTTATAGAAACTGTTTAGCAGTTTGTCCAGTTTCGCATCTTTGAAATGGTGCATCGCGAAGCGAGGCTTACCTTCACCTTCTTGCAGTGCTGAGTTGTAACCGTCGTTCCAGTAAGTGTGTGGATCCGCACCTAGGAAGTAGTTAGTGTAAGCTACGTCATACGTCGCATCTTGCATTGCCGTGTTGTATACCGCGAAGTCAGGTGTACGTGCTTTCGCATTGATACCGACATCTTGAAGTTGCTCAACACCTAGCTGTACCGTGTTGTTAAAATCAGTCCAGCCGTTTGGTGAGATGATTTCAAATGCGATTTCTTTGCCAGTTGGGGTTTCAACAAAACCGTCACCGTTAATGTCTTTGAAGCCTGCTTTTTTCAGCAATGCTTTAGCGTTCTTAACGTTGAACGTATTGAAATCTTTGTACTTGTTGTAAACCGCAGGATCAGACCAGCTCTTATGTGCATCACCTAGACCTGAAGCATAGTGGTTTGGTGAACCGTTACCATAGAATGCGATGTCGATGATTGTCTGACGGTCAACAGCCATTGAGAAAGCACGACGGAAGTCAATGTTGTTGATGGCTTCGTTGTTGCCCTTGTTTGGCGACTTGTAGTTAAGCAGGAATGACTGAGTGCCTGCTGCTGGGTACCAGTACTTGTGGTTAGGGTTTGCGGCAGCGTAAGTACTGTCGATGTCTGGAATGAATGATGAAGTCCAGTCAAGCTCAGAGTTGATAACTTTAGCCAGTAGCTGGTCGTTACCTGCAATCTGTGGCATACGTAGACAGTCAACATCTAGGTTGTCTTTATCCCAGTAATTCGGGTTTTGACACTGGATGTAAAGCTGTGGGGTAAAGGTATCAATCGCAGTGAAAGCACCAGAACCTACTGGGTTTTCGTTAGCGAATGACTCAGGCTTCTTCACTTTGCTCCAGATGTGCTTAGGAACAAAAGATACTTTTGCAATTTCAAATGGGGCGTTAGACGTTGCTTCAGTCAGGTCGAAGATAACCTTATTGCCTTGAGCCTTAGCGCCTTTCACCCATGAGTTCATACCAGTACGGTCTAGCTCAGGCTGTTTTTGAAGTAATTCGACAGTGTAAACAATATCTGCAGCTGTCAGTGCTTTACCATCTGACCATTTTAGGCCGTCACGCAGTTCAAAGGTTACTTGCATCAGGTCATCAGACATGTAGTAGTCTTTTGCCAGACGCATAACTGGCTCGTTACCATGCATTTGGTTAAAAATAACAAGTGGCTCATAGATGAACTCAGTTGTTGTATGCAGGCTAGTATCCAGGAAAGGGTTAAAGTTACGTACCATTGTAGGGTAGAACTGCGGCACGATCGTTAGTTCACTGCGTTCTGCTGCAGAAACAACCGGAGCTGTTAATGCGGAGGCTGCAGCGGCAACAACTGCCATTGCTATCTGGGTTTTCTTTATATTGGCAAGCATAGCTGTTCCTTACTCTTTGCTTTTTGTTTCACTTATTGAAAAAGCCCCGCTTCCACGGGGAGCTGTCGAACCTACTTCGTCTGGGCTGAGTAACGTGTCCCAATCGAATGGCCTTGTAGGCTCTTAGTGCCTCTAGGAAACTCTGGATTAACAAATCGGTCAATCTGGCTGCCCGTTAAAAACGTCAAATTCTTACGGGTTCCCGTAAAAAACGTTAAATACCGACTGTGATCTGGCGCTGGGTCATAATGTGCTTGTGCTTAATATCACGATTACTATCTTGTTTTTGGGCTTGTTACATGACTTGTTTTTCGATGATTTTTATTTAAATACATATAGTTATGGTTTTATTTGCTTGTTTTTAAATGTAATGAGTGTAAATCGGCTGGTTATTTCTGTGCGTAAAATTCGCACTTGGGATTTGTTGTGATTGGCCTCTCATAAACTAAAAGATTCTTGTCAATATCGTGGTTGCATCGTATTTTTAGCTGAATTCGATGGGTTTTTGAGCAGCTCCAGCTTGGGGGATCACGTAATTCGCAGTCTTTTTTATTGATATTTTGAGCCGAAAAAAAGCCTGCCAGAAGGCAGGCTTGAGTGAGGGAAAAAGGGATTATTGATTAAGCAATTGCTGGAGTTGCTCTTTCATTCCTTGCAGCTGACTGTGTTCCTTAGTTGCACTGTGACTACGCTCGAGTACGAAATCGATAGTACTAATCACGGTACGCCAGCGTGGTGTTTTGGGTAGCGTTTCAAGGTGTAGGTATTTATCCAATGTTCGGGTTTGCAATGTACTGCGGTCAAGGTAAACCCGCCATAAGCCACTTTCTTCAGCCAGTTCAAATTTGGTTTTCTTGGTACTGCTTTCCCATAGTTTGAGTGTATTCTTCATGATATCGACCAGCAATTCACGCAGCGTATCACCTTTGTTTTTTCCGCTATTATCCAGTTTGTCAGCCAGATGGCTGAATTCTTCGCCCAAATGACGAAGCTTATCGAGGTTGTCTTTATTGTGGTTAAATGCAAAACCAGAGAGTACCTCGATGGCATTTTCTAATATATTGATCCGGTGTTGCTCGGTTGGACCATGATTATCAAAAATAAACATCCGCTGTAGGCCTGATTCTTCTGGTAGGTTGATGACATCGGTATTCAGTGAGGTCAGTGTGTCACCAACATGGAACATCAGGCTACCGTGAAAATGATGACTGCTGCTGATGTCTTTAGGCAGGTGAGTTGCCAGAATATCTTCAATGTGAAGGCGTTCAATTTGTTCTGGAGCGCGGTTAAATAGCTTACCGGCGGCACCATTGGCATAGCGGATCCGGCCACCATTTTGAATACAGATAATCGCCTCATTGGTTGACTCTAGTAGGCCAAGCAGTCTGCTCTGGGTTTCGAGCAAGCCTGCTTCAACTTGTTCACGACGGTGTATTTCTTCAGATAGCCGCTGGTTTTCATGGCGTTGTCGCTCGGTTTGACCTGCTTTGAGGTGGGCGCCGATCCGTGCGGTGAGTTCCTCTTTGTTAAAGGGTTTGGTCAGGTAGTCATTGGCCCCAGATTCAAAGCCGCGGATCCTGTCTTGAACCTGTCCAAGAGCTGAAAGCATGATGATAGGGAGATCAAGTAAGCTGTAGCGCTGGCGCAACAGCTCACACACTTCATAGCCGGACATTTCTGGCATCATAATATCGAGGAGCATCAAGGCGGGTTGATGGGATTCAACCAAGCTGATGGCCTGATGGCCATTTTCTGCGGTAATGACTCGGTAACCTTCAAGCCGCAGAAAATTATTCAGAACCTGAAGATTTACCGGTTCGTCATCGACGACCAGTAGCAATTCACCATCAGGGTTTTCTGGGAGTCCTTCCAGCTCACAGACAGTCGTTTCTGATATAGGGGCTTGGAAATGCAGGCCGTGGCGAGACTGCTGGCTACTGGCTATATCATCTTCAGAGGCCTGATTGAGGGTGAAACTAAAGGTAGTACCGATCATCGGTTGGCTACTGACGTATAATCTTCCTCCCATTATTTCAATCAGTTGGCGGCTAATTGACAGGCCAAGGCCGGAACCTTGACGGTAGTTGGCTGAATTGGTGTTAGCCTGAATCAAGGGCTCGAAAATATGCTCCAGTTGTTCTGCGGGGATCCCTTGGCCAGTATCAACGACTTGAATACGGATTTGGTTTTCTAAGATAGTTGCAGAGAGAATGATTTTGCCTTCCGAGGTGTATTTGATGGCGTTGCCAACCAAGTTGTAGAGTACCTGCTCAAGGCGTTGTTCATCCCCCAGTACCAGTGGTAAGTCATCGGGGATTTGGTTGATGATCCGGACGGGCTTGCTACCCAGTAGATGACTCGATAGCTCCAGTACCAACCGGACGGCCAATGATACATCAATGGCTTGTTTCTGGATGTCCATATCCCCGTAGCGCATTTTGTGGTAGTCGAGTAGGTCATCAACCAAGTTCGTCAGGCGTTGACCACTACTGATCATAATTTCGAGCTGGCGGCGTTGCGACTGCTGAACGGGGCCATTTGCGCCTGCCAGCAAAGATTCGGCAATGCCGACCATGCCATGAAGTGGCGTTCGCAGTTCATGGGAGGTGGTGGCTAGAAATTCATCTTTGAGTTTGTCGGCGGTCTGCAGTTCCTTATTCTTTTGCTGGATCACCTGTAGATTTTGTTCCAGTTCAGCATTTTGATCTCTGATCAGGCTGATTTTTTCTCGAATTGACGATTGCATTCGGGCAAAGCTGATCGCCAGCCGGCCAATTTCATCACTGCGCTCAGTGCTCTCAATTTCCTGTTCGAGATCACCTGCGGAGGCGCGTTCTGCTGCCCATGTTAGGCGTAACAATGGGGCGGTGATGGAATTTGAAAGCCAGTGTGAGGCAATGATCACCAGCACAATAGCGGTGATCATGGCGACAAGAAAGATGACCTCTAATTGGCGGATCCGAGCAAAGGCTTCCTCTTCTGGTAATTCAACCACCAGTGCCCATGGGCTATTTGTCAGGATACTCATCGGGGAAAAGGCGCTGAGCACGGGGACTCCCTTAAAGTTGGTGAAACTACCCACCCCGCTGTCGCCAGCCAGTGCTTGGTTAATGCTATTACTGGAATAGGTCGTCGAAACACCGGATGCCATCGGAAGGAGAGAGTAGTGTTCCTGATCGATGAGTAAGGTTTGTACCGAGTGACCGCCATTGCCGGGGTCATTCAGTAAGCTAGCAATAGATTGATTGCCGAGCTTAAAGAAGACATAGCTATGCAGGTAGCCTTGCTGGATGATGGGCGCGGCAAACCAAGCGGAAAGGTGGTTCTGATCCGGCGCTGGGCTGAAATCAGTAAAGACGACCGGCACCTGATCAGGCTCTTCCTGCGTGAGTTTGGTCTTTTGCTGGATGGCGGTAAAGGTTTGGTTCAGTGCAGGATGGTCGTGCGCGGACTTCTGGAGGTTAATGCTGAAGGTGCCCGGGCTATTCGCCGAATACACGACATTACCTTGAATATCGACCAGAAGAATGTCCTCAAAGTGAGATCGTTTAAGGTATTCGTCATAGGCCCAATTATAGCGTTTGTACATTAAGCGGTAACGCTCATGACCGACATAATTCCCCGGCACCTGATCAATTTGGGATTTTGTTGTCAGCGTGTCTTGAAAATAGGTGCCCCGCCCCGCAGTGCGAAGTTGCTCTGAGATATCACCGAGTTGGTGATAGGCGCCGACTAAGCCATAGAATCGCCCTCCGCTGGCATTGGCCAGTTCAGAACGGGCAAAGCTTTGCACTTCTGATGTTCTTGCGGAAAAAAAACTGTTGAGCTGGGTTTGCTTGTTATCGAGTAAGGAGGCAAGGTGACTCGTGCTTTGCTCTGCCAGATCGGTTGAATGAGAATTGAGGAAAAAAAGGGCAGAGAGTGTCAGCGGGGTAATACTGAGCATTAAAAAAGCCAGCATTAACGTGTGCTGGAGTCGCTTGAAACGGGTTGTTTTCTGCATTCCGGTGCCTGAAATTACCAGTGAGACAAAAGGATTGAAATAGGATTAATTTACGGGATAGATCGTTTTCTTTAGTGTTTTTGCCGAAGGAATTGACGTAATTAACGTGTGAGCGTTGAGGGAAAAAGCACCAAGATTCCTGTTATACGTTGTTTTTTTGTCTAGGCAAGTATGCAGTAAAGGAAGCGTGTGTCGTCACACAGATTTGACGGAATTTACGTCATTGACGGGCGTTTATTTACCCAAAATGCGTTTTTTATATTGTTATTTCCAGGTGTGGGAGATATGCGGGCTAGGTGGGAGGCCTAGCCCGCGAGGGTTATTTTTGTGCGGTGTAAATGTTGAATTTGTTGCTCTTTGCGGTGATCTCACAATTGCCCATACTTGCTTCAAGCAGTGGCGGATAGCGGAGGAAGCTATTGGCTACAATGATGAGCTGGCCGTTTGGCGTTAGGTATTGCGGTGCCTGGGCAATAAAATCTTCTGTTGCCGCATAAAAAGTTTTAAGTCCGGCATGGAATGGCGGGTTGCTGATCAGGTAATCGTATGGACCTTGTAAGGCGGCATAGACATCAGTTGCGGTAAAGGTTGCGTCCAGCTGATTGACTCGGAACGTTTCTTTTGCCGACGCAATGGCTAAGGCGCTGATATCACACAATTCCAATTCAATACTTGGATGGTTGGTTTTCATGACTGCACCAATTACACCCGCACCACAGCCGAAGTCGAGCACTTTGCCTGACAAGGTAGGCAGAGTATTGAGTAGCAGTTCTGATCCTTTATCTAATTCGCCATGGCTAAATACGCCCGGTAACGAGCGGATAGTGATTTCGGTATTGGCGACAGTGATTGGATAGCTGCGGAACCACGCATTAATATCAAACGCGGCGGGTGCTTGCTCACAGCGTCCCCAATAGAAACTGCAGCGGCGTGCGGAGTCATATTTGGTCAGTGGGCCATGTTGAGCAAAGAGTTTTTCTGCGCTACGTACCCCACTGCGGTTTTCGCCTACCACACAAATTTCAGTCCCTGGGCCAAATTTGGCCAGCAACATCGCGAGCAGATATTCCGCTTCCGCTTTGGCTTTTGGCCAATAGAGCAAAATCATGTCGACATTGGCATCCACATTGAATTCAGCACCAAAGACGGTGGTCACCTGCTTGTATTTAGCCATGGTGCGGTAGTAGCCGTAATTCGTCGTGAACAGAGTCACTGATGCGGCGGTATGCGATAGTTCGATAGGAAAGGTATCAAACAGCTCACCGGCTACCAGTACGTTGCGGTTTTCGAAGAATTCCAGTTGGCGGGCTGCCACTTGGCTTGCTGCACTGTAAGACATAATGGCCTCAAGATTGGGTGATAGGGTAGTTGGGGCGCGAATTGTTCCACAAAACGACGAATAAGAAAAGTAGTGGCCGGGAGCGATGCTATCGGCCACATTATCGGGGGGATGATCAGCGCTGATCTTGGTGCTTGAGGAAGTCTTGGAACTCCACTTCGTAAAGCTTAAACAGTACCAGTGTCACGGCAAAAATGATGGGGCCGTAAATCAAACCGATCAAACCAAAAAGATTGAGACCGCCAATAATAGAGAAGAAGATCAGCAAGGTACTCATCCCTGAGCTGCCCTGCATTAACAGCGGGCGGAGGAAGTTATCAATAGAGCCAACGACAATCATGCCCCACCCGGCGAGGAAAATAGCCCATTCCCATTGTCCGGTTAACAGGAGGTAGAGACTCGCGGGTAGCCAGATCAGCGCCGTACCGACAATCGGGATTAATGAGGCAAAGGCCATCATCGATCCCCAAAATAAACCGGGAAAGCCCGCCATCCACATCGCAAAGCCACCGGCAAATCCTTGGGCTAACGCGGTCAGGAATGATCCCAATACTGCAGATTTAGCGACTTGCTCTACTTCATCCAGCACTGCATCTTCTTGGCTGCGAGAGAGTGGCAGTACGTGGCGAATCGCTGAGACGACTTTGTCGTGATCGCGTAGCAGAAAGAACAGCACAAACAGCATTAGCATGAAGTTGACGACAAAGTTGGTTGCATCACCTAGCAGTTTGGCACTGATATTGAGTAGTTGAGCGCCGAATTTTGACGCCGCAGTGGCCACTTTTTGTATCACGGCCTGTGTGTTCATTGGTTCGAAGGGGGAATATTTTTCAATCAAAGCAAACAGTTTGACCACGTAAGGGTGGGTCAATACATCATGGACACCGCCTGTTGTGAGCCAGTTATAGCTTTCTTTCGAGAAGGTGGTGCCCTGGTGGATAATGGAGGTAAAAACGATCAGCATCGGGATCACGATGATGAATGTCAGTAGCGTACATGACAGCATGGCTGAGGTATTGGGTGATCGTGGCATGATCTGCTCAATACGGCAGTGCAGCGGGTAATAGAGCAAAGAGATAATGAAAGCCATCACTATTGGACCTATATAGGGTGCGATAAGCTGGTAGCTAGCATAGGTAGCCAGCGCCAAGGCGGCTATCAGCATCCAGTGGCGCGATTCAATTTTGAATGGTTTAGGCACAGTGTTGTCCTTCATAAATGGGGTTTATCGTTGTGTATGTGGTGATAGTGAGCCTATGATTGCACCGCTATGGTTCATAGGCAATCATAAGCTGGACTATGTTGTAGAGAAATTCGACGGAGGCACAGATGGGTTGTTGCGGTTGTGAAAAAGAGGGCAAGAAAAAGTGGCGTTTGCCGCTTGCAGGGTGGGTGATCATCGTATTAGCGGTTGCCACTTTTTTTTTCTGGCAATAAAAAATGCCGCTCGAAGGAGCGGCATTTGGGTCTTTGAGCAATGGCTTAGATTATGCGTTTGCTTCTTTTGCTATGATGGCAAAAGCATATTCTGCCGCATCCAGTGTCGCTTCAACTTCTTTGTCGCCGTGGGCCAGAGAGGTAAAGCAAGCTTCATAGGCCGATGGCGCCAAGTAAACGCCTTTCTCTAGCATCAGGTTGAAGAAACGCTTAAAGCGTTCGATATCACATTTGGTGACATCGCTATAGCTGGTCACGGTTTCCTGATCGGTAAAGAAGAAACCGAACATGGCACCAACCTGATTTGTCGCGAGTGGAACACCGTACTTGTCTGCCAGTGACTTAAAGCCCTCAGCCAGACGCTGGGTAGTCGTCGCCAGTTGTTGTTCATGACCTTCTTTCGTCAGTACGTTCAGGCAGGCATAACCAGCCGCCATGGCAACAGGGTTACCAGAAAGCGTTCCCGCTTGATAAACCGGGCCTGTAGGGGCGATGTAAGCCATTACGTCACGACGACCACCGAAAGCACCAACGGGCATACCGCCACCGATGATTTTCCCTAATGTGGTCAAATCGGGTTTGATATTGTAATAACCTTGTGCGCCGCCATGCGAAACGCGGAAACCCGTCATGACTTCATCAATGATCAACAGTGCGCCAAATTCGTCACACAGAGCACGAAGACCTTCAAGGAAGCCAGGAACTGGTGGGATGCAGTTCATGTTACCCGCGACTGGTTCAACGATGATACAGGCGATTTGATCAGGGTGAGCTTCAAAGGCCTCACGCACGGTAACTAAATCATTGAATGTGCAAGTCAGTGTGTGCTTGGCAAAATCGGCAGGTACGCCAGGAGAGCTTGGCTGACCGAGGGTTAGCGCTCCTGAGCCTGCTTTTACTAGCAGGCAGTCGGCATGGCCGTGGTAGCAGCCTTCAAATTTGATGATTTTATCGCGGTTGGTGAAGCCTCGTGCCAGACGGATGGCGCTCATTGTCGCTTCTGTGCCTGAGCTAACCATACGAACCATTTCCATCGATGGAACAAGCTTGGTCACTAGCTCAGCCATGGTAATTTCCATTTCGGTTGGCGCACCGAAGCTGAGGCCTTGCTGAGCGGCTTGGATCACGGCATCGCGAATCGCGACGTGATTGTGGCCAAGGATCATCGGACCCCACGAGCCAACATAGTCAATATAGGCTTTGCCATCGGCATCAAAGATGTAGGCACCATCCGCGCGCTCGATAAATAGCGGGCTGCCGCCGACGCCGGCGAAGGCACGAACTGGCGAGTTCACGCCACCAGGGATCGTTTGTTGTGCTTTGGCAAATAAATCAGCTGACTTGCTCATTGTGATGTCCTGTGGTTAAAAATATCCAAGTTGAACTGTCGGCATTGTACCTAGGCTATGGGGGGCTTTCAATTGGCTGACAGTCAACTCTGAGGGGGATGATGGCAATGAAGGGAGTATGCGCAGGGATGGAAATCTAGTTTTCAACATTGAATATGTAAAAAAGGGGCGCTGTCAGCTATTCTTGGCAGAGTTACCTCACTTCTTTTCTTTATGGTTCGGCTCCGAACCGTGTTCATTGACATACGGCAATCTGAATGACTGACAGCAATCAAGGCACTCCTGCGGCCGAACGATTACAGCCTAGTGGGCTGGTTCGGCGCTTTCTTTCCCGTGATAAAACACCAGTATCGGTGCTTTTCCTTTCCGCGCTGGTGGGTTTGGGAGCCGGATTGTTGTCGACCCTATTCGAGATCGCGGTACATTGGATTGCCGATCAGCGAACGGCCTGGTTGCGTGCTGAAATTACCAGTGCGCTGCCATTATGGTTATCGGCTTTTTTGATCAGTGGATTATTGGCATTTATCGGTTATTACCTGGTGCACCGTTTTGCCCCTGAAGCTGCCGGTTCCGGGATCCCTGAAATTGAAGGGGCAATGGATGATATGCGCCCCGTGCGCTGGTGGCGGGTTTTGCCAGTGAAATTTATCGGGGGGCTGGGGACATTAGGCTCGGGAATGGTACTGGGTCGGGAAGGGCCATCGGTTCAGATGGGCGGCAATATTGGGCGGATGATATCAGATTTATTTCGGCTCAAAGATAAGGAAGGTCGCCATGCCTTGCTGGCATCAGGTGCTGCTGGTGGCTTAGCTGCAGCTTTTAATGCACCTTTAGCCGGGATCATGTTTGTGGTTGAAGAGATGCGGCCTCAGTTTAGATATAGCCTGATTTCCATTAAGTGCGTCATGATCTCCGCCATTATGGCCAATATTGTTTATCGCAGTTTATCTGGTCAGCATGCGGTGATCAGCATGCCGCACTATGATGCGCCAATGCTGCATTCGCTATGGCTATTTTTGCTGTTAGGGATGTTTTTTGGTGTATTCGGCGTGATTTTTAACCGTCTGGTGACCCTCACTCAAGATATGTTTATCCGGTTTCATCATAATAACACTCGCCGCTATCTGTTGACGGGGGGCGTGCTAGGGGGCTGCTTTGGCTTGCTGTTGTTATATTTGCCCGAGTTGACCGGAGGTGGCCTGACGATTATCCCGAGCGCAACCAATGGGGATTATGGGATCAGTATCTTGTTGCTGTTGTTCTTGGCCCGTTTGGGTACGACTCTTCTGTGTTTTGGTTCTGGGGCTCCCGGGGGGATTTTTGCCCCGATGCTGGCTCTTGGCACGCTGTTTGGTACATTTTTTGGCATGCTAGCCCAGCAGATGTTCCCTGAATTAGGTCTTGAGCCGGGGATGTTTGCGATTGCGGGGATGGGGGCACTGTTTGCGGCTACGGTTCGAGCGCCGATCACCGGGGTATTACTGGTGATAGAAATGACCAACAATTATGATTTGATCTTACCGTTGATCATTACCACTCTGGGCGCAACGATGCTGGCACAGGTGTTAGGAGGTCAGCCTATTTACTCTCAATTGTTGCATCGGGCGATAGAAAAGGAAAAAATGGCCCAGCGAGAGCAGTCTCCAACGGTCAATACTTGAACAAGATAGTCAGGTATTAGATAATCACGTCAATGACCGAGTGTATTTGAGAGGTTTTTTAATGAGCGAAGCCAATTTGCCGCTGAATTTTTCTGATGTTGCTGCGAATAAAGTGAAAGCGCTTATCGCCGAGGAAGAAAACCCTGAGCTGAAACTACGCGTTTATATCACCGGTGGTGGTTGTAGCGGATTTCAGTACGGTTTCACCTTTGACGAGAAAGTGAATGATGGCGACACCACAATTGAGAACAGTGGTGTGACGCTGGTGGTTGATCCCATGAGTCTGCAGTACCTGATTGGCGGCACGGTTGATTATACCGAAGGGCTGGAAGGTTCCCGTTTCTTCGTCAATAATCCGAATGCGACCACCACTTGTGGTTGTGGTGCGTCGTTCAGCGTATAAGTGCGAAATACACCGATTCGACGTACTTAGAATCAGTGTTTAGTCGCTGGAATAGTAAAAAGCCGCAACCTGTAAGGGGATGCGGCTTTTTTGTTTGCCCAGCGAAGCTGGCAAACCCGTCAGGTTGCAAGAAACCTGAATCACCCCGACTGAGGGGAAGATAATCCGAATCGCAAGGGCGTTGCTGGCCAACGGCAGGGTCTGAAGGAAGCGATAGGAAGTTAACAGTACACAACGAAAGTGAACCTGATTCGGCAGTCTAGGTGGGTAAGCGTGCAAAATAGCGCAAAGCCCCATACTCAGTCAGACCTATGCTGTGCTTGAGGGTGGAATTGTTAACAGGGAGCCAGTGCAGTAACT
>NZ_JAKJSL010000068.1:0-24159 GCF_050336815.1 Photobacterium nomapromontoriensis
CCAGCTGGATAGAGTACCTGGCTACGAACCAGGCGGTCGGAGGTTCGAATCCTCCCGCGCGCACCATTATTTAAAGTGATGAGCCTYAATGCTTGTTGCTGTTACACCGATTTAGTGCGCGCGTAGCTCAGCTGGATAGAGTACCTGGCTACGAACCAGGCGGTCGGAGGTTCGAATCCTCCCGCGCGCACCATTATTGAAAAGCTCAGCTTCGGCTGGGCTTTTTTTATACCTCCTGCTTTCCTCTTTGATACATCTTGCGGATGAATCGCACAGTTTTCTCTAACAAACTGATCTACATTGAATACCTTCGCGTATTTCGCTATAGAGCCCAGTAATACCATCAGAATCTTGCTGGTGCGAGCTGTGACAGGTTTATTCGGTTGATCGTATGCCTTTGTCAGGATTTATGTGCTTATTTTGTAAAATTACCACCAAAGCCGCAAAAACAGCGTAAATTATCGGCAGGGCTGTGGTTATTTTGATCAATTTGACGTAATTTTACTGATCGCGATAATTGATTATGCGTTCGTCACAACATTAATAAAAGGAAGTATTATGGCCGATTTAGGACCTTTGCTATGGGAAGCGGCAACGATCATGGTCACTGGTATGGTTGTTGTTTTTCTGTTTCTTAGCATCCTGATCTATTTAGTTCAGCTGTTGGCCAAAATTGCGCCCAAGGATGCACCTGCACCTGTGGCCAGTAAGCCATCATTAACAGCCGTGAATCACAATGGTGTTCAACCCGAGGTTGTTGCAGCGATTGCTGCGGCACTTCATCAACACCGTAAGCAGATCGCTTAGATCTGCAATCTTGCCTGTATTCCATAGGCACTGTGATTTTTAGGACGTTTTTTCTACAAGGAGTTTTTGAGCATGTCCAAGCCTTTAGCGATCACTGACGTTGTGTTACGTGATGCCCATCAGTCTCTTTTTGCGACCCGTTTGCGTATTGAAGATATGCTGCCCATTGCTGAGCAGCTCGATAATGTCGGTTATTGGTCTCTTGAGACCTGGGGTGGGGCAACGTTTGATGCCTGTATCCGTTATTTGGGTGAAGACCCATGGGAACGCCTTCGCTTATTGAAGCAGGCAATGCCTAAAACCCCGATGCAGATGTTGCTACGTGGGCAGAATTTGCTTGGCTATCGGCATTATGCCGATGATGTGGTGGAAAAGTTTGTTGAGCGTGCGCATGCGAACGGTATGGATGTGTTCCGTATTTTTGATGCCATGAATGATGTGCGCAACTTTGAAAAAGCGGTAAAAGCGACCGTGGATGTGGGCGGTCATGCACAAGGAACGATTTCCTATACCACCAGTCCGGTACATACGCTTGAGACCTGGACTGATCTGGCTAAACGACTGGAAGATCTAGGTTGTCATTCGATTTGTATCAAAGATATGTCAGGCCTGCTTAAGCCTTATGAAGCTGAAGAGTTAATTAAGCGGATTAAAGCATCCTGTGATATTCCATTGGCCTTGCATTGTCATGCAACCACTGGCTTGTCGAGCGCGACGGCGGTGAAGGCGGTTGAAGCCGGGATCGATATTCTTGATACCGCTATTTCTTCTATGAGCCAAACTTACGGCCATACCCCAACTGAAACCGTGATTGCGATGCTGGAAGGGACCGGACGTGATACGAATCTTGATCTTCAACAAATTGAGCCTATTGCCAGTTACTTCCGCCAGATCCGAAAAAAATATGCCAAATTTGAAGGCAGCCTGAGAGGTATTGACGCACGTATTCTGACTGCGCAAGTGCCGGGTGGCATGTTGACCAATATGGAAAGCCAGCTGAAAGAGCAGGGCGCCGCAGATCGATTTGATGAAGTCTTAGAAGAAATTCCACGCGTGCGTGAAGATCTTGGTTTTATTCCGCTTGTTACCCCGACATCACAGATTGTTGGCTCTCAGGCCGTGATCAATGTTTTGACGGGTGAGCGTTATAAGAGCATCAGCAAAGAGACGGCCGGGGTATTGAAAGGTGAATACGGTGCGACACCTGCCGCCGTGAATAGCGAACTACAGGCGCGTGTTCTCAATGGTGCTGAGCCAATCACTTGTCGCCCAGCGGACCGTCTTGAGGCTGAACTGCATATCATCACCGATGATCTACTAGAAAAAGCGAAATCCGATAATATTTCTCTGGCTGATGCCCAGGTGGATGACGTACTGACTTATGCCCTTTTCCCTCAGGTTGGCCTTAACTTCTTGAAAAATCGCAATAACCCTGATGCTTTTGAGCCTGCTCCTGGCTCGGAAAAAGTGGATCTCACACCTGCTGCGGCTCCTGTTGCTGCTGTACCTAAAGGTGGCGTCGAGGCTTACAGCGTGAAAGTGAATGGTCAAATGTACAATGTAGAGGTGGGGCCAGGTGGTGAATTATCATCTGTTGCACCTGTTGCTGTGGCAGCCAAGACACCCACACCGGCCGTTACCACTAATGCCGAGGCTGTAGAAGCACCATTGGCGGGGAATATTTTTAAGATTAATGTTAAAGCCGGTCATCAGGTGTCGGAAGGCGATGTACTTGTGATCCTCGAAGCAATGAAGATGGAAACTGAAATCCGAGCTGCTCGCAGCGGTATGGTGCAGGATCTGCACGTGAAGGAAGGGGACTCCGTCACTGTGGGTTCTCCGATCCTAAGCTTGGCGTAAGAGGGAACCATGGAAGGTTTATTAACACTATGGAGTGAAACCGGGATCGCAAACTTTAAGTTCGGCCAGATCATCATGATGCTAGTTGGAGCCGGGTTACTCTTTTTGGCAATCCGTAAAGGGTTTGAGCCCTTGTTGTTGTTGCCGATGGGGTTTGGTGCGATCTTAGCGAATATTCCCAATGCGGGGTTTACCGAGCCGGGAGGATTACTGTATTACATCTACCATGTTGGGATTGAAACGGGGGTTTTCCCACTATTGATCTTCCTCGGTGTAGGGGCTATGACAGACTTTGGGGCATTAATCGCTAACCCAAAAACGTTACTACTTGGTGCGGCAGCACAGTTCGGGATCTTCTTTACCTTGTTTGGCGCGATTTTACTTAATGTCATTCCGGGAATGGATTTCACGTTGGCTGATGCATCATCCATCGCGATTATTGGTGGTGCAGATGGTCCAACGGCTATTTTCCTTGCCAGCCGATTATCGCCTGATTTATTAGGGGCGATTGCGGTGGCGGCATACAGCTATATGGCGTTAGTACCGATTATTCAGCCTCCAATCATGAAAGCGTTGACGACACCGGAAGAGCGTAAAATTCAGATGCGACAGCTACGTCATGTGAGCAAGGGTGAGAAAGTCCTGTTCCCATTGGCCGTGTTGTTGATGACCATCTTGTTCTTGCCGTCAGCAACACCGTTGGTTGGGATGTTCTGTCTGGGTAATTTGATGCGTGAATCCGGTGTGGTTGAGCGATTATCAAATACCGTACAGAACGAGCTGATTAATATTGTGACCATTTTGCTTGGTCTCGGGGTGGGCTCGAAACTCGAAGCTACCCAGTTCTTGCAGCTTGAAACCTTAGGTATTCTGGTGCTGGGTGCGGTGGCATTCAGTGTCGGGACTGGCGGCGGTGTATTAATGGCTAAATTACTGAACAAGTTTAGCAAAGAAGACATTAACCCATTAATTGGTGCGGCAGGTGTCTCGGCGGTGCCGATGGCTGCGCGAGTCGTTAACAAAGTTGGGCTTGAGGCTAACCCTCAGAACTTCTTGTTGATGCATGCGATGGGGCCAAACGTGGCTGGCGTGTTAGGTTCGGCAGTCGCAGCGGGTATCTTGCTGGCGCTGGTTGGTGGTTAGTAGCACGCCTTCCGATTAATATCGGATACAGAGAGTATTAGAAACGGGTAGCGATTGAGCTGCCCGTTTTTTTATCTCCGTGCTAATTTCCCTTGAATTGAGTGTGCTGAAAGCATCCTGAATCCTGCATGTTGAAGTAACTTGGGTCTAAATACGGTATGGTATCCCCCCATAGTAATTAACTAACAACAAAGTAAAACAGTATTAATGCTAGAGTTATTTAATGGTGATTCAGCCCTGTGGGTGCTGTTTACTACCGGTTTTTTGAGTGCCACTTTGTTGCCAGGCGGTTCGGAAGCCAGTCTTATTGCAAGCCTTAAGCTTGGTGATAATGCGGTTTGGCTCGTGGTCTTTGTCGCGACACTGGGTAATACCTTAGGTGGCATGACTAACTATTGGTTGGGGAGATTATTGCCCGATAAAACTTCTGACGAGAAATACGGTCATAAAGCCGTAATGTGGTTAAAAAAATACGGATATTGGTCACTGATTTTCAGTTGGTTACCGATTGTGGGAGATCCTTTGTGCTTAGCGGCGGGCTGGTTGAGAATGCGCCATTGGTTAAGCTTTATCATTATTTTTGTCGGTAAAGCGAGTCGCTATGTTGTACTGGCGTTGATCGTTCAAGGTTTTTTATAAGGAAGGCATGTTGTGCAAAAGTGGATAGTAGGGATTGCACTGTTTTCGCTGGCAGGTTGTAGCCAGTTACAGTCGCAACTGGGCGGTACGCCCGCGTTACCGAAAGGGGTAACATTGGTTGAACAAGTGAATGCTGAGTCGTTATCTGACACGCCAGCGATCCCGTATTCAAAGTATACCCTCGCTAACGGGTTAACCGTCGTCCTGCATGAGGATCACTCCGATCCATTGGTGCATGTTGATATGACCTATCACGTGGGATCCGCACGTGAAGCGCTAGGTAAATCTGGTTTTGCCCACTTTTTTGAACACATGATGTTTCAAGGCTCGGAGCATGTGGGGGATCAGGAACATTTTCGTTTGATCACTGAAGCCGGCGGCACCCTTAATGGCACCACCAATCGGGATCGAACCAATTATTTTGAAACCGTGCCAGCGAATCAGCTGGAAAAAATGCTATGGCTGGAAGCTGACCGCATGGGATTTTTACTCGAGGCCGTATCACAGCGTAAGTTCGAGATCCAACGCTCGACAGTGAAAAATGAGCGTGCTCAGAATTATGAAAACCGACCTTATGGTCTGGTGTACGAACGTATTGGCGAGGCATTATATCCTCGTACCCATCCTTATTCCTGGCAGACAATTGGCTATGTTGACGATCTTGACCGGGTGGATGTGAACGATCTCAAAGCATTCTTCTTACGCTGGTATGGTCCCAATAATGCCACGCTGACCATCGGCGGGGACATTGATAAGGCACAGACACTGGCATGGGTGAATAAGTATTTTGGTTCCATCCCGCGTGGCCCTGAAGTTGAAAAAGCGCCCAAGCAGCCCGTCACATTAGCCCATAATGAATACCTGACACTGGAAGATAATATTCAGCAGCCAATGCTAATGATGGCCTGGCCAACGTCCTATAATGGCGCGAAAGATGAAGCATCGCTGGATATGTTGGCACGGGTGATTGGCGACGGTAAAAACAGCCTGATGTATCAGGAGCTGGTGAAAACCGGTGATGTGGTGGATGCAGGAGCTTTCCATGATTGCGCTGAGCTTGCTTGTACTATGTATGTGTATGCCATTGGTCAGAGCGGAGACAAGGGGAACCTGAAGGATCTGCGAGCCAAAGTCGTTGGGATTCTGGATGGCATTGAGCAACGAGGTATTAACACTCAGGAACTCAAAGAGATGAAGGGGATGGTCGAGGCCAATGCCATCTTTGGGTTGCAGAGTGTCAGTGGCAAAGTGTCACAATTAGCCGCCTACGAAACCTTCTTTGATGATCCGGGTTACCTGGGTACCGAACTTGGCAACTTGCGCGCCGTGACCACGACCAGCATGGAGCAGGCCTACATGAAATACCTTAATGGTCATTCGAGTGTAACATTAAGTGTGGTACCGAAAGGGCGAGAAGATATGCAAGCTGCAACGCCCAATTTCACACCACCAGAGCGAGTGATCCCTGCACATGTCAAAGTCTCAGAAGAAACACTGAAAAAGCAGATGCGGGTGCCGGTGGATAATTTTGATCGCACGATCATGCCACAGCCATCGTCACCGGTAGAAGCGGTGATGCCAACGCTGTATCAGTTTAAGCTGAGCAATGGGATCAAAGTACTGGGTACCCAGTATCAGGAAACCCCGACCATTGAACTTCAACTCGTCGTGCCAGCAGGCCGTCGCTTCGAGCCAGAAGGCAAGGCCGGTTTGGCGAAGTTAACGGCCAGTATGATGGCAGAGGCATCGCAACAATCGACCGTTGAAGCGTTGTCATCCCGGTTAGATATGTTAGGCAGTACCGTTAGTTTCTCTGCTGGTCAATATGGCACGGTTATCTCACTGACGTCATTGGAAAAGAACTTGCCGGAAACACTGGCCATTTTGGAGGAGCGATTGTTCCATCCCGCGTTTAACCCGACGGATTTTGCGCGAGTGAAGCAACAGGCATTGGAAGGGGTGATCTATGAGCACCAGCGTCCGACGTGGCTTGCCAGTCAGGCAACCCGTGAAGTGTTGTTCAGTGGCACCTCCTTCAGTTTACCGCCGGAAGGCACCAAAGCCTCACTGGCCTCAATCACCCTTGAGGATGTGAAAGCATTCTACCACCGTTACTATACCCCGAACGGGGCTGATGTCGTGGTGGTGGGTGATATTGATAAGAATCAGCTTCAACCTCGGCTTGATTTCCTCGCAAAATGGCAAGGTCTGCCAGAGCCGACATATCAGACGCCCAAGCTGCCTGTATTGCCTAAGCAAACCGTGTGGTTAGTCGATAAACCCGGCGCGCCACAGACGGTGATCCGCTTGGTTCGTCAAGGCCTGCCATTTGATGCAACGGAAGAGCTGTATCAAACTCAGCTTGCTAACTTCAATCTGGCGGGGAACTTTAATAGCCGGATAAACCTTAATTTGCGAGAAGATAAGGGTTATACCTATGGCGCAGGTGGTTTCCAGAGTGGGGGTAAGGAAGTGGGCCTGTCGGCGTATTATGCTCAGGTGCGTGCTGATGCCAGCCTGGCCTCAGTAAAAGAATTTATTGCTGAGCTGCAACGCATGGCGACTGATGGGGTCACCGATGAAGAGATGGCATTCATGCGTTTAGCCGTCGGCCAGAAAGATGCGTTGAACTATGAAACACCGGGTAAGAAAGCACAGTTACTCGGGCAGCTGTTAACCTACTCATTACCGGAAAACTTCGTTGAACAGCGCAATGAGATTGCTGCAGGGATCAGCAAAGCGCGGATTAATGAGTTGGCTGCAAAATGGTTCAATCCTGAGGATTATCAAATCATTGTGGTTGGGGATACTAAGAGCTTGAAACCACAATTTGAGCAGTTAGGATTGCCAATCCGCGAGCTCAAGCCACTGATGTAACAGCCTATATAAAGCCGGCATCTTTGCCGGCTTTTTTATTACTATATCGGCAAATTTATCGCTGAATTATTTCTCTATCGTAAAAGTGTTTCGCGGTAATAATCGTGGTAATCAGAAACAATAATGATTACTCTACGTCACTAAGTTGTTAATGATTGAGTAGAACCTTGATGGACTTTTCACAACGATTGCAGCAGGTCGCTGCTAATCCTGACGCACTGACCCAGATGGGTCGAGGCCTTGAACGTGAGGCCTTGCGCATTACGCCACAAGGAAAGTTGTCGCCAGAACCGCATCCGGCAGAGCTGGGCTCCGCATTGACCAACAAGTGGATTACCACTGATTTTGCTGAGCCGTTACTCGAGTTTATTACCCCTGTCTCCCAAAATGTGGATCACCTACTGTCACAGCTTAGTGATATTCATCAATTTACTTACACAAAGTTAGGTGAAGAAAAACTCTGGCCAATGTCTATGCCGTGTTTTGTCGGCGATCAAGATGATATTAACCTGGCACAGTACGGCTCATCTAACACCGGCAAAATGAAAACCTTGTACCGTGAAGGTCTGAAACACCGCTATGGTAGCGTGATGCAGGTTATTTCCGGAGTACACTTCAACTTTTCGTTTCCAGAGGCATTCTGGGATCAACGTTTTGGTGAGCAATCGGCTATTGATCGCCAAAATGCCATTTCAAACGCCTACTTCGGGTTGATCCGCAACTACTACCGTTTTGGTTGGTTGATTCCTTACCTCTTTGGCGCTTCTCCTGCGTTGTGCGGTTCATTTCTCAATAAGAACGAGTCGGCATTAAACTTTGAGGAAGTGGGCAAGGGGACCTATTGCCTGCCTAACTCGACAGCATTACGGTTAAGTGATTTAGGCTATACCAATCATGAGCAAAGCTCGCTAAAGATCGGCTTTAATAGTCTTGAGCAGTATCTGGATGGAGTTCGCAGTGCGATTCGTACCCCATCAGAAGAGTTTGCCAAAATTGGTGTGAAGGTCGACGGGGAATACCGTCAGCTTAATGCCAATGTGCTCCAAATTGAAAACGAATTATATGCTCCGATTCGCCCTAAACGCGTGACCAAGCCGGGAGAAAAACCGTCTGAAGCATTGGACCGTGGTGGGGTGGAATACATTGAAGTACGCTCACTGGATGTGAACCCGTTTAGCCCGATTGGTATTACCGCTGATCAAGTTCGCTTTTTGGATCTGTTCCTGACTTGGGCGGTATTGTCGCCATCAGCCGATATGGATGATGCGGAGTTAGCTTGCTGGCGTGATAATTGGAATCGAGTGGTACTTGATGGGCGTAATCCTGATCTGCAACTGAAGATTGGCTGTAATGGCGAGCGCTTAACCTTGAAAGATTGGGGTTCACGTGTTTTTGCCGAATTGGCACAAGTGGCCATTGCGATGGATGCTGCTGTGGGTGATAACGCATACCAACAGACGTTAGCGCGCTTGCAAACCTGGATAGATGATCCCGCGTTAACACTATCCGCTCAACTGCTTGATCAAATCCATCAGCAGCAGGGTATTGGTGCGGTTGGTAAAGGGTTAGCAAAAGCCCATGCCCAGACATTATCAGAGATGCCGTATCGTTATTATACTGAGCAGCAATTTGAGCAGGAAGCTGTCGATTCTGTGGCTAAGCAACAGCAAATTGAAGCGGCAGATACGCAATCATTCGATGCCTTTTTGAATGACTATTTTGCTGATATACAATAAAAAAAAGCGGGCAGCAATTTTGCTGCCCGATAAATAATTTCGCAGGGATGACGGCAGAAATTACTGCCGTTCATTGTTTATGACCGCAAGGATGGTGATTTGTTCCATGGTTGTAAAAAATAATTATCTATTCACCCGTATGCTTTTTATCCTCGCCGTCACCGTTACCCTCAGTGGATGCGCGACCCCGCCCCCGAAACAGCAATCAAACCTATGTGATATTTTCCGCGAATACCCCAGCTGGTATGAAGATTCGCTGGATATGCAGGATGAATGGGGGACGCCAATCAATGTCGCAATGGCGATTATCAAGCAGGAAAGCAGCTTCCGTCATGATGCCCGGCCACCTAAAAAATACCTATTAGGATTTATCCCTTGGGGGCGGGTAAGCACTGCGTATGGTTACGCACAGGCTCAAGACCCAGCCTGGGAAGATTACCAAAAGGCCACTGGCGAGGGGGGATCGCGGACCAACTTTGCCGATTCGCTGATGTTTGTTGGGTGGTATACGAATGAAACTCAGCGCCAATTGGGTATCTCCAAATGGGATGCTTATAATCAGTACCTAGCATACCATGATGGGCGTGGCGGTTATAAGCGAGGAACGTATAAGTCAAAGCCGACCCTAATGAAAATATCGCGCAGGGTTGAGCAGCAGGCAAAAGATTATGGCTGGCAGTTGAAGCAGTGTCGTAAGGAACTGGATAATAATCGTAGCTGGTGGCCATTTTAAGCGGGCGTATTCTCTGGAGTGACTTATTTGCGGGTCTGGCTTAGAGTGATGTAAAGTTGTAGTTAAGAATACGTTCATTCTGGTTCCGAAACTTAGGATGAGAATGAGGGATCAAGACAAGGAGTCAGAAAACGATGCCATTACTAGACAGTTTTACCGTCGATCACACACGCATGCACGCACCTGCTGTTCGGGTAGCAAAAACCATGCAAACGCCAAAGGGCGATACCATCACCGTGTTCGATTTGCGATTTTGCCGACCGAATGCAGAGATCCTCAGTGAGCGCGGTATTCATACCTTAGAACACCTCTACGCCGGATTTATGCGTAATCACCTGAATTCTGACCATGTTGAAATTATCGATATTTCACCAATGGGCTGCCGTACCGGGTTTTACATGAGTTTGATTGGTACGCCGACTGAGCAGCAAGTAGCTGGCTGCTGGACTGCAGCAATGAAGGATGTGCTCTTAGTGGAATCACAGGATAAAATTCCGGAGTTGAATGAATACCAGTGTGGTACTTACAGCATGCATTCGCTGGAAGAAGCGAAAGCGATAGCTGAAGCGACTCTTGCTCAAGGCATCGCGGTGAACAGGAATGATGAACTGGCACTGCCTGAAGCAATGTTGCAGGATCTTAGTGTGAAATAATCTGTGATGGATTGTGAAAGCAAACAAAGCCAGCATTTGCTGGCTTTATTTATATGGCTGTTGCCACCCCATTCAGCCGGTTTTTTGTAGCTGATTGGGTAAGATTCGGACCCGCTTGATCATATTATCTGAGATCTCAACGATCTCCATATGATAACCATCTACTTTGACACTGAGCTGACTATCGGGGATATCTTGCAGATATTCGAGGATTAAACCATTCAGTGTGCGAGGACCATCAGTGGGTAATCCCCAGTTCAGGCTCTTGTTTAAATCGCGGATATTGGCACTGCCTTCAATCATCAGGCTGCCATCGGCTTGTGGTGTGATCTCCTCGGCCAGAGTTGGGCTAATTGAGGTGGTAAATTCACCGACAATCTCTTCTAAGATATCTTCAAGGGTGATTAGGCCTTGAATATCACCATATTCATCGACAATCAGGCCGATCCGTTGTTTGTTTCGCTGGAATTTGAGTAGCTGGATATTAAGTGGTGTCCCTTCCGGAATGAAGTAAACTTCATCGGCAGCACGGAGTAAGTTTTCTTTGCTGAAGTCATTTTTATCCATCATCAGGCGATAGGCTTCACGGACGCGCAGCATACCGACCACCTCATCAATGCTATCGCGGTAGAGCACGATTCGGCCGTGGGCGGAGTGGCTGAGCTGACGCACGATAGACTTCCAGTCATCATTGATATTAATCGCGGCAATTTCGCTACGTGGTACCATCAGATCTTCAACCGTGACATTTTCCAGATCTAAAATTGACAGTAGCATGTCTTGATGTCGGCGAGGGATCAGTCCCCCTGCTTCATTGACCACGGTACGCAGTTCGTCAGAGTTGAGTTTACCATCGTGGTGATTGCTGACTGAGAGTCCCATCAGGTGCAGGAAGCCGTTGGTGATTGCATTAACAAACACAACCAACGGATAGAGCAGTTTCATCAGAAGCTGTAAGACGATACTACTCAGATAAGAGACGCGTTCAGGGTAGAGCGCAGCGAGGGTTTTTGGCGTGACTTCGGCAAACACCAGCACCACCAGCGTCAGGGCTCCGGTGGCGATAGCGACACCCATATCGCCGTATAGGCGCATCCCGAGGATGGTCGCAATGGCTGAGGCAAGGATATTGACAAGGTTGTTACCGATGAGGATCAAGCCTATCAATCGGTCAGGGCGAGAGAGGAGTTTTTCTACCCGTTTCGCGCCCCGGTGCCCTTGGTTGGCAAGGTGCCTCAATTTGTAGCGATTGAGGGCCATCATGCCGGTTTCTGAACCGGAAAAATAGCCGGAAATGATGAGAAGTAATATCAGAAGGGAGAATAAGACTCCCGTGGATATATCGTCCAAAAAACCCTGTCCTTAACGTTTCTGTTACTTGAACTTTGTACCCAGACTCCCTGAGTGTCAAATCATAGCCGGAAAATCATCGACCAAGATCTTAGGCACCAATGATTATTTCTTTGACAAAGCGACTGCCGAAGTAAGCCAGTGTGAGTAAAAAGGCGCCGACCAGACTAAACCAGACTACTCGACGGCCACGCCATCCCCGTTGGTAATGGCCCCAGAGTAATACGCTATAAACGGCCCAAGCCATGAGCGATAGCACGGCTTTATGCGTTTTCCCTTGGATAAGCAGATCTTGAATAAAGATGAATCCAGAGATCAGTGTGACGGTTAATAGGCTATTTCCGACCAGAATGATCTTGAAAAGTTGACGTTCAACCATCATTAAAGGAGGGATGTTGGGATTAATCATCAAACTCTTCTTATTTTTGAGCTTATGATCAAGCCAAGCTAACTGAAGGGCATACAGGGTCGCGATCATTAGCGTTGAATAGGAAAACAGCGCCAGTGAAATATGCAGTAATACTTCTGGATGGGTTTCCAGATGGGTGATAAATGCGCCGGGAAGAAACGAGGCGGCTAACACATTGATGGCCGCAAAGCTGTATACGACCGGGAGCAGGAACCATACGCGCATGCGCAGTATCGCGCCAGTGGTGATCACTGCGATGAGCAGACTGATCAATGATGCGACATTCAAAATACTGAGGTTCTGCCCTATGCCACCCAGGATCAGATCCTTAAGTAATAGTATATGCAAAGAGATAGCCGCCAATGCACAAAAAAACACCGGCTTGGCCTTGATACCATTGCTATTGGTTAATCCTGGCACAACAAGCCCAAGGGCAAAAAAATAAAGGCAAGCCGCCATAAAGGCTATCAACATATCCATAGTAAACTTAACTATTTAAGATGGTAAGAATTCGCAAGTATACCTTGCCAACTAGTTGGCTGCCACGGCAAAGCTGATATCCATCGCATTGAAGGTGGTTTTGTTAGCCCATATCACAGTGAAAGTCGCTGTGGGGGCATGAAAGCGAGGTATAGATTGCGTTATACTAGCCCTATATTACCGATTTAATTGCGTAACAAGCGAGTAGCACATGTTCGAAAATTTAACGGAGCGTTTATCGCGAACGCTTAAGAATGTTAGTGGTCGTGGTCGCCTGACAGACGACAATATTAAAGATACGCTGCGTGAAGTACGTATGGCGTTACTCGAGGCAGATGTTGCGCTTCCAGTGGTCCGTGATTTCGTCAAGCGTGTAAAAGAGCGCGCTGTCGGGACAGAAGTATCGAAGAGCCTGACCCCTGGTCAGGAATTCATCAAAATTGTTCAGGCTGAACTTGAAGCGGTCATGGGCGACTCGAATGAGGATTTGAACCTATCGAGCCAGCCACCTGCGGTTATTTTAATGGCGGGTTTGCAAGGTGCAGGTAAGACAACCAGCGTCGGTAAATTGGGTAAGTTGCTCAAAGAGCGCCAGAAGAAAAAAGTACTGGTGGTATCTGCCGACGTATACCGCCCTGCGGCCATCAAGCAGCTAGAAACACTGGCTGGTGACATTGGTATTGATTTCTTTGCGTCCAGTGCCGATCAGAAGCCTGTCGATATCGTGAATGCGGCGCATGCGGAAGCAAAACTGAAGTTTTATGATGTTCTGATTGTCGATACTGCCGGTCGTCTTCACGTTGACAGTGAGATGATGGACGAAATCAAAGCGGTCCATCAGGCAATTAACCCGGTAGAAACCTTGTTTGTTGTCGATGCAATGACCGGTCAGGATGCTGCCAATACCGCCAAAGCCTTTGATGAAGCGCTACCATTAACGGGTGTGATCCTGACCAAGGTTGATGGTGATGCACGTGGTGGTGCGGCACTGTCTGTTCGTCACTTAACAGGCAAGCCAATCAAATTCCTGGGTGTCGGTGAAAAAACCGATGCGCTAGAGCCGTTCCACCCGGATCGTGTTGCTTCTCGAATTCTTGGGATGGGTGACGTGCTGTCACTGATCGAAGATCTTGAGCGCAATGTCGATAAAGAAAAAGCCGAGCAATTAGCGAAGAAATTCAAAGAAAAGAAAGGCTTTGATCTGGAGGATTTCCGTGGCCAGCTGCAGCAGATGAAAAACATGGGCGGCATGATGGGTATGCTTGATAAGCTGCCTGGTATGTCGCAGCTACCTGAGAATGTCAAAGACAAGGTAGATGATAAAATGTTTGTTCAGATGGAAGCGATCATCAATTCGATGACACCGGGTGAGCGTGAACGTCCAGATATTATTAAGGGCTCACGTAAGAAGCGTATTGCTATGGGCTCGGGCACACAGGTGCAAGATGTTAACCGCCTGCTTAAGCAGTTTACCCAGATGCAGAAGATGATGAAAAAGATGCAAAAGGGTGGGATGAAGAATATGATGCGCAATATGAAAGGCATGATGCCGGGCGGCGGCATGTTCGGTCGCTAATCGTCGATTCTCCTTGATTCCATTGAGCTTTGGGTCGTGAATTCCTGTTAACTGGTGAAAAAGTAGCTAAAGCAGTTGCATTCGTCAGTTTAAAGAGTAAAATTCCCGAGCTTAATTTGGCACGGGCCCCGTTATGTATCATGGCGGGGCCAATTTAATTTACAGTAATGCTTAAAGAGGACGATATGGTAACCATTCGTTTGGCACGTCACGGCGCTAAAAAGCGTCCATTTTATCAAATCGTTGTTGCTGATTCTCGTTGCGCACGCGACGGTCGTAACATCGAAAAAATTGGCTTCTTCAACCCGCTAGCTAAGGGTCAGGAAGAGCGTCTACGTCTTGACCTTGACCGTGTTAATCACTGGGTTGGTCTTGGCGCAACTGTGTCTGACCGCGCAGCTAAGCTAATCAAAGACGCTGCTAAAGCGGCTTAATTAGCATGATAGGTAGCAGAGAAGCAATGAGTACACAAGACCGCATTGTTGTCGGGAAACTGGGTGCCACTTATGGCATCAAGGGCTGGCTCAAAGTTTTTTCTTACACCGAAGAGGCTGAAAGCATTTTTTCTTACCATCCTTGGTTTATTAAAGTTAAGGGTGAATGGAAAGAACTTCGCGTTGAATCGTGGAAGCGTCATGGTCAGGGACTGGTAGCGAAAATTGAAGGTTTTGACATCCGCGAGGATGCACAAAAGTTCACTAACGCTGAAGTCTCTGTAATGGCAGAGCAACTTCCTTCATTGTCAGATGATGAATTCTACTGGCGTGAATTGTTTGGCATGACAGTGGTAACAACCAATGGTTACGATCTAGGTAAAGTCACTGATATCCTGGAAACAGGGTCAAACGATGTGTTAGTTGTGAAAGCCAACTTGAAAGATGCTTTTGGCCAGAAGGAACGTTTAATCCCGTTCCTCGATGAGCAGGTCATCAAGTCGATTGATCGCACTGCTCAGCGGATCGAAGTTGACTGGGATCCTGAATTCTAGTCCCCCGGTAATTAGGTGAAAAAATGAAGGTAGGCATAATTAGCCTGTTTCCTGATATGTTTAGCGCCATTACCAATTTTGGGGTGACAGGTCAGGCGGTAAAAAAAGGCCTCTTGTCGGTAGAGACGTGGAATCCACGAGACTTTACCCGTGACAAGCATCGTACGGTTGATGATCGACCTTATGGTGGCGGACCGGGAATGCTCATGATGGTACAGCCTTTGCGCGATGCCATTCATGCGGCTAAACAGTCTGTAGAAGGGCCGGCTAAAGTCATTTATCTTTCACCTCAGGGCCGTACGCTTGATCAAGCGGGTGTTGAGGAGCTGGCACAGAATGAGAATCTGATTCTTATCTGTGGCCGCTATGAAGGGATAGATGAGCGCATTATCCAACAAGAGGTAGACGAAGAATGGTCTATCGGCGATTTTGTGCTAACGGGAGGTGAACTGCCTGCCATGACGTTAGTGGATGCAGTGGTCCGGTTTGTTCCGGGTGTACTGGGAGACTTTGCGTCAGCGGAAGAAGATTCTTTCGCCAATGGTTGGTTAGATTGTCCTCACTATACGCGTCCTGAAGTGTTGGATGGGCAAGAAGTCCCTAAGGTCTTATTGTCTGGTAACCACAAGGACATTAGTCGCTGGCGGTTAAAACAATCGTTAGGCCGAACCTGGCTGAGAAGACCAGAGCTCCTGGAAAACCTAGCTCTGACTGACGATCAGGAATTCTTGCTTACGGAATTTATCCGTGAAAATAAAGCAAGCATTTAATTAATTTAGTATCAGTTTATTCTAGGGTATATACCAATGAGTAACATCATTAAGCAGCTCGAAGACGAGCAACTAAAGCAAAACCTACCTACTTTCGCACCAGGTGACACTGTTGTTGTTCAGGTTAAGGTAAAAGAAGGTGACCGTTCACGTCTTCAGGCTTTTGAAGGCGTTGTTATCGCTAAGCGTAACCGTGGTCTACATTCTGCATTCACCGTTCGTAAGATCTCTAACGGTGAAGGCGTTGAGCGTGCGTTCCAAACTCACTCTCCAGTAGTTGACAGCATTACTGTTAAACGTCGTGGTGCAGTACGTCGTGCCAAGTTGTACTACCTACGTGAACGTTCTGGTAAAGCAGCTCGAATCAAAGAGAAGCTTTCTAAGTAATACGCTCTGCGTAAGACGTTTAAATGAAAAAGCCCACCGAAAGGTGGGCTTTTTTTTATTTCAACAAAGATAAATTATGCTAAATAAACATAAAACACTGTATAAATGATTGTAATTTATTGCGCTGAATTTATGCTCTAACCATTATGCTGGTTAGTTGCTTATTGGAGGCGACGTTGAATAAGAACGTGTTGGTATCCCTGTTAGTCGTTACAACATTAGGCCTAGGTCTAACGGGGTGCGCTCAAAACCCTTATGGCAATGCTTATAATGTTAGCGATGCTCGCCAAATCCAAACTGTTTTAACTGGCACGATCACTAAACTCGATGCGGTGACGATCCAAGGTGATGCGGGTAATACTATCGGTACGATAGCCGGTGGTGCAATTGGTGCATTGCTTGGTTCTGAAATCGGTGGCGGAACGGGTTCCGCAATTGCTGCAATTGGTGGTGGTGTTGTTGGTAGTATGGTGGGGAGTAAAACTGGCCAGGCTGCAGATACCAGCCAAGGCGTTAACATTGTCATTCAATTAGATAGTGGCCGAACCATTGCTATTGTGCAACAAGTGAATCCAGATGTGATATTTAGCGTGGGTGAGCGTGTTGATATTTATCAGCAAGGTTCAACGGCCCGTGTTGTACCCGCTAGCTAGAAGATAGCGGGTCAATAAGAAAAACCAGCAATTAATGCTGGTTTTTTATGTCTATTGCTAATTACTTCGCTGCGTCAAGCTCGCCGATTTCTTCATCGGCAAGGTCCGTTTCCCCTTTGCCTTTAGAACGCTTGATGATGAGGCCCGTGATACCCAAGGCGCTAATCAATCCAACGGTAGTTGATAGTGTCATTGGCAGACCAAAACCGAGCTGGCTGTTGTTCAGGATGAAAGTAATACATACCGTGGTCATAAAGATTGCTGGTATCGTGGTGATCCAGTGCAGTTTGTTATGACGTAGCAGGTAAGCGGATGCGGTCCACAGCATCATCACCGCCGTTGCCTGGTTAGCAAAGCCGAAGTAACGCCAGATAATGGCAAAGTCGACTTGAGTCAGGATACCACCGACAACAAAGAGTGGGACGGCCATGATCAGACGATTACGTAGTGACTTTTGCTCCATATTGAAGTATTCAGCTAAAATTAGGCGGCTTGAACGGAAGGCGGTGTCACCGGAGGTAATTGGCAGAATAACGACGCCTAAGAAGGCAATCACACCACCGAACACCCCTAAGAGACCCATTGATGCGGTGTATACCACGTTACCTGGACCACCGTTCGCAACGGCTTCAGATAAGCCCTCGACTGAACCGAAGTAAGAGAGCGCAACGGCACACCAGATCAGTGCAATCACACCTTCACCGATCATCGCACCGTAAAACACGAAGCGGCCATTTTTCTCATTTTCCATGCAACGTGCCATCAGCGGAGATTGAGTAGCGTGGAAACCAGAGATAGCACCACATGCAATGGTGATGAACAACGCAGGCCATAGGGGTAAATCATTCGGGTTCATGTTGGTGAACATGTCGCTCATTTCATAACCCGCCAGCAGTGAGTGTTCGCTCGAGAATGCCATTGCAGTGATCAGACCTACGGACATGAAAATTAGCAGGGCACCAAAAAATGGGTAGAAACGGCCAATGATCTTATCGACTGGGACAATCGTTGCCAGAATATAGTAAGCAAAAATAACCACAACCATGACGGCCATTGACAGGCCAAAGTCGGTTTGCTCGTTCACAAGGTTGGTGATCATGCCAGCAGGTGCCGACACGAAAACCACCCCAACCAGCAGCAACAGTACGATTGCAAAAATGTTCATAAAATGTTTTGCGCCGTTGCCGAGATAACGACCTGTAATCGTAGGAACAGAGGCGCCGCCGTTACGGATAGAGAGCATCCCAGAGAAATAATCGTGTACGGCGCCAGCAAACACACAGCCCAGTACAATCCAAAGCATCGCTGCAGGGCCGTACAGTGCCCCCATGATAGGACCGAAAATTGGGCCGACACCGGCAATGTTCAGTAGCTGCACCAAGTACACTTTCTTGTTTGACATCGGTACATAGTCGACGCCGTCTTGTTTGGTATAGGCGGGGGTTTTGCGGTTTTCGTCGATCCCGAAAACTTTTTCAACAAAGGCACCGTAGATGAAGTATCCACCGACCAATGCCGCGACACACATTAGAAACCAAGCCATATGCTTATCTCTCTTATTTCCTATAGGAGTGGGTTGAATTTACGCGCCTTGCCTGTGACTGCTTGGCAACCTGCGCAAACCTTCTTTCTATGAGGTTATAGTAATGATTTAAGAGCCATAATCACCTCATTACGGGGTGAGTGGCGCTATAGCGTTATGAGTGGTTGATATATCTGCCGAACGGTTTTTCCGAGTCATAACGGTGTTTTAACCGAGGAATAATCGGTGCGGGCAATGTTCAAAAATGTGATGTTGGATATGAAAAGGAAACAACGTACTTAATACCAGTTGGTCATGCAGCGGATCAATTGGTATCAAGTGTTGACTTAGTTGAGGCCGAAGCGGTCTTTGAGCTCTTTGAGGTAACGGCGACTGACCGGAATTTGATGATGGTTGAGGGTCGTGATTTCAGCCAAGCCATTTTCCAGCAGTTTGATTTCACGTATTGATTGTGGGTGGATCAAATACTGTCGGTGACAGCGGATTAGCGGGGTTTTTTCTTCTAACGTTTTCAAGGTGAGCTGGGTGGTCGCCTTGTTGGTTTTACTGACCACGTGCACACCACAGAGATCGGAATATGCGGCTTCGATCTCGGCTGGACTCAATAAGATGATCCGGTTATGACCAGTACACGGGATCAGCTCCAACATATCACTGACTAGCGGTGTATAGTCGACGGCGTGGCATTCACGGTTTAAGCGTTTAAGGGTCTTTGCTAACCGTGCTGGCTCAACGGGTTTAAGTAGGTAGTCAAACGCATTATCCTCAAATGCTTGCAAAGCATAGTCGTCATACGCAGTGACAAATACGACTTTGGGCATGGTATCGGGATCGAGCATGCTTAAAAGTTCAATGCCGGTGATTTGCGGCATCTGGATGTCCAAGAAAATAACCTCGGGTTTGAGAGTGTTGATTTTTTTCAGTGCTTCAATGGCATTGCTACATTCGCCGATCACGGCCACTTTTCCGCTTTCGTGCAGTAGATCGATCATCTCCTCGCGGGCATACCGTTCATCATCAATGACGATTGCGTTAATCATACTGCCTGTTCTCCTTGCGTGTGGTTGAGTGAGGGGCTCGGATCCAGAGGCATGCGAATGGTTGCACGCGTCCATACTTCCGATTGGGCACTCATGGTTAATCCGTACTGTTTACCAAAGCGATTTTTTAGCCGTTTATCGACAATCTTGATGCCGAGGCCGTTTTCTTCCCCAACGGGGGCATAGCGGCCAGCATTGTCCTCGACCTCGAGGATCACATCGTTGCCATCGATATAGCCATTGACGGTGATTTTACCATTTTCAAGTAAGGATGATGTACCGTGCTTGATGGCGTTTTCGACTAAGGGCTGTAAGGTAAAGGTGGGAATATAGTGATTGAGCAGCGCTGGGCTGACATTAATGATGACACGGAGTCGATCGGAAAAGCGGGCCAGTTCAATCTCTAAGTAGGCATGAACGTGTTGGATCTCTTCCTGCAGGGTAACGGTTTCGATGTTCTGCTTGAGGTTACGGCGGAAAAATTGTGATAAGTGTTGGATCAACTGACGGGCTTTATCGGGATCGCGGCGGATCACCGCATTAATGGTATTAAGGGCATTGAACAGGAAGTGTGGGTTCACTTGTGCTTGCAATAATCTTAGCTCTGCTTGGGTGAGCAGGTTTTGTTGTTGAATATAGCGGCCGGTGAGGATTTGGTTAGACAATAATTTGGCAATGCCTTCACCCAACGTGAGGTTTACGGTAGAAAACAATTTCCGTTTGGGTTCGTAGAGTTTAATGGTACCCAGTACTTCATTACTGCCCCCGACAAGTGGGATCACCAAGGCAGAACCCAGCTTGCATTTTTCATGCAAAGAGCACTGATAGGGGAGATCATAACCATCGGCGTAGACTAGCGTGCAGCCATCAATAGCTCGGCGGGTATAGCCTGATGATATTGGCGTACCTGGCTGGTGGTGATCATCACCAATCCCAATAAAAGCTAATATTTTCTCTCGATCCGTGATGGCGACAGCACCAACGCCGGTTTCTTCATAGACGATTTGCGCTATTTTCTTGGTGGTAATTTCATCAAAGCCTTGGCTTAAGATCCCGACTGAACGCTGGGCGATCTTCAATGCCCGGCTTGAAAATGCGGCAGAGTATTTTTCATAAATGGTTTTACGATCCTGAATGATACTCATAAATAGGGCTGCACCAACTGAATTGGCGATGACCATTGGCAGTGCAATGGCACTGACCAGCTGGAGGGCTTTGGCGAATGGGGCTGCTACGATCAAAATGATGCCCATCTGGACCACCTCAGCAAAAAGTGTAATACCAAAGACGACAATAGGTCGAAAGAGTTGATCGGCTTGACCTCGACGGAGAAAGTAGCTGTGCATCAAACCGCCGATCAACCCTTCTGCTGTTGTGGAAATGGCACAAGCCAGATCGGTAAAGCCCCCTAAACTGTAGCGATGCAGCCCGCCAGTGAGCCCGACGGCAAAGCCGACAATGGGGCCGCCGAGTAGGCCACCCATGACCGCGCCGATGGCTCGGGTGTTGGCAATGGCATCTTCTATGTGAAGTCCGAAGTAAGTGCCTAAAATACAAAAGAGGGAAAATAAAACATAACAGGAAAATCGTTGTGAAAGTCGGCCGGAAATAGACGTGATCGGCATAAACAACGGCGTTTTGCTGAGAAGGTATGCCAGCACTAGATAGACACTGAGTTGCTGAAGTAGCGAAAAAATCAATTCCATATGATGAAGATACTGCCAAAAAATATTGTCATTATGGTAATCGGTTTATCGCTCATCCCCAAAGCGATAAATGACAAGACACATAGTAAATTTATCGTTACAGTTGTTGTTTTTTATTTACACCCTCTTGCAATGAATGGGAAAAGCTTGTTATTGTTTGACTTGTAGCAGGGTGTACCTGTTCTTTCGTTGCTGTTTTGTATCATTTTATTTACAGGGAAGCCCGCATGCAAAAAGACCAGCTGAATAACATTCATATTGAAAATGAATCCGTCCTTATTACTCCCCAGCAGTTACGCCAGAAATTACCCGTCAGTGAAGCCGGACTGCAGTTCGTCCATCAGTCACGCCAGACTATTGCCGATATTATCCATAAGCGAGATCATCGTTTGTTGGTGGTATGTGGTCCTTGTTCCATTCATGATATTGAAGCAGCAAAGGAATATGCTGAAAAACTCAAGCGGTTATCGGAAGAGTTGGGGGATCAGCTGTATATTGTTATGCGGGTTTATTTTGAAAAACCTAGAACGACTGTCGGTTGGAAGGGCTTGATTAATGATCCTCATCTTGATGGATCGTTTGAGGTAGAAGAAGGCTTACACATTGCCCGTCAGTTGCTCATTGATCTGGTTGAAATGGGGATCCCGTTAGCCACCGAAGCACTCGATCCTATTAGTCCGCAGTATTTGGGTGATCTGTTTAGCTGGGCGGCAATTGGCGCACGGACCACCGAGTCTCAAACCCACCGTGAAATGGCCAGTGGCTTGTCGATGCCAGTTGGCTTTAAAAATGGCACAGATGGCAGCTTAGGCACTGCAATTAATGCGATGCAGGCTGCGGCTTCTGGCCATCGTTTTATGGGGATTAATCCAGATGGTCAGGTTGCGTTACTGAATACACAGGGGAACCCGGACGGGCATGTGATCCTGCGGGGCGGCAAGCAAACCAATTATGATTCTGTCTCGGTGAGGGAGTGCGAAAACGAGATGCAAGCAGCAGGCCTTTCTCCTTCACTGATGGTAGACTGTAGCCATGCTAACTCCCGTAAGGATTACCGTCGCCAACCGTTGGTAGCAGAAGATGTGTTCCATCAAATCCGAGAAGGAAATGGCTCGATCATTGGCTTGATGTTGGAGAGTCACCTCAACGAGGGAAACCAGAGTGCGGATCAGCCTCGAGACGCAATGGCCTATGGGGTCTCGATTACTGACGCCTGTATCAACTGGGAAAATACTGCGAGTTTGTTGCGACATGCCCACCAAGAGTTGATTCCATTTCTGCAGCAGCGGATTGATTAATAGTTATAGCAGATAAATAACAGAGAGCCCGTTAATGGTTGCTAAACTGAGTAAATTACGAGATCAAATCGATGATGTCGATAAACAGATGGTGGAGCTGTTAGCTCGACGTCTGGCACTGGTCGAGGAAGTTGGCCATGTCAAAAGTCAACATGGCTTACCTATCTATGCGCCAGAACGCGAGTCTGCGATGTTGGCCTCGCGTCGTCAAGAAGCAGAAAGTAAAGGCGTACCGCCGGATCTGATTGAAGATATCTTGCGTCGCACGATGCGTGAATCTTACGCCAGTGAAAATGATTCGGGCTTTAAATGCCTTAATCCATCACTCCGGCCTATTGTCATTGTTGGCGGTTATGGTCAGCTGGGAAGCTTGTTTTGCCGGCTATTTTCTTTGTCAGGTTATGAGGTACGCAAGTTAGGAAGTCAGGATTGGGATCATGCTGATGAACTGTTGGCTGATGCGGGTATGGTCGTGGTATCAGTACCGATCAATCAGACAGAGCAAATCATTGCCCGGTTAGGCAATTTGCCTGAAGATTGCATCTTGGCCGATCTCACCTCGATCAAGAGCGGGCCAGTACAGGCGATGCTAGAAGTACACACTGGCCCGGTGGTTGGTCTACATCCGATGTTCGGTCCGGATATCGCGAGCTTGGCCAAACAGGTTGTTGCCTATTGTGATGGCCGTAATCCCGAGAGCTACCAATGGCTGCTGGAGCAGTTCCAAATCTGGGGGGCGAGCCTTAATCGCATTAGTGCCATTGAGCATGATGAAGGGATGACCTTGATCCAGGCATTGCGTCACTTTACCTCATTTGTTTACGGGGTACATTTGGCCGAAGAAGATCCGAAGCTAGAACAGCTACTCTCACTAAGTTCACCGATATACCGGCTGGAATTGGCCATGGTTGGCCGTTTGTTTGCCCAGGATGCCCAGTTGTATGCTGATATCATCATGTCATCACCGCAGAATATCGCGATGATCAAGCGTTTCCATCAGCGTTTTGGAGAAGCCATTGAGATGTTGGATAAACAAGATAAAGACGCCTTCAAACAGGCATTTGGGCAGGTAGAAAATTGGTTTGGGGACTATGCCCAGCATTTTTTAGTCGAGAGCCAGGGACTGCTTAGGCAGGCGAACGATTCTACCCATCGGAAATAAAATATAGGCTTTTCGGTGTCTTCTAACCCGTTGCCTATAAACAAAAGCGACAGCCATGCTGTCGCTTTTTTGTTTGCCCAGCGAAGCTGGCAAACCCGTCAGGTTGCAAGAAACCGGAATCACCCCGACTGAGGGGAAGATAATCCGAATCGCAAGGGCGTTGCTGGCCAACGGCAGGGTCTGAAGGAAGCGATAGGAAGTTAACAGTACACAACGAAAGTGAACCTGATTCGGCAGTCTAGGTGGGTAAGCGTGCAAAATAGCGCAAAGCCCCATACTCAGTCAGACCTATGCTGTGCTTGAGGGTGGAATTGTTAACAGGGAGCCAGTGCAGTAACTGGGGAAGCCT
>NZ_JAKJSL010000069.1:0-23260 GCF_050336815.1 Photobacterium nomapromontoriensis
AGCTACGCTATGACAAATCAATGGTTCAATGAACTTGGTTTAGTCAATATTGAACATGTTGTGACAGGGCATGTGTTCAGCACTTACGCTGAATGGAAATGTACATGAGCCGTATACGAGGTCCGTACGTACGGTTCTGTGAGAGGGATGAGGCGGCGACGCCTCACCCTACTCGATGTGCCTGCTGTTTGCTGATAGTCGTCGCTTACAGATGCCACATAAATCCCTTTTTTTGCATTAAAAATTTGCAGTGACTATTAGGCGGCTTACTTGCTCCTGCAATACCCGCTTTTGCATTCAGTGCTACTCGCATGATCATTTTGTGAAGTTATCCCACCGGTAGATGACCAAATAGCATACAGTTAACACCATATGCAATTAGTTGTGTTTATGGTTGGTATCTATGGGAGGATTAAATGACTTATCCATTTAGAAACTTGATTTTCGAGGGTGGCGGGGTAAAAGGCATTGCGTATGTGGGAGCAATGCAAATCTTGGAAAGAGAGCTTATTCTGCAAAATATTACCCGTGTGGGGGGAACATCTGCAGGGTCAATCAATGCGGTTTTGTTCGCTGCCGGGTATAGCAATACAGAAATGCTAAAAATATTGCAGAGCCTTGATTTTAACGATTTCAAAGATGATAGCTGGGGGGCACTTCGTGATATGAAGCGCCTTAGAAATGAATTTGGTTGGTATAGAGGTGATTTCTTCAGGGAGTGGATTGGGGAGCTACTAAAAAAGAAAACAGGATCTGCCAACATTACATTTAAAGCGTTACACGAGCACTCTGGAAAAGAACTATTTATCTATGCATCAAACCTTTCAACACAATTTGGTGAAATTTATTCACCAGAGCACACACCTCGTATGCGAGTTGTGGATGCTGTAAGGCGTTCAATGTCGATACCACTTTTCTTCAGGGCTGTTCGTGATGATAGAGACGATGTGTTTGTGGACGGTGGTGTGATCAACAACTATCCAGTCAAGATTTTTGACCGGAAAAAGTACCTTGAAGATGACAATCTTGAACGAATCCCCGGCTACTATGAAAAGGAAAACAGTAAACTTGCAGAAATAGCTCCCAAAAGTAGCCCATATATTTACAACAAGGAAACGCTTGGTTTCCGTCTTGATTCCGGGAAAGAAATTGCGGTGTTTCGAGATGGGCAAACGCCTAAAAGTGTTGAAATTGAAAATTTTCTCGATTATACGATGCAATTGATAAAGACCGCTTTAGCGGCTCAAGATAGTCAGCACCTCCATAGCGACGACTGGCAAAGAACTGTTTACATAGATACGTTGGGTGTCGGTACGACAGATTTTGATTTAAGCGATAAGTTGAAAAGAGCGTTAGCCAAATCGGGAAGAGAGTCAGCTCAGCGGTATCTAGACTGGTGGTCTGATGTGAATGACGATCTCGCCATTAATCATCCTACATCAACAGATTGATCGATTGGAACTGGATTGCACACTTAGTCAGTGTGCAAGCTTTTTCCGTGTTCTACATTGGCATCTCATTGATGTGAAAGGTTAATTTTGTTTAGTTTTGATAGACATGCTAGCACGATCGACGCTAGTACGTTTGTGCCCCTTCCTTGCTAGGGATGCCAATTCGCCGACTTCAACTTACTGAATAATTTTCAGTCCATTCGGGTAATAAAGGTTTGCTCGTCATCCACAAAAGCCACAAAGCCGCCGTGATAGATAAAAACCCGACCACGCCCCTCAACTAGGCAGGCAAGCTGAGGGTTCAAATCTTCTTCGTTATCCTGACGTTGAAAAGTGCCTGTATCGGTGATTACACCATTGAGTGTAGGCAAATATCCATAAGTGCGCTTGGCTTGATCAATCAGGTTCAATTCGCTGGCGGTAGAGAAGCACAAGGGGATCGCACCAGCTTCTTCGATAAATAGAGTTTTCAGTTCTTCAAAAGCTGTAATCACCAGCCAGTCGATGCCGTTAACATGATGGATAAACATAGAGTTTCTCGGTAATTCTGATACGGAGATTTTATCACTATCAGGGGAGAACGTAGTAGAGATTTAGTTGCTAAAGGCGGTAATTCTGTGCCATTTCCAACATTCACTAGGTCAATCGGTTCCGGTTCATTTATGCCCCAAAGTCATTTAACCATGGGGTTCTTGACATATACCTATAGACATTTTTGACCTACTTTTTCTAATAGTTGTTTAGTGTCTTAGTTTTGTATGAAGAGCCTCGGGAAAAGTACCTTACTCTTTTAAAATTATTTATGGAAATCTATGGTTATCATGTTGATTTTTAAGTGTATAATTTGATTTATCTATTCGTTTAAATCAAGAGAAGATACTATGGCTGTATGACTACCACGGCTAAGCATGTAAGTAGTAGTGCTGAAAAAATTCAGAAGATTCAGGGCTCTAAAGTAAAGCTCAACTAATCCACTTAATCCTGAGTAGATCATATTATGTGCAACATTTAGAGGTGCATGTCATTTAGGTACTCAAGTTCATAGAAGTGATCATAAGTTTAAGAAAAATCAATTTGATGAGATATTGAATTATGATTACCATGAAACAATCAAAGACTTAGTCACTGAAAAAAAACAAGATATTAATGAGTGTTATGGTACTACAGCTATTGAAGAGAGTGAGCGGTACATCCATAAAGAAATAATGGATAAAGTAAGTCAAAGGGCTTTGAGAAGAATTGCTAATTTCACTCTACCACTCACTTCTATACATACAAACTTTGAACGCCCTCAAGATCCAGAAGAGCCATATATTGGTTGTGGTGAAGGAGAGAAAGTTGGTGACGTCAAAGGTGGTAAAAAGTGTTGTGATAAAAAAGGAGATCACAGTGGTGAATTTGATACCCGACCAAGCAGCAGTTTTACACTAGATACAGCTATAGATTTTCCACAAAACTGGGCTTTGAAGAGAAAAATATGAAGAACTATGAACAAGAATACTATCTTTTAAAAAGAGTTCCTTTCCGTGAAAAGTTTCTTTCGTTACGAGCAACGCTAGATACTGGAAGAAGGAACCATACGTACGAGCGATTAGATTATGGAGATGGACCAGTTTTTTTTGAAAATGGTTACAAAGGCGAAATACCTTTTTACCTTACTAATGTTCAAATGGATAGTATATACCCAGTGGTGTCGGAAGATATTGCTGGAGTAGTGAATCAATATAAAACACATGGTCTTCAGTTGTTCCCAGCAGTCATCATAGGGGATGACGGGAAGTGGCATGAAGAGTTTTATTTTTTTAACTTTTATGATTCTTTAGATTGTGTTGACTTTGAAAATAGCGATGTTGATGAGTACGAGCCTAATGCAAAGCACAATGAAGTTATAACTTACAAACTACTCAGCAACGTTTTAGATAATATACCAGAAGAAAACCGTCTGATTATCAAACTTGCTCGCGTAGAAGGTGACGCAATTATTATTCACGATAAAGTCGTAAAGGCACTAGCCAAATTCAATATTGAGACATTCCAGTTTTTCAAACTCAGCGAGTACAAACTTGGAATGGAGTTTAAGCGCATTAACTAAAAAAGTAACCATCGCTCAAAACTCATAACACTGGGTGTTGATAGCTCTTATATAGATAGATGCCTTAGGGAGCACATATGAGCTCTAAGGCTTTCTCCAATTTGGCACCCACAGAGAGGCATATGAAAAATTACGAAGAACAATATTATCTACTGCTAAAGAACCCCTTTCGAAATGATTTAATTTCACTCAAGGCAACTTTGAATACTAGTCGTAGAGATTTCCGAATCATAAAGCTAGATTATGGAGATGGTCCTGTATTTTTTACTTTAAGTGATAAAAGTTCAGTATTCAATCTTAATAAAATACAATTTACTGGGATTTTCCCAGTAGTATCATCTGATGTTGCCGAACTATTAGCGCAGTATAAAGTAAGAAGCTTTCAACTTTTCCCAGCGGTGATTATTGATCAGAATGACAATTGGCATGAAGATTACTTCTATTTTAATTTGTATGATGAACTCGATTGTATTGACTTTGAAAAAAGTAAGATAAGGAACTACGATCCTTCAGATTATGATCATGAAGTAATAGAGTATAAGTTTAATAATGATATTCTAGATGCTATTGATGTGAACGAAAGGTTAATTATACTTCCTGAGGGTGTCTTTGGCGGAAGTTTAATTTTCCATGAAAAGATTGTTGAAAAGCTGAAAAAATACATTGATAAAAACTCGCTATCTTTCTATAAATTGAGTGACTACAAGCTAGGGGATGAATACAAAGGTTAACAATGTAACATCAGACATACTCACACCAGCAGTTTAATTTTTCAACACTATTTTCGCTATATGAGCGACACTTTATCGGATGTCGCTTCCTTACAAGGCCAATGTGAAAATATTATTTTACTAGGCTCAAGTAATTCAAGCTCTGTTTGCCAGACCGGAGTTAGGTCAGAATCAATAATACAGTTTTTAGTGTCCACCGTTCATCCCAACATTTTTTCGTGAGCTTATATTGCATTGTTCTTGAAAACAATGGGGTTGTATTTTGCCTTTTTTCTTGTCAAAAATCCCTATCTTGTGGCTATTTAATAAATCACTTAATTAGCTATGCCACTGATCCACCTTGTTTTATTCTGGATTATGGTACGGGCTCGGCGTGACTTATCAGCAGAGCTCTGTCACGAAGGGTCATTACCCCCTACGTCGGGTTGTGTCTCCATCGAATGAAGTACAAGCGGCACGATGGCTGAATGATCACAGGCTCTTCGGAGCTTGTTTTTTTGCATAATCGGGTAATTTAATAGACCGATTAATCCTGCGAATGACATTTCATAAGCTTACGATCTTGCATCTACCCATTTTGAGTAGTACTATTGGTTCAAATGATGACGCTGTGCATGTCATATAGATTAATCTTGTTGGCATCGGTTTTAGGAAAGGAGCTCATAATAATGAAAAATATTCGCCAGCATTGGATGTCAAAGAACAGATCAACGTAAAGCGTATGAATGGTGGAAACCGCGATTGGATCTGTGCGGATCTTGTGATCTCCGAGCCATCATTACCGCTATAAATTATGCCAGGCTCTGAAGTCATCCTTTATCAGGGGGTCTTAGGCGCTATAATCGTTTTAAATCGTCCATAACAGGAATGTGTGTGGTGCTTAACCATGCCGCGGACGTTTACACCTGGAGAATAATGTATGTGCCAATTTTGTCGACATCGAAATATTATTAAAATAAAGCGTAATTTCTTTCAGCGATTATTTTTTAAAGCAGTTTATCTGTGTAAAGACTGTGGTGAATTGATCAAGTTATAATGAAATTTTTTATTTATGAGTGATGATAAAAAGCAGTTGCGGGAAAGAATAAAAACTCGTCATGATGAGCATTTGTTGAAGGTGAAAAAGCGTTTTTTAGATAAACGACCACCGAAGCCTAGTCAATAACATTAGTCATATAAGAAGTGTGCGCAGACGGATTTATGCGCCTGTGCATTTTACTATTATCATTGCTTGATTGATGGAACATTCTCGCTGAGACAAACATCCTGAAGTCACTGGGTTATAAGGTGGTCGTATGGACTGATGGGTGCTAGTTTGATTATCGTGCTGGTTGACGGCTTAATAGTCAGGTAAAGTGTGACCGTTCGCTTGAAAAATGGCATAGATATATAGCGTTAGATGTTTTAAAATATACCTAATAAACAGGAGTTTATATGGAAATCAAGTTACATACTAATGCTAGCACAACACCGAGAACGCGGAAATATATCCAATCATCAGAGAAGTCTGATGCAGAATTGGCTGCAGAGCTGAGTATCTCTATTGATACGGTGAAACGTTGGCGTAATCGTGACTCTTGCCATGATAAATCTCATCGGCCGAAGGTGATTCACAAAACGCTGTCACCTGAACAAGAAGCGTTGATTTTGTTTCTGAGAAAGCGTCTTAATCTTTCGCTTGATGAATTACTGGAAGTTACGCGCTTATTAATCAATAAAGGGATATCTCGTTCGAGTCTGAATCGTTGTCTGAGTGCTTATAATGCAGGGCGTGCCATCAAACCCAAATTAGACATCGATAAGGGACAGGTGATTATTGATGCTTTTCCTTTGCCATTAACTATTGCCAGTAATAAAAGTATATTGCTGATTTTTATCGAAAAATTCAGTTCTCATATCAGCTTTGCTTTGGTTAAAGAGGCCGACGAGTCGGCAGAAGAGAATATTGCAGATTTTGTGAGTAATGTACTGCCCTATGCGATCACTTCCGTTTTAACATTAGGCCATCCTTTAGCGTTGAATATTGCTCATCGTATCTCGCAACAGGTTGAAATACATGATGGTATTGATATCGGTGTTGATGCCGCATTTGATAAAGACATTACTGACATTTTGGCCGGGGAGTTATTTGATAAACGGTTGGGGTTAGGTGCGACGATTCTTGAATATGAAGATACGCTGAATAAGCGAATTATCCGCAAACGGTTAAAAAACCTCACGCCTCATACGTTTATAAAACAAAATTATTAATATACTGCTCGTTTAATCGAGCAGATATTTTTCTATCAGCCAATTATCCGTGTATTGCATTATTTCATCTGAATATTCATCACGAGTCAGCTTCTCTTCTTTTTTTATTACTATCTTTATATTTTTATCTCGATACTGCTTTGTCTCGCAGAAGTAAGTGCTCTGAGAATATCGCTGCTAATAAAATAAAGGGGATCAATGATCCCCTTTATTGTTAATTGCAATAGTAATCGTTAGCTGCGACTTTTGTGAAGGTGGATGATTTCACCAGCCATATCCATCAATAGCACCGCATTCATCAAGTGATCTTGTGCGTGTACCATCACAATATGGACAGGAAGCTTGCCTTCACCTTCATCAAACTCAATTAACTTTGTCTGGATCAGGTGGGCGGCATTTAAGGCTTTACGTGCCTCTTCTACGTAGTTGTCAGCTTCATCAAACTGACCTTCACGTGCGGCTTTCATCGCGACCATCAGTAAACTACGGCATTGACCGGCACTGACAATCAATGTCATGACATTTTCTTCGTACTGTTCGCTATTCATTCTCGTACCTTAGTTCATCATCGCTAGTGCTTGCGCGAGGATCTTATCACCCGCCGTCAAACCGTAATCCATCATATTAATCAGCGCGATAGGCTTGCCGTGCTCGTTGGCAATCGCAGTGAAATCGGCCAGCTTGTAGCTGATTTGTGGTGCGATCAGAATGCAGTCGAAGTTTGCGACAACGTTTTTAAAATCTTGTGAGCCTTTGGCTTCAATCGTCGCTTCAATGCCTTCGCTGTCGGCGGCTTGTAGCATGCGTTTTACCACAAGGCTGGTTGACATTCCCATGTCACAAATTAGTAGGATATTTTTCATAGTAACTCCAAGTTATTCAATGGGTGCTGTAATTCGTGCTTGATAAGCGTCTAGCCATTCTTGGCTGGCCACTTCATGTTTTGTGTGCTCACCGTCTCGTACACAGAGGTAGATGGTGGGTGCGTGTTTATGGGTGGCAACGGAAAACGAAAAGCCGTCGATATTGGTGGCCGCGCCAAAATCACCGTGGTTATTGATGCAAACAACCGAGAGATCGCCCGCACGACCATAGCGTTTAATCAGCTTACGCTCGAGATCACGCACCGTGGTTTCGGCGGCTTCTTGCGGCGACATGCCTGTGCCCATGCGATGGACAATTTCGTAGCTTACGCAGCCTTTCATCAGGTCTTCACCCAATCCGGTCGCGGTTGCCGCGCCGATGTCACTGTCGGCATAGAAACCGGAACCAGACAGCGGTGAGTCACCTACTCGGCCAGCGCGTTTCATGAACAAGCCACTGGTTGAGGTGCCGACACTGATGTCACCGTTGCAATCCAGCGCTGCAATGCCGACCGTATCATGGCCCATGTAAGGCGATAGGCCGCGTTGTAACGTCTCTTTGCAGCGCTTTTTGTAATGCAGTTCAGCGCGCTCAGTGAGCATGGTTTTTTGCTCAAAGCCTTGTGATGCGGCCCAGACTTCAGCGCCTTCGCCGACCATGAAACTGTTGAAGCGCTCTTTACTTAATGCTTCAGCAATCATGATTGGATTCGCGAAATCTTTGATGCTTGCGACCGCGCCGATGGCCATTGAGCTGCCATCCATAAAGGCAGCATCCAGCTCAACGACGCCTTTTTCATTGGGTAAGCCACCGTAACCAACGCTTTTGTAATACGGGTAGTCTTCTACTCGCTTTACGGCATGGAGCACCGCATCAGTGGCACTTTTTTCCGCTTGAAGCAGTGTGGATGCTTCATTGATGCCATCAAACGCCATGCGCCACGTAGCAATAATGCCCCAGTTGTTATTTTTCATGATTAAGCCTTTGCGGTACGTGCTTGAATGACTTCGGTTGCTTCTACTGGTACTTCCGCGGCACGGTATTGCTTATCAATAATGCGTAGGAAAGGAAGGTAAATCATTGCGCCGATGGCCAAGTTAACCACTTGCATAATGGCCCCTGAGATGCTTGCCGTGACGATGAAGCCAGAGAAGACAGCAGGCAGTGTCCAAGGGATAAAGGCACCGGTAGTGGTTGCTACTAGCCCGATTGACATGGCAACGTACTGGGTTGTGATGAGAACTAAAGGAACCAGATTGAATGGGATCAGCATGATCGGGTTCATGATAACGGGTAAACCAAACAATACCGGTTCATTAATGTTGAAGATGGATGAACCCGCAGCAAGGCTACCGACTTTCTTAACGTGTTGTGAGCGAGCAAAAATCAGAACAGCAATGATTAGTGACAGCGTTGCACCCGCACCACCCATCCAAATGATGTCAAAGAACTGCTCAGTGACGACGTGAGGAGGGGTCATGCCATTGGCAACAGCCGTCAGGTTTTCTTGTTGGTTCTCAGCCCAGATAGGACGCATGATCCCGTTAACCATTGAGCCTGAGTTGATACCGACAGACCACAAGATAGTGATTGTCAGGCCGGTTAGCATTGCGCCGATGTAAGAGGTCCCGAATGAACGAATAGGGGTCGCCAGCACATCATAAATGAACTGATGAATAGTCTGGTATTCAGTGGTGGCAAATGCTAGACGGATCGCAAGCGCAAGACACATTACCACGGTTGCGGGGATCAGTGCGGCAAACGATTTTTGCACAGCAGGCGGAACGCCATCAGGCATTTTGATGGTGATTTTCTTATCAATGAACCATTTGAAGACTTCAGTCCAGATCAGAGCACCAATCATTGCGACAAATAACCCGCGAGAGCCAAGCCAGGCGGTTGGGATCACGGTACCAAGGGTATCAGCCTGAGCAAACGGGGTCAGAATAAGGAAAGCTGATAGAGATAGAATACCGGCAGAAATCTTATCCAGATCGTAACGCTCTGCTAGGCGGTAAGCGACTAAGAACGAGATGAACAGTGACATTCCAGAGAAAATGACTGAGAACGGGATTTCAATGTTGTTACCCCAGTTCGCGCCGAATACCGATGCCATGAATTCTTTATAGGCAACACTTGGGAATGAGCTGATAACAAGCAGAATCGAGCCGACGATAATAAAAGGCATAAACGAAATGTAGGCATCGCGAATGGCCCCTAAGTGACGCTGCTGTGCAATCCGACCCGCGATAGGCATGAGTCGGACTTCAATGAGTTTCATGATTTTTTCCATGTTAACCTCTAATTAATGTAACGCAATCAGGTGAAACTAATAAATCGATGCGGCGATATTAACAGCCAAAACAAACGTAAAATCAGTCATTCATCACAGTGTCTCAATAAAAGTCTCACCTGATTACGTAGTGTGATCCGTGTGGTGTTTTAGGTGAAGTCGGCGGGATGTTGACGGTGTAATGCTATTAAACGGGCTAGCAGAGAGAGGGTGTTTCGGGTTGTTCAGGGCGTTGTATAGATTGGTTGCCAGAGTACATTGAGTGGTATGGATATACCTGTGCTGTATGTCAGTGAATTATGGCGGGGAACGATAACCGCGGACACCATGGATGAGTTAGGTTCGGAGGGTAATATCGATTAATATGTCATTGAAACTGCAGATAAATAGAAGTGTCATGGGGAATCTGAACATTGAGCGATAAATTAACCGTGCTTATCATTGAAGATGAGCCAGCCATTGCAGAGAATCTCATTCATGTATTGGAAATGGATAGTTATGAGACATATTGGTTTTCGACGGCGGGTGAAGGGTTAGCTTTTCTTCGGTCGACGTCTCCGGATCTGTTGGTGCTGGATGTTGGATTACCGGATGGTAATGGGTTTGAGCTGTGTAAAACCATTCGTGAATTTTCCGATATTCCGATCATCTTTTTGACGGCCAGAAATGATGAAATTGATCGTGTGGTTGGATTGGAAATTGGGGCCGATGATTATGTCACTAAGCCGTTCAGTCCAAGGGAAATGTTGGCGAGAATAAAATTGCGTATTAAGCGACATCGACCACTGACTCATGTTCAGCAATACGATCTGCAACCGCACGATCAGGTGAGCACGAAAGAGCATCATGTGGGTAAGCAGATAACAGCACAGCCTGATAACGATGATCTGCAGCCCCTGAATTTTGATTACGGTATTAACGGGCAGATGCTCGGCCTGACTGCAGTGGAATTTAAAATTCTTAATAAGCTGATATCTGTCTCGTCTAATGTTTTGAGTCGAGAGCAGTTAATGGTTGCCGCAGATATGGCGCCGGAAGCCGTATATGAACGAAATATTGATTCGCATATTAAGGCCATTCGCCACAAACTCAAACCGTTTGCGATGTCTGAACGTGTGGGCACTAAACGCGGCTTTGGTTATTACTATAGCAATAAGGGTGAGCTATGAGTCGCTGGCCTAAAATCCCATTGGGGCTGAGACTGTTTTTTCTTTATTTTATTTTAGTTGGAATGACCGCCTATACGGTGAGTACTACCGTCATTCAAGAACTTAAACCTACGGTTCGTCAAACCACAGAAGAAACACTGGTTGATATGGCTAACCTTCTCGCGGTGCTGGTGGAAGAGGATGTGGCCAATGGCAATATTGCACAAAGTCGTTTTTCTGAACTGCTGACCGCTTATGGTCAGCGTGAACCCAAAGCTCACATTGGGGAAATGGGTAAGCCCGCCATTAATCACCGTATTTACATCACGGATAAGCAAGGTATTGTCATCGCTGATTCCTGGCAGCAGGATGTCGGTGAGGATTACTCTCAATGGAATGATGTGTATTTGACGTTGCGGGGTCAATATGGCGCGCGGAGTACAACAGAAAATCCGAATGATCCGTTGTCGACAGTTATGCATGTTGCGGCGCCCATTTATCACAATGGAGAGATCATCGGCAGCGTAACGGTAGCGAAAGCAAACCGTTCGGTTCAACCCTTTATCGATCAATCCAAACGTAATGTCTTGTTCTGGATGGTATGGATGAGCGGATTGGTGCTTGTCGTCGGTGCTCTGTTTTCATGGCGTATTCATTCAGCATTGAATTCGCTGGAAGATTATGCAGAAAAAATGGGACAGGGGCAGAAAGTCACCAAGCCTACTTTTCGTATGTTCTATGAGTTTGGCACCCTGAGTGATGCCTTGGAAAAAATGCGTAATCAACTCGACGGAAAGCAGTATGTGGAAGAATACGTTGAAACGCTGACTCATGAATTAAAGAGCCCGCTATCAGCCATTAAAGGCGCCAGTGAAATACTACAGATGCCGCTGCCAGAAGACAAAATCCTTCGCTTTTCCTCAAATATTGAACGAGAAAGTGATCGTATGCAGTCATTAATCGACAAGTTGCTGGAACTGGCTCGATTAGAAAAAAGACCGCAGCTCGATAGGCTAGAGTCGATTGATATTGTATCGGTGATTAACGATATTATGCAGGCTTCTGATGTGCGATTAAGCGCCAAAGCGGTCAACTGCTACCTCACAAACCATTGCTTAGAGACAGACAAACCTGTCGCTATTCAAGGTGATGGTTTTCTGTTTAAGCAGGCACTGTTTAATGTAATGGATAATGCGATTGATTTTGTGGGTCAAGATGGCGTAATTCAATGGCAGGTTGCAAACACGAAAGGAGTGGTAACGCTTTCAATATACAATAGTGGCCCGCAAATACCTGACTATGCAATGACAAGGCTGACCGAGCGGTTCTATTCACTGGCACGTGAGAATGGCGTGAAAAGTACCGGTTTGGGGCTTAATTTTGTTGAGCAGGTGGTCAAACTACACCGTGGTACGCTTAAGATTGAAAACATGGCAGAAGGGGTCAAAGTCACACTGCAATTACCAACGGATTAATTGTCCCCTGCAATTTCGCCCAACTCCATACAAACTCCACATAGGCTCCATTCATTCTCCAAATTGACGTTTTACAATGAAAATATCAATTTAGGAGAATGAAAGTGAAGACGATTTTTAATAATCAAATTGCAATAAAGTTCGGCTTTGTGCTGTTTTTATTTGTACTGTTGCAGATCCCTCTTTCTATGGTTAGTGATCTGATCTCAGAGCGATCGCATCGCCAACAAGAAGTGCAGGACGATATTGCGCGCAGCAGCAGCGATAAACAGCGGATCATTGGACCATTTCTCAGTGTGGATTACATCGAAATGGTGACAAATGAAGACAAAACGTATGCGATGAAACGTCAAGCTTTCATTTTACCCGACACGTTTGATTTGACCGCCCATCTTGAGAGCTTTGAAAAATATCGAGGTATCTATCAAGCTCGATTGTATAAAGCGAAAACAGCATTGAAAGGATCGTTTGATCTCTCGGCGCTGAGTGAACTACGCCAGTTTGATATACAAGACGTTAATATGGTCGTGGGTATCAGTGATAGTCGAGGGCTGATCAAATTGGATAATATGACGCTTGGTGGCAAAGCGATCGACGTTATTCCCGGTACGGGGATTAATCAGTTGGCTCAGGGGTTTCGTACCCGTTTAGATACCAACCAACTCAATGCTTCAACCATGCTGCCTTTTGATTTGAATTTTCTATTACAGGGTATGGGGCAGCTTCAGGTTACACCAATAGGAAAGAATACAACGGTTGAGCTTTCGTCGGAATGGCCACACCCAAGCTTTATTGGTGACTATTTACCGATATCCTCAGACATTTCTGATGCAGGCTTTAATGCGCAATGGGCGAGTAATAATTTTTCGACCAATATGACGCAATTGTTTGGTAACTGCATGTCGGATTCATCGTCTTGCTATGAGTTTGAACGCCGCCAAATGGGGGTCGACTTGATTGATCCGGTTGACCATTATTTGAAGTCCCATCGTGCGATTAATTACTCTTTGCTAGTGATTACTCTGGTTTTCGCGAGCTTCTTTTTGCTTGAAATGTTACAAGCCCGGATGATGCACCCGATCCAGTATGGTTTCGTTGGTTTAGCGTTGGCCCTGTTTTATCTGTTACTTATTTCGTTAAGTGAGCATGTCGGGTTTAACTGGGCATATGTGATTTCTGCATTGGCTTCCACGGTTCTATTGAGCGTGTATGTTGGCGGTATGCTAAAAAGTAAAAAAAATGGGCTGATATTTGGCGGCAGTCTGTTGGGCCTCTATGGTTTATTGTTCGGGCTGCTGCTTGCTGAAAGCTACGCCTTATTGATGGGAACCCTGTTGTGCTTTGCTATTTTGAGTTTAGTGATGGTACTGACAAGAGATGTTGACTGGTATGAGCGTAGCTGCAAGAGTTTAGAATCCAATGATGAGGTTATCAGGCATGAACAACAACAAGCCTAATAGTATGACTTTAATGAGATCTATGATGAGTCAGCACCGTGAAGGCGGCTCTGTTGACCCAAGGTACTTTCGATTTTCATTCAGCCATCTATTGATCAGTATGCTTTTATTACTGGTATTAGTGTTTATTGCATTGTTTGTTCAAGATTCCTTTATTCGGCCAACACTAGGCGATGTACTGGTTGTTGTATGGCTTTATTTCGTAATTGCCAGCATGGTGAATTTACCATCCAATATTATTGCGTGCGCTACTGTGTTTTTAGCGTTTTCTGTTGAAGTTAGTCAGTACTTACGATTAGGGCCGTTGCTTGGTTTAGAGTCGGGATCTCCGTTAAGTATTATATTGGGGGCGACGTTTGACTGGATGGATTTAGTTGCGTATTCGGTTGGCGGAGTCGTCTGTCTATTATTGGGTGCGAAGCAGCAAAAAACAAAAGCGGTAATTTATGAGTAACAAGACAGAATTCGTTAAGAACAACAAACGGCCTCGAATTAACAAAAAGAAAGTAAGCGCGAGCTTGTTGAAAAAGGTGCGTGCCTGGTCTCTCTTGCAGCAAGTTCGTCAAAAACACCTGAACCAACTCCATATTTAGACTGAATATGTCATAACGCTCTCTCGCGGCCCCCTATATGCTTACTCCTGCGGCAGGGGGCGTCACCGCTAGCTGCTATTTTTGTCTCGTTCTTCGCACGTTACCCCCGTATTTCCTCGCGGTTTTTCATTTCGGAATAAGCTACTGGTCTTGTGAAAATTAAGGGTGTGGATAAAGTATTCACGCTTTTTAGGAGGTGTGAGTTAATCTGTGGAAACGTTTACACTGTGAGGGTTTGATCACGGATCTTGAGTGCTGTTAGTTGCTAGAATTTCTGCCATAGCAGGTTCAAAGCGACATTACGCGCCAAATATTGAGGGAGCCAACGGATGAAAGTGCTTGTTACAGGTGGTATGGGGTATATCGGTAGTCACACTTGTGTGCAGATGATTGAAGCAGGGATGGTGCCAGTCATTGTCGATAACTTATGTAATGCCAATGCGGAGGTATTGAATCGTATTGAAGCGCTGACAGGTAAGATGCCAGCGTTCCATCACGGTGACATTCGTGATGAAGCGTTTCTGGATTCGATATTTGCTCAGTATGACATTACGGCAGTCATCCATTTTGCTGGTCTAAAAGCGGTGGGAGAATCAGTCGCAAAACCACTCGAATACTACGATAACAACGTTAATGGTTCATTGGTGCTGGCGCGCTCAATGCGTAAAGCCGGGGTGAAAAGCATCGTATTTAGCTCTTCCGCTACGGTATATGGCGATCCGGAGATTGTTCCTATCACCGAAGACTCTCCAACTGGGGCTACCACCAATCCTTACGGCCGTAGTAAATACATGGTCGAACAATGCTTGTCTGATCTGTTTGCGGCTGAAAACGATTGGAGCATTACCTTGCTTCGTTATTTTAACCCGGTAGGGGCGCACCCGTCAGGCTCGATGGGGGAAGATCCGCAGGGGATCCCTAATAATTTAATGCCGTTTATCGCGCAAGTCGCGGTAGGGCGTCGCGAGAAACTGTCTGTGTTTGGTGATGACTACTCAACACCCGATGGCACTGGCGTACGTGATTATATTCATGTGATGGATTTAGCGGATGGCCACATTGCTGCATTGAAAGCCGTGGGTGAGAAAGCTGGCCTGCATATTTATAACTTGGGAACCGGAAAAGGCTCCAGCGTGTTAGAGATGGTCAACGCGTTTAGCGTGGCCTGTGGTATGCCAGTGAACTATGAGATTTGCCCGCGTCGTCCGGGTGATATTGCTGAGTGTTGGGCGAGTACGGAAAAAGCGGCCCGTGAACTGGATTGGGTCGCGACACGAACGATTGCAACCATGAGTGCCGATACCTGGCGTTGGCAATCCAATAATCCGCAAGGGTACACCCCTGCGTAATTGAAGCCGCCGTATTGTCCACTGTATTGCTCACCGTATTTCCCAATGTCATGAATATATGCAGTGAGAGATCAAAGCATTTTAATGAGTTGAGTAACTAGTTATGTCTAATGTTGAGTTTAATCCCGTTGATCACCCACACCGTCGTTATAACCCGCTGACAGGTCAGTGGATATTGGTGTCCCCTCATCGTGCAAAACGCCCTTGGAGCGGCATGGATGAACAGCCATCGACCGCGCAATTACCCCAGTATGACGGGGCGTGTTTTCTCTGCCCAACCAATGCGCGTATTTCAGGGGATGTGAACCCTGATTACTCCGGGACATACGTATTTTCTAACGACTTTGCTGCGCTCATGGTGGATTCGCCAGAAGCGCCTGAGTCAGCCAATCCGCTATTTAAAACCCAAGGGGTACGCGGCCTGAGTCGGGTGATCTGTTTCTCGCCTGATCACAGCAAAACTTTGCCCGAGCTACCCGTTGATAAAATTCGTGGAGTGATTGACACCTGGAATGATCAAATTGAAGAGCTGGGTAAAGATTACATTTGGGTTCAAGCGTTTGAGAACAAAGGCGAAACGATGGGGTGTTCTCAGCCTCACCCGCATGGGCAGATTTGGGCGAACAGCTTCTTGCCTAATGAGATTGAGCGTAAAGAGCATAACCTCAAAGCGTATTACCAAGAAAATGGTCGTAATTTGCTGGTGGACTATGTCGAGGCAGAGATCAAAGACGGTTCGCGCATCGTGGTTGAAACGGAACATTGGGTGGCGGTAGTGCCTTATTGGGCGGCGTGGCCATTTGAAACCATGCTACTGCCAAAAACACACATCCGTCGGATGAGCGAGCTGAATAATGAACAGCGTGATGACTTGGCTGTTGCCATCAAAAAGCTGACCAGCCGCTATGACAACTTGTTCCAGTGTTCTTTCCCGTATTCGATGGGCTGGCATTACGCGCCGTTCTTTGAAGAAGGCACTGACATTGATCACTGGCAGCTACATGCATTGTTTTACCCGCCACTATTGCGCAGTGCATCGGTGCGTAAGTTCATGGTGGGGTATGAAATGTTGGCTGAAAGCCAGCGGGATCTGACCGCCGAGCAGGCCGCCCAGCGGTTACGTGATCTCAGTGATGTTCACTACAAAGAACAACAATAAGGCGCCGTTACTGTTAAGCGCTTATTAATTATGGCGATGGCTGCCAGGCGATCGCCCACCGATTTTACTTTTTCGTGAGAACCTTGTTATGTCTGAACTCATTCGCAATGTAAAAACTGCTTTCGAGCACGTTTTTGGTTATGCGCCAAGCCATATTATTCAAGCGCCGGGTCGGGTTAACCTGATCGGCGAGCATACCGATTACAACGATGGCTTTGTGCTGCCATGTGCGATCAACTATCAAACCGTGGTCGCAGCCGCCAAGCGTGATGATAACCTTGTGCGCGTGGTATCGGTCGATTATGACAATGCTGTGGATGAATTTGATATCACCCAAGCGATCACTTTTCAGCAAGACAAAATGTGGGCGAACTACATTCGCGGTGTGGTGAAGTGCCTGTTGGCGCGTGGTTACCATTTCACTGGGGCGGATATTTCAGTCAGCGGAAATGTACCGCAGGGAGCCGGGTTAAGTTCATCGGCAGCATTGGAAGTGGTGATTGGCCAGACGTTCAAGGTACTGTATAACTTGGAGATCTGCCAGGCGGAAGTGGCGCTCAATGGTCAGCAAGCTGAAAATGAATTTGTAGGCTGTAACTGCGGCATCATGGATCAGATGATTTCAGCAGAAGGGCGAGCCAACCATGCCATGCTACTGGATTGCCGTAGTCTGGAAACTTACGCAGTATCAATGCCGGAAGACATGGCGGTGGTGATCATTAACTCCAACAAGAAGCGCGGATTGGTTGACAGTGAATACAACACTCGCCGTCAACAGTGTGAAGAAGCCGCACGTATTTTTGGCGTGTCAGCACTGCGTGATGTAACACTTGTGCAGTTTACTGCGAAAGAGACGGAGCTCGATCCTATGGTGGCGAAACGTGCCCGCCACGTGATCACTGAAAATACCCGTACGGTTGAAGCAGCAGAAGCATTGAGAACGGGTGATATCAAACGCATGGGTGAGCTGATGGCACAGTCTCACGCATCAATGCGCGATGATTTTGAAATCACGGTCAAGGAAATAGATACCTTAGTTGATATTGTAAAAGATGTTATTGGTGAAGAGGGCGGGGTACGCATGACCGGCGGTGGTTTCGGTGGCTGTATCGTGGCGCTGGTGCCCCCAATGATGGTTGAGAGTGTAAAAGCCGCGGTAGAAGCTCATTACCACGCAGCGACGGGGCTGATGGCGTCAATTTATGTGTGTCAGGCCCAAGATGGAGCGGGCTTAGTTGAAATACTGTAAGGATAACAATAATGAGTCACCCTTTATTTAATACCATGACCCAGCAGATGGCGTTTGATGGTCATCCGGCTAAATTGGTTGAGCTAACAAACATGTCAGGCATGCGGGTGGTGTTTATGGACATTGGTGCAACTTGGTTAAGTTGCACCTTACCGCTGAGCAATGGTGAGCAGCGTGATGTTCTGCTTGGTGTCAGTACCATGGATGATTTCATCCGCCAGAAAGCATTTATGGGTGTGGCAGTTGGTCGTTACGCTAATCGTATTGCGAATGGCCAGTTTGAGATTGACGGGGTGGGTTATCAAGTGGTCGTGAATCAGGCCGGGAACTGTTTGCACGGTGGTTCTGACGGGTTTGATAAGCGTCGCTGGGCGATTGAAAAGCAGCAGTCACAGAAAGTGATTTTTTCACTGTTTTCTCACGATGGGGATCAGGGCTTTCCGGGGAATTTGTCTGTGCAGGTTTGCTATGAATTGACCGATGACAATCAAGTTATCATGACCTATGCGGCCCAAACGGATAAAACGACCCCAGTTAATTTAACTAACCATGCGTATTTTAATTTGATGGGGGCTGAGTCGGGCCAAGACTGCCGTGAACATCAATTAACGATCACTGCGGATCAATACTTGCCGACCAATGCGGTTGGGATCCCGTTAGGTGAGCTGCGGCCAGTTGTTGGAACGGGTTTTGATTTTAATCAGGCAAAGGCTGTATCGGCGGATTTTCTGGTTGATGAGCAACAGCAAGCCGCAAATGGTTATGATCACAGTTACCTGTTTAACGTTGGGCGGGATGTTTCTTTGCCGGTGGCTAAAGTTGTATCGCCTGATGAGCTTGTTTGTATGCAGGTGGCCACGGACAAACCCGCGATGCAGCTTTATACCGGGAATTGGTTGGCAGGGACAGCTAATCGTTCAGGTGGCGTTTATCAGGCTTACGCAGGATTGGCACTGGAAACCCAGTTTTTGCCTGATTCCCCTAATCACCCACAGTGGCCACAGCCAAGCTGTATGCTTGAGCCTGAGCAGGAATACCGTTTCTTTACGGTGTACCAGTTTACGTTTTAATAGCGATTGATGTGAGCATAAAAAAAGCCCTGCCCGGTCTATGCACTGACCGAGCAGGGCTTTTTCATTGGGTGTCAGGCATCAATGAGCGCGAATGTTGTGTAAGCGGCTATATTGGTTTTACTGAATGACGACGGACCAAAGTGGGGGTGAATATGATGGTTTCATCATCGACAGCAGTATGTTGTGCGAGAGCTAACGCCAAGTTTGCCGCGCGTTCAGCCATCATCTTGATTGGATAGTGAATTGTGGTGAGACGAGGATGAACAAATCGGGCGATCAGTCCATCATCAAAGCCGACCATCGAGATGTCATCCGGTACACTGATATTGTTTTGATCCAGTACTGATAATGCACCTGCTGCCATATAGTCATTATAGGCAACCACGCCAGTGATATTGAGTGATTTGGCCAGTAAGTTGGTCATCGCTGTTTCGCCGCCATCACTGTCTGCCTTACCATATTCAATGTAGTTTTTCGGTAGCGTAATATGGTTGTCTTGCAGTGCCGCCAAGTAGCCATCTACCCGTTCATTGGTATCTTCGATACCTTGTGATGAGGCGATACAGGCAATATTCTTATGCCCGTGGCGGATCAGGTACTCTGTTGCCAGATAGGCGCCTTTACGGTTATCGAGTGAAATACAGCGATCAGCCAGTGCCGGAATATGGCGGTTGATCAACACCATGCCTTGCACTTCGTTGGCATAGTTGATCAGTTCTTGATCGGATAATCCCTTCGAGTGAATAACCAACGCATCACAGCGGCTATTGATCAGTAAATCCAGTGCGCGACGTTCATCATCGGCATTGTGATAACCGTTACCGATCAGGATATGTTTGCCGTTTTCACGGGCAACATTGTCGACAGATTTGATTAAAGTACCAAAGAACGGGTCGGACACATCGGAAACCAGCACGCCCATGGTATTGGTGCTTTGACTGACGAGCGCTCGGGCGGCCGCGTTGGGACGATAGCCTAATTTGCTCATGGCGAGGGTGACGGAATCAATGGATGCCTGACTGGCTTTGGGGGATTTGTTGATCACGCGAGATACGGTCGCAATGGAAACCCCCGCCTCTTTTGCGACATCCTTTATTGTTGCCATTTAACCACCTTTTCATAGACAGGAACCCATTATGTCGAGGTTAATCGCCTGTCAGACAAAACCGGAAAAAATATTAGACACGCTTTGTGCCATGATCGCAATCTTCGCTTTTATTCATTATCGAAATTGGGTGCTTTAGCACTTGTTTTTATTGATATTGTTTGATTTGTAAACGTTGTCATGTTTGACGGTAAGTCGTTGGGAGTAAGAAGCGGCAAGCCTGTCACGATGAGTGTCAGTGACGGGCTTGTCATCCTTTTACTTTATGTAAAAAACGATGGTTTTAACTTATTTAGCTTCAATGGCCTTCTGAACCGCAGGGCCGATCTGGCGCTTACGAGATGTTACGCCATCAAGTTCAAGCCACTCTTCTGTCGTTTTGCCTTCAAATGCCAACTTGGCAATTTTCTTATCAGCACTGTCGATCCAAAGAACATTGGCGCGCTTGTTCTTGGTGTCGATAACGGCGAAGAACAGGTGATCAAGGCCAGCCGCTTTTTTATGAGCCTTCATGGCGTTAATGAATTCAGGTTTACGATCAAGCAGCTGCTGTGGCGTAATTGTTTCTGCGACACCGATACCCACTTTCTTACCGCCAAAGGCAAAGTTTTTATAGTCCAGCTTTAGTACATCAGCCGCGCTGACATGGCTAAGGTCTGATTTCGCTTCCAGCATCTTTTCACCAAATGCTTCAACATCCTTGATGCCTGCAATGTTGGCTAGCTTCTCCGCGTAGTCACGATCATATTGTGTGGTGGTTGGTGAGCGGAATACCATGGTGTCTGATAAGATCCCGCCAAGCGTTGTACAAGCCACGCTCGCCGGTAATGTAACGCCCAGTTTGTCTGCTCGATTGGCTAGAATGGTGGCCGCTGAGCCCCAAGCGCGAATATCAATTGCAGCCACTTGAGCTAAGTTGACAGGATTGCCGCCGATAGCGTGGTGATCAACAATGGCAACGATATCTTTTTCGTTAACAGATTTATGCAGCTGCGTTTTTTGGTTGAAGTCAACCAAGCCGATGGTTGTCGCTTTCACGTTAGATAATGCTTTCGGCGTTGCCGCTTTACAGTAATCTAACACAAAGGTGCTTTCTGGATTCAGTTCGCCTGGTACTGCAGCGGTACCGCCATAAATATATGCAGCGGCAATCGCAGAGGTCACCGTATCGGTATCTGGGCTCATGTGGCCAGTCCAAACAAGGTTCTCGCTGTTATTGGCTTTAGGGGCTTCAAGATCAAACGCAAGAGCGGGCGTGCTGAGCACAGCGATGAGCAACGCGAGATAACGAGGTTTCATTGTATATTCCATTAGTTTACATGAGACAAGTGAAGGTATATTGGGTTATGCAAATCTACACGCTATCTGCATTTGCTGGTGTTGTGATTGAAATCAAATATATACATGGTCCATTATTCTAAAAAGGTCTAGTTTGACTAACTATGAGTTGTCCTTGCCTGCGTATATTACGATTGGAATATTACGGCTTGATGATGTGAGGCCTCGCTCTACATTATTAAGTATTTCAACAGAAGTGAGATCTTACACAAATTGTATTGCAATTAGGTACGCGTGGCGGTAAAAGGAACTTCTTATTTCCGCTTGGATTCACGGTATGGGTATTTACCAATACTGGTTAGCTATTTTGCTCTTCTCATGGATGACTATTTTTATGAGTCAGGGGAGTGTATTGCCTGTAATTGGTATCGCTAATGGAACCATGCGGCTGGTTAGCCTTTCTGGTACTGAGCTACTGGACGGAACAAGCTATCAGTATGCCCCTGCTAAACAGGCGTTGCCGAGTCGTAATGCCCCCCGGTTGAATACACCGCGCGGCGGTGCGGTGTTTAGTGAACGAACCAGTACGGGAATGGATGCCTCAAGAGGCTCTATGTGGTTTACACTGGGCTATGCGGCAGACTTGGTGATCACTGCGGTATTGATTCCGGTATTGTTGCGGTGTTATCAGCGGACTGTTCATTTAAGCGGTGGCGGGGGGCAAGAATCTAATCTGCTCTATCGCTTTATCCATACTCGATAATGACATCAGTCATCGTTTCATTTTTTCTAATTGCTATTACATTGATGTCTAGGAGTCTTAATGTTTGATTCAATAGTTTCTGTTCTGCTTGCTCTGTGGCATCAGGATTTTACCGCGTTGATGGCGCCAGGTAGCGCCAGTTTGGTGTATTTGGTCGTTGCGGCGCTTATTTTCCTCGAAAGTGGGTTTATCCCTGCGGCTCCTTTCCCATGTGACAGCGTTGTCGTGTTATCAGGTACATTGGCTGCAGTCGGCGTACTTGATCCGGTATTGATTATGGTCGTGATTGCGACGAGTGCTGCGATGGGTAGCTGGGCCGCATACATGCAAGGTAAATGGTTATATCGATTGCCCAAGGTGCAGGGGTGGGTGAATGCCGTTCCTGCCCGCAGGCTACAACAGGTAGATACCTTGTTAGGTAAGCACGGTTTAGTGGCATTGTTCTGTGCGCGCTTTATTCCGGTTGTGCGTTCACTGCTACCGTTGATGATGGGGATGCGAGTAAAGCGGGTCGGTAAGTTTCATTACTTTTCCTGGTTGAGTGCGGGATTGTGGACGTTACTGCTATGCGGTATTGGCTTGTTATTACCGTTGTTGCCTGAACACATCAGCCGATTGGTGACGATGGGGTTAATGGCGGCGCCCGTTATTACACTGGCATTGGCGGTACTTAGTTTCCTTACCATTCGGATCCGTCAGGCACTGCGTAAGCCGTTGCCTTCATCGGAAACCCCGCAATAACCGATCTAATCTACAAAAAAGGCGTTGACAAAATAGCGCCTTTTTTTGTCTTCAACCTCTCACTTTTCTTCACTCGTATCTCTTCTCTTTTTCTTTCTTTCTTTCTTTCTTTGTGCTCTTCTAGACCCTAGACCCTAGACCCTAGACCCTAGACCCTAGACCCTAGACCCTAGACCCTAGACCCTAGAC
>NZ_JAKJSL010000070.1:0-18171 GCF_050336815.1 Photobacterium nomapromontoriensis
TTTGGTGTGGGGATAAGCGGTTCAATCTTTGCCCACATTTCATCTGTGAGTTCCCAAAGCTTTGGATTTGATGTCACAGCCATAATCAGTACCACATTTTGATCACGTTGGTACTAATTATAGTTCAACCGTTATTACCTACTGGGATAGGCACTTAGTTCGAGCCCTGTTAATTATTCAATCAACCCATACTCAGGTAGACATCAATGCATACTCGCCCACCAGCCGTTGCGGGGCAGTTTTATACTCAATCCCCTGAACAACTACAGTCACAGCTCGACTGCTGGTTACCAAAAGGGTTATCGTGGCCGCACCCTATTCGGGCCATTATCGCACCTCATGCCGGTTATATATTTTCAGGGAAAGTCGCTGCCAATGCCTATCAATACTTGAAATCTCAGGCCGATCGTATCCACAGGGTGATCATAATTGGCCCCAGTCATCGCCATTATTTTAACGGTTGTGCCGTTCCTTCTGCCGCCTTTTTCTCGACGCCATTAGGAAACATAAAAATTGACACACAATGTATTGATAAGTTGAAAGAAATAGATGATATTGAGGTATCAGATCAGGTTCATGCTCAAGAGCACTGTCTTGAAGTGCAATTACCTTTTTTGCAATCATGCTTACATGATTTCACCCTGTTACCGCTCTTAACCAGCAATGTATCTCCGACCAGAGTCGCCAACATTATCGATACGCTATGGCAAGGTAATGACTGTCTGCTAATCATTAGCAGTGATCTCAGCCATTTTCATTCCTATTCCACTGCCCAACATATCGACAGCCATACCTGCGCCTTGATCGAAAACCATGAGCCATCGCTTACCCCCGAGCAGGCCTGTGGCTCAACCGGTATTAATACATTGCTATTGTTAGCTAAACAAAGGGGATACCAATTTACGCGTAAAGCATTTATCAACTCTGGCGACACTACCGCCGGAGATAAGGAGAAAGTCGTTGGATATGTCAGTTACCTCATATCAGACCCTGAATAAAGGGGAACTCACGCAATTACTGGATGTCGCCCGTGACGCTATTCGTAGTCATTTTTCGGATAGGGTCCCACAGCCACCTAGGCTTGATCTCTACGGCAAAAAATTACTCCGGCCAGGCGCTTGCTTCGTTACGCTTAAAGTCGCAGGCGAGTTACAAGGCTGCTTGGGCACCACGGTTGCCCATAGCCCACTGGTACTCGATGTGCATAACAAAGCCCGCTCCAGTGCCTATCAGGATCGCCGTTTTATGCCGCTCACCGAAGAGCAACTGGATACATTGACAATTGAGATCTCTGTACTGTCACCGCCTGCTCCACTTGCCGTTTCATCCGAGCAAGAGCTCCTAGATTATTTACAAAAGAATAAAGTCGGCGTGATCTTATCTGATAATCACCACGAGGCGTTATTCCTGCCCCAAGTGTGGCAACAGTTACCCAAACCCATGGAGTTCATCCGCCATCTAAAGGCTAAAGCTGGCTGGAATAGTACATATTGGTCACCGACTCTCACAGTGCAGACATTCACCGTGAACAGCATTAGCGGTAAATATGAGTATTAAAAGAGTCTATAGGGGCTAACTCCTGCATTATCTGCCATTCTGATCCTTAACCTTTGCATACATTAGTCTATATATTAATAGCCAGCATCTGTTTGACTGGCTGTTAATGATTGGGAGTTTGTATGGAGATGGACTGGATAAATGGGATATTACGGTTCGATTCTTTTTTTACTGTCACCATTGGGATATTGGTCCTGTTTATCGGGCGACAGCTTAATAACCAGTTTGCACCTTTTAAAGAATTTAGCATTCCCGAACCCGTTACTGGGGGGCTCTTATTTTCAGTACTTATTGCCATCGTATACGCAGTATCGGACATTGCGATTGAATTTAATCTGATTGCGCGTGATGTGTTACTGGTCTATTTTTTTACCACCATAGGTATCAATGCCAGCTTACGTGATTTACTTAAAGGTGGCCTGCCATTGGTCATCTTATTATCAATCACCATTGGCTACATGCTGATCCAGAACATAACTGGGATTGGCATCGCCAGTTTATTTGGCTTAGACAGCGCCGTAGGGCTACTGGGCGGAAGCGTTTCATTGATTGGTGGGCATGGGACCGCAATTGCCTGGGCACCGAGCATTGCGGAAAATTTTGGAATCAGCAATGCCATGGAAATTGGGGTGGCCAGTGCTACTTTCGGGCTTATCCTTGCGAGTTTAATGGGAGGACCAATTGCCAAGTTTCTTATCACCCGTTATGACCTTAAACCAGAAACCAAAGAAGCGTTAGATGTTGGGGTAGCAGAAGATAGTCAAAATGATCGTATCTCGGGTTTAGACTTTCTTGATGCGATACTTGCCATTCATGTCTGCGTGATTTTAGGCTATATCCTTAATGAAGCCATTGCTGAGTTGGGATTGCAATTGCCTTTATTCGTAACTTGCTTGTTTGCGGGGATCGTGATGACAAACATTGTCCATGGCAGTGGGATCCGTCGTATTACCGGTACCAACTGGCCGACGCGAAAACCTGCTATTGCCCTAATTGCCGATATCTCCTTGGGCACTTTTCTCGCCATGTCGCTAATGAGCATGCAATTATGGACCCTCATTGATCTTGCGGGGCCTATCTTTGCTATTTTAGCTGCCCAGTTTGTGGTGGCGATACTCATAAACTTACTGGTTGTATTTCCTGCCATGGGGAAAAACTATGATGCAGCCGTAATTTGTGCTGGCTTTGGCGGTATATCATTAGGATCGACCCCGACGGCAATGGCCAATATGTCTGCCGTGTCACAGCGTTATGGTAACTCGCACCTTGCTTTTATTGTGGTGCCATTGGTTTGCGCTTTCTTTATCGATTTGGCCAATGCGTTAATAATCCCTTATTTTCTCGCCAATTTTTAAACTATAGGTAGGGCAAATATCGAGTTTGTAGGGGCGAGGAAGAGCGAGGCGACAATCTCTTTTTACATATCTACGGAATAACTGACACTGACAGTTCAAAAAAGGCAGCGATGTACGCTGCCTTCTCAATAGTCTGGGTCAATAACGTCCCTTTCTCAGCACAAACATTTGATAACCAAACTGATCAAGGTGGTTGATATACATATCCACTTCTTTACTAATATCTTTCAGCACCTGAGCGGCAGGCATCTCATGCTGTAATGCCTCTGTACGCGCTTTTAATGGTTCATAATAGTTCTGCCAAGCTTGGCGGCTAAGGGGGAAACTGCTGATAATCTCATAACCCGCGGCTTCAATTTGTTGGGTACGCGTGGCTACCGTTTGCATATCAGGGTATTCATTTTTCCAGAACTCTATAACATCGTCACTTGGCGACTCCGTTAGCCAAACTAAGTCACTGATCATTAGCAAACCGTCTTCATCAAGCAGGCGTTTCCATTGTGCCAGTGCATTGGTGACCCCCATAATATATGCACAGCCCTCAGCCCAGATAAGATCGAAGCTGGCGTCATTAAACGGCAGTTCCGTCATACTAACGCACACCGTCGATAGCCGCTCCGCCAAACCATTGGCTTCGAAGCGTTCACTGAGCCGAGTTAATGCCGACTGCTCGTTATCAATCGCAGTGATCGATGCTGCCGTATTGTTCGCTAACACAGTGGTCGCAAGCCCTTTTCCACAGCCGATTTCAAGAATGTTTTTCGGCGATTTCGGCAACAGCGATAATGCTTTTAACGTTTCACTGTCACTACCAGGCCCCCAGTGTTCAAGCGTTTCGAAGACCTGCATGAATTCAGCCATGTACTGTTCGTGTTCGTTCATATCTTTTGACAACCATTTCAACCGCAGCGCTTCTTTTTCATTGAACCCCTGCTTCATTAACCAATCTAAGTGTGCATCAGGTGCAAGTTTGTCTGCACTTTCATGCCATTCCTTGAGATTTCCCTCACCCAGCATGGCAGCGAGAAAATGCCGTGACTGCTGCTTCTGGGCAATTTCTTCATCCAATTTTTGCAGGCGATTTTCAAGCAATGTGCGATCTATTTTTGCTTCCAAACAGGCTTTACACTCTTTGAGGGTTAGCCCACCCGCCTGAAGTTGTTGGATGAGCCGGATACGTTGCAGATCTTTATCACTGTATACCCGATAACCGTTGTCTAACCGCTGCCCTTTTATCAACCCTTGCTTCTCATAATAGAGCAGAGCCGTGCGCGATAAGCCCACTTCGATTGCGAGTTCAGAAATTCGATACACCGTTTTACTCCGCGCCATTATGTGAATCCGTACAATGTAAACTATGAAGTTATAGACAGGTCAATACTAATCTAAGCTACATTGGCTTGTAGATACCAACATCATTAATGATTTTTCGTGCGACTCGGTTCATCACACGAATAAACAATCTGCGCATTAACCCAAATTTAATATTAACGACCGCTATGCGGCAAAGCTCCCCAGTGGTGCTGTAACCTAAATAGGTTCGCATGCCTTTGCGACCTAAATGCAGCGCTAACACATTGGAAGCACAGCTTTCATTAGGTTGAATCAAATACACCGGATCTTTTTTGGTGAGGGTTTTACGCCAGTGCTTCGCGCATTGCTGTGCCGCCTGAATGGTTTCAGGCTCACCGAGTAAGAGGGCCTTACTCTTCACTCGATGCTCTAAATAGGAGTAAACCTGATTCGCGGCGACATACCAATGTTCTGGTTGCGTTTGATTAAGGCGAATGTCCACCATTTCCAACTGACCTTGACGCAGATAGCGATAAACTTGCGTGGCAGACGTGTGTACTTTACTTGCTAAAATCAAACCACTTGCAGCTTGATTGTACTGAATAAAATCCAATTCGCCTTCTGTGAGATTTAAGCTACCAACATGGGCAATATCAATGGTTTTATCATCTAAAATTGCATTAATTTCAGTAAGGTGACTACGTTTGCTCTCCATTACATGAAACGTTTTATCGACCACCAATACACCGGATGGATCGTAGATTTCAAATCGGTAAATACCGCTGATGCTTAACGCTCGGTGTGACATTGTCCAGCCCACGTACGTTAAACGGTCGAGAGAAATAGTGGTTGTCCACTCAGAGAGATAACCGTCTTCACTGTACATATACGGATGGTGAAGTTTGACCGTCAGCGCTAATTCAGGCTCTAACTCAGCGTCGTTATCATCATCGGAAAAATAACCCAGTTGAAAACCAAACGAGCGATTAGGCTTTACCTCAATAAGCAATGTTTCTTTACGATGCTCAACACGATGGAACAAAAAGAAATCACTCTCTTCTTGCTCTTGCTTGATTGCTTCCAGCTCCTCTGCGGTCGCCCCTTCGGCGAAGATGCCATAACGCACCACTTCCACCAGCGATGTCTCTGCTGGGTTGTATTTACCCGCTTGAATGTTCGCCACCAAATCTCGCACATTACGAGATTTGTGAGACGCATAGCCATCAATAAGTGGCTGATATTCAGGATAGCGGGCTAATGCTTCCAGTAGGCTCAGTAACGCTTCGACATCAAGCTGGGCAATATGCTGGCTTATCTCTGTTTTATTGGCAAACCACGACAAACTTTCATACCACTCTTTATCCAATGCGTAAGGGAGCAAAGCATCAATATCCGCGCCGCGTTCATACATTTTCTGGCACAGATCGACTAAGGATATTTCCTTTTCCCGGTAAAGCAATTCAAGCCCAAGGCTCGGCCTTGCCGCAAACAGACGCATGATGGCATCTTGCAATGGAAGTGAGGTGTGATAAAACAGTTCCTCCAATTCTGCCATGCCATAAATCGTGTCGAAGCTATCCACACGGTACTTATCACACAGGACAATCAGCACACCCACTTGCTCAGACGAAAGCGGCATAGCAGAGGCCAAAATAGTACTGAATTGAGTGAGGTCTCGCTCTTCTTCTCTTTGAGTCGTCCGTTGACTGATATGAGCATCGACTATTTCACGGCGAAGGTTATCGACCATCAGGTTTTGAACGGTTTCATCAAAGTACGTAATGGTGAGTGCTGGGTGCGCTTTATGAAGTGCGATATAAAATCGCTGTTCGATGCATGGCAACACAACATGTAATGCGAGGCGTATAGACTGCTCATCGCGATCACCCGCTTGCTCGGCTATCCATTGGGTGAAAAACGGTGCGAGCAGCACGGTTTCATCATCATCCCAGCTCAGATCATCAATAATCGTTTCAATCTGATAAGCAAGTGCCGCTCGTGGCGTTAACCCATCAAATTGCTTGACTAACTCGGCACTCGCTTGTGGTTTTTTAACGTCAGGATCAGCAAAGAAATAGGCCAACATCCGAGCCGTTTTGCATGGGGCGATGCGCAGCCAAAGCGTGAGATACCGCGTACAAAATTGCTGAAGCGGCGCGTCAGCAACCTGTGATAATACCTGTGAACACACCAGTAGCTTCTGTGCGTTATCACTGAAGTTACGCAGGAACTTATAATACGGTTGTGCGGGGTTAATCCTTTCTTTGCGTTCATAACGAAACAGATGGGGTTCAAATCGTACCAGCGTTTCTTCCAGCTGGTCATGCTGCTGATAGAGGTAACCTTGCACGAATTGCCAATCATCAGCCGCCTTCGCAATAACTTCACTGCTGGGTGTGTGGTAGCTATACGACTTTGCATCAGTATGACAAACAAAATGACTGGTTTCATTTAGGTCTTTGTAAAGTAACTGTTCAAGATTCTCCGCTAACTGACTCTGTGCGTATAACGATAATTCATCATTGTGCTGATATTTTTTGTCCCATGCGACAATACCCGCGCACAGCGCCATGTGTGTGACAGCGTTGAAGTCATTTGTTTCGGTTAGAGCCGTGATTAAACCAATAACCGCTGAACGATAGCGCTCTATCAACACGTAGCAGCGCTTAAAGTCTTCATATCTGATGGTACCGCGATAGCCAGAAAATTCGTCAACATGTCGAATAAACAGTGCTTGCCAGTCGCCATTGTAGCGCTCAATAAAGGCTTCATCACTGAGGAGTTGGTAGGTTTCAACTATTTCATTGGCAAAGTCTGGATGAAATGCCTGTTTGCCGTTCCAACAGTGCAGAACATCGAACATCCGCAGAAGCTTGAGGCGGTTATTTGCAACCATTTCCTCACCGTCGTCCTCGTCGCTCCAATCTACAATCAAATCATAAATTATAGACGCCATTTCAGCATGATAAGACTCAAAGCTGCCCACGTGATAAGCAATTTTTTTATGGATATTAAAATTACCCGCTTTAGCAACGGCAGCCATATCACATGGCGTTATTTGCGTGAGGATTTCAGGGGTTTCCCCCGTTTCAACAAAGAGCCAAATGTCGCTACCATTTTCAAAACCGTCAGTCACGAAGGCCTTCCAATCTTGCACACCCGTACCGTGAAAATAGTAATTGTCGCGGTAATAATCATCTTCATCATCAATAGGTTTAGGCGCAACAATAGATCGGCCTAAATATTGCTCGATGGTTTGCTTTAGTTCAGCCGCAACTTCATCACCCGCTGACTCGATGAATGTACCCAATAGCACTTGGTGGTATTCATCTGGATCGTGATATTCATCACCCTGAGTTGGCAACATGATGGTGTAAATAAAACTTTCTACCGGATGCGCTTGATAATGACGGATATCATCGCAATATTGTAAGAAATCTTGGTCCGAAAATCGGTGTTTTAGCAGCGATTTAAACGCCTCGAACTCATCCGGCTGATGACGAAAAATACCCAGTAATCCCCCGGCTATCGGGGTAGCCAGTACCGTATCACTGTCATGATTATTCGGGAGTTCAAGGCTAAACATACGCGCACGGGCCGCAGTATTATCACAATAGCAAAAAGCTTTTAGTGTGTGCCGGTTATACCCTACGTGGCTCACCAGCAACGCAAGCATATCTTCACCAATCGGCGCATGTTCTGAATCCCAATACGGGATGATGTATCCACCCAACAAATACGCATATTGCGGATAAACAATCGAAATCATGAACAATGGCAGCATACCAAAGACATCACATTCAGTTATCCACATTTGAGCGGAATCATTTGTTCGACGTGAAATATCGCAAATATGTTTAGCCGTTTGTGCCAGTTGCTCTTCCAGCTGAGGGTGCTGGCAGGCTCGAAGGAAAAAAGCACTCTCAGAAGTAAGATGAGTTGCTGTCAGTCTCTTTTCACTATGAATACCTTCTTGATGATGCCCACTATGCCCAAACACGAGTTTAGCCAACTCAGACCGATACAGGCTTCCGATACGATCATCACAACCAGGGAGGACTTCAAAACGGACATGGCAATAAAAGTCTGAAAATGCACCTTCTTCATCAAGTAATTGACGGTAAGTAATGAGCCCTTGATTAAGCGATTCAACCGATTGCGGATCATAATAAACAACCAATGGGGCGAGTTCTAAAGCAACTGACATAGAGAATACATTACATCAAAAGAAAAAGGACTTCAGAGTAAAGGGTTACATTTTCTATGTCATTGAAAATATGCACATATCAAATATTGCATCAAGATTTTCGTTTAACGATATGGTTTTTTCTCATCCTATTATTATATCGCTCACTATGACCTCACTATCCACATTTTGTTTCGATTATCAATATAGGTCGAATCAATCTTCACCATCGCAGATACTATTTCACCGAGCCTACTCCGCTCTCTTTCACTATCCACCTACCATCTTTCTTGCGTTATTTCACTTTCGCCTCTTCATTCAAAGGTAACCGATTGATAATAAATCGCAAAAAATCAATTAATGCGCATTGTGCATGGTAATTATGAAAAACCATTCATTTTACTCATATACTGGCTTTCTATACTATAGCCTCAAGATCAAGACGTGATGAAAACACTTATTTTTAATGATGATGTGCCTGCTGGGTAGGACCTTCTACACCCTGAGTTTAGTACGTTATTTCCGTGACTTTATTCAAACGAACTACACGCCTTATGAGGGTGACGAATCCTTCCTTGCTGATGCAACCGACGCGACAACCGTACTTTGGAATAACGTGCTGGACGGCATTAAAGAAGAAAACCGCACGCATGCGCCGATAGATTTTGATACCGACCTGCCTTCAACCATTATTTCTCATGATGCGGGTTACATTAATAAAGCCTTGGAAACCATTGTTGGCCTGCAAACCGACAAGCAGCTAAAACGTGCCATTATCGCCAATGGCGGTATTCGTATGGTGAAGAACTCTTGCGAAGTGTATGGCCGCGAACTTGACCCACGCATTGAGCAAATCTATACCGAATACCGTAAAACCCACAATAAAGCGTGTTTTGAACTGTATACCAAAGACATTATCGCGTGCCGTAAATCAGGCATCATCACTGGTTTGCCTGATGCTTATGGCCGTGGCCGTATTATTGGTGACTACCGCCGCCTTGCCCTTTACGGTATAGACTTCCTAAAAGCCGACAAACTCGCGCAAATTGCCTCAACGCAAGCCTTCATTGAACAAGGCCAAGATCTGGAAAAAACGCTGCGTCTACGTGAAGAACTGGCTGATCAAGTGCAAGCGCTGGACGACATTCGTACCATGGGTATGAAGTACGGTATTGATATGTCATCCCCTGCCCGCACCGCACAAGAAGCGATTCAGTTTACGTACTTCGGTTATTTGGCGGCGGTGAAATCGCAAAATGGTGCTGCCATGTCTCTGGGCCGTACTTCAACGTTCCTTGATGTGTATATCGAACGTGATTTGGCTAACGGCGTGATCACCGAATCTGACGCACAGGAGATGATCGACCACTTCATTATGAAGTTGCGCATGGTTCGCTTCCTGCGTACACCGGATTACGATTCCCTGTTCTCTGGTGATCCCATTTGGGCAACGGAAGCCATGGCTGGTATGGGCGTAGATGGCCGTACCTTAGTGAGCAAAACCACGTTCCGTTATTTGCACACACTGCACAACATGGGCCCAGCACCGGAGCCAAATATAACCATTCTGTGGTCAGAACAATTGCCAATAGCCTTTAAGCAATATGCGGCGAAAGTCTCTATTGAAACGTCGTCTGTTCAGTATGAAAACGATGACTTGATACGTCCTGACTTCAACAATGACGACTATGCCATTGCGTGCTGTGTAAGCCCACAAATTGTCGGCAAAGACATGCAGTTCTTTGGTGCCCGGGCCAACTTGGCCAAAGCCTTGTTGTACACCATCAATGGCGGCATTGATGAAAAATCCAAAACGCAAGTTGGCCCACAGTTCAACAAGATCACCGATGAGGTGTTGGATTTTGATTCCCTCATGCCGCACTTTGATGAGATGCTGGATTGGCTAGCGACACAGTATGTGACGGCGCTGAACATTATCCACTATTCACACGATCGCTACAGCTACGAAGCGTCATTGATGGCCCTGATGGATCGCGACGTTCACCGTACCATGGCCTGCGGTATTGCGGGGCTGTCTGTGGTGGCGGACTCATTGGCTGCAATCAAATACGCAAACGTGACGCCAATTCGTGATGAAGACGGCATTGCGATTGATTTTGAGATTGACGGGGATTATCCGAAATTCGGTAACAACGATGACCGTGTTGATGCCATTGCCTGTGATTTAGTGGAACGCTTCATGAAGAAAATTCAGAAGATGACCATGTACCGCAATGCAACTCCCACGTAATCTATTTTAACCATCACCTCTAACGTGGTGTACGGTAAGAAAATCGGTAACACACCAGACGGCCGCCGTACAGGTATGCCGTTCGGCCCGGGAGCCAACCCAATGCACGGTCGTGACACCAAAGGGGCGGTAGCATCACTGACATCTGTTGCGAAACTGCCGTTTGCGTTTGCGAAAGATGGGATTTCATACACCTTCTCTATCGTGCCAAACGCACTGGGGAGAGATGTGAACACCCAGAAGCAAAATCTGGCGGCGTTGATGGACGGTTATTTCCACCACGAAGCGGACAAACAAGACGTCAGTGTGGAAGGCGGTCAGCACTTGAACGTGATGAACCGTGACATGTTGATGGATGCGGTAGAACATCCAGAGAAATACCCGCAACTGACCATCCGTGTGTCTGGCTATGCGGTACGCTTTAACTCGCTAACCCGTGAACAACAACAAGATGTGATCACGCGTACGTTCACCGAACGTGTCTAAGCCAAAACCTCACTACGCGGTATCACCGCCGTTCTGACTAATATAACGGGTTATGGCATGAAAAATGGCTCGCGATTGCGAGCCATTTTTTCCCGATCCGTATTTAACGCTTCACTCGAGCGAGCTATCCATAATGCCTTGACTGATATCCCCAAGGTCGCTTGAGTATAACGACATAAATGCCGACATCCTGATTCTTTTATCTTGCTATATCCTTCGTTAGTGCCTGACGTATAAAGGCCAACAACAACGTCACCCTCGCGGTGTTACGCAATGAGGGCTTGTAGAGCATATACAGATCAACCTCCGGCAGAGCATACGCCTCTAATACTGCCTGTAAGCGCCCTTGCGCAATGTGCTCTGCCACCTGAAAGGTCGGTTGCAGGGTGATCCCCGCGCCTTCGAGCGCAGCAGCCAACATCGCCTGTCCGCTATTCATGGTAAAACGCGAAGCTACCACAGGTATAATCACTTGCTCATGATCTTCAAAGTGCCATTGATGGGGTGATTTTGGCAGATTACTCTGCAAACACTGGTGGGCACTCAGATCATCAGGATGCTGCGGGATACCATACTGTGCAAGATAGTCAGGTGTGGCACACGCAACCATCTGATAGCTGCGTAGTTTTGTTGCAACAAGATCTTCATAGCCCTCAACCCGATCCCGAAATATGATGTCATAGCCGTCTTTTTTTATATCTGGCGCACTGTTTTCGAGGGTCAAATCAATGTATAGCTTGGGGTATCGCTGCTGAAATTGCGCCAAAATAGGTGTCAGCGCTTTGATTCCGACATTCATTCCGGCTGCAATTTTCAGACTGCCGCAAGGTTCATTCATATTGCGATAAATATCTTCCTGCGCAGCATTAAGTTCAGCCAAAATCGTTAGACAGCGTTGATAGTACTGCTCTCCTGCCGCTGTCAGGGCTTGAAATCGGGTCGATTTCGCCAACAGCTTAGTCCCCAGCGAAGCCTCTAATCCCCTGATATGCTTACCCACCATCTGCGCACTGATCCCTTTTTCATCAGCCACAGCAGCAAAGGACTCTAACTCGACAGCACGCACAAAAATTTCAATACTGGTTAAGCGATCCACTCCCGCCCCTTTTACTCATTATCATCTATTTTGTGCAATTATAAGCCATTATTCGAAACTGTCAGTTTCGAATGTATTCCCCTGCTGAATATTTATCGGATTCTGTTTTGTGATTACCATCACAAAATCAATATAGCGGATACCCGACCCTTCCCCGCTATCCCACACCAAGGAGCAAAAAATACCGTGTTAAGCACGATCCCTAAAGAGATTGCTCTAGGTGATATCTACCTGCCGCCCCTGCTGGTTGCGGGTTTTGTCGCAGTCATTTGTACATCACTGACTGTCCGAGTACTCAATAAGCTCAAGTGGCACCGTTATGTTGCCAGTCCACCACTGGTTGAATTATCCATTGCCGTTATTTACACCGTACTGCTCGGTACTTTTGTTTTTCCTTCATAGCTGCTATTTAAGAGTACCATCATGATTAAACGTTCTTTCCTAACAGGCTGTCTGCTTGTACTGGCTGCTTCCGCCATTCTCTGGAAATACCAACAATATCTCACGAACCCGTGGACGCGGGATGGCTTAGTTCGCGCAAGAATTGTTGAGATCACGCCACGAGTTACCGCGCCAGTCATAGCGATGCATGTTAAAGACAACAGCGAAGTCAACGCCGGTGATCTACTTTTTGAAGTTGATCCCCGCACCTATATGGCAGCAGTAGAAAAAGCCACAGCCAGTGTTGCTCAAGCCGAAGCCCTTCTGCAGCGCACGCGAGATGAAGCACACCGAAGCCAAACACTGGCTCGACGAGATCCAGGTGCAATCTCGCAGTTGCTCCTGACGCAACAAGCCAATGCAGTACAATCAGCCCAAGCGGGAGTCAAAGCGGCTCAAGCGGCTTATGATGAGGCAAAGCTCAACTTAAGCTTTACCAAAATCACCGCCCCAGTAGACGGCTATATTACTAACCTCAACCTCCGTGTTGGTAGCCAGGTCGTGGCTAACCAGCCTGTTGTTGCCCTGATTGATAAACACAGTTTTTGGATTGAAGGTTTTTTCAAAGAAACCGATATTCAGCATGTTTCTACAGGCATGAAAGCCAGCGTGACTCTTATGGCCTATAGCGATCAACCTCTTTCGGCACACGTTGCCAGTATCGGCTACGGTATCGCCCATAAAGATGGCAGCACTGGCGTTTCTTTATTACCTAATGTCAATCCGACATTCCCATGGATACGCCTTGCACAACGCATTCCAGTCACTCTTCGCCTTGATACATTGCCTAATGATATCCAGTTGCGGATCGGTACCTCAGCATCGGTGATGATCCATAAACACTCGGCAATAAGCCTGTCATCACTGTTACAGCGTTAAGGAGGGACCATGATAAGCCAACGCTGTAAATTACCCCTTAAAGTGGCCACGGCTCTGTCACTGGTTATTGTCAGTGCACTCTGGCTTGGTTGGGATCGGCCCTATTGGGCCGCTTTTGCTGTTATTGTTATGGCCGTAACCGAGACCACCGGCCATTCACTGAAAAAAGGTCGGCACCGTATCATTGGCACCTTATGTGGTGTCGCGATGGCATTTACTCTGGTTGGTCTATTTGCGCAACAACCGCTGCCTTTATTGCTCAGCTACACGCTATTTGCCGCCGTGTGTGTCTACCAGCAAACCAACCCACGCAACGGTTATGCCTGGTCTATCAGTTTAATGGTGGCAACCCTAATCATTGTGATGGGGAAACTATCCAGCGATGGCACCTTCAATATTGCCATGCTACGTATTCAGGAGACTATTCTCGGGGTACTGTGCTTCACCGTGATCTTTTGCTTGATGTGGCCAGCGTCTAGCCGAATGGTATTCTTCTCAACCCTCAATGATTATTTTCAATCGCAGGCTCAGCACCTCAATACGATGAATGACACTCTTCGTCAGCAAGGCTGCTTTGATACGCATTTTTCACTGGGTGTCAGCCTGAAGCGACTAACCCGAATAGAGGATTTACTTCAAGCCGCCAAGGTAGATAGCTACCAGATCAGTAGCGAATATCAACACTGGCGCACGCTGTATAAACAATTAAGTGAATGGGCACTTCTGTGTGGACATTTGTCGGAAGCGGTCAGCCTATTTAACACCACGTTTAGCACCACACAACGTGAAGCCATTGAATTACTGTTGCAAAACATGCAGCAACGTTCGGAATGTGCCGCGACCCTGTTGCTGCCTGCGAACGCTACCTACCACACTGATTATAAGGCGCTATACACCAATCCGGTACCCATTAGGCTCATGATTAACCCCCTAGAGATTAACGATAGCCACCCCCACAACAGAGAAAATGCCGATTCTCACCAGTATGGGGCACTGCATATGCTTGAGCATGTACTCAATGAGATGGATGCACTGCACCATTTGATGCTGCAAACCTTATTTCAGGCTGTCACAGGTTGGTTACCCGATCATGATTCAGCGCAGCCAGCGTTAGCTGACAGTACCGTATCGGTACCGGACGTTGCGCTGGTTAGAAAACCACAAAAACGCCCATCAGCAGGATTGATCAGCATTGATCCTGAGCGCGCAATCAATGCCTTTAAAGCCTGCCTGATCATCTGGGTTTGTATCGCATTATGGATCCTTGTCCCTATGCCTGGCGGACCAATGATCGTGATGATCGGTGGGTTAATCGGCAGTGCCGTCTTAGCGCTACCCTTTGCCAATACCCGTTCCATGTTGTTGTACATGGTTGGTTGGGCATGCTTCTTTCTGATCCAATATGTCACGATTCTTCCCATGCTCACCGAAGTCTGGCAGCTGGGTGCCTTTTATTTTCTTAACACTTTTGGCCTTTGGTATGTATTTAATCAACCCCAGCACATATTTCACCGCCTGTTAGGTTCGCTGAATCTGGTGATGATGACCAACAGCGCGATGGCATTAACCCCTAGCTACAACATTCAAAGTGCCTTACTGCAATTGCTCATTATCGGTATGGGTATGCTAGTCATTTACTTCATTAATCACAGTGTATTTTCCGGCATGCCTGAACGGATGCTCTTACGCCAATTAACCCAACTCCGTTACAGCCTCAGCAGAGGCCTTAAGGATCGACTATCAACTAGCCGAATATCACCACTCATCGTATTACCGACCCCATTGCGTACAGTCGCAATGGCTGAAGTGGCAAGTAGTCAAATCAACTGGGCAGCCTTCCCTGATATCGATCCGGAAAAAATGGCAGCACTGATTAACCAAGCCTACAGCCTGTGCTTATACTACCGTGCATTTCAAGATAATTACGCCCAGTGGCAGGAGCATAGTAATCACCCCGGTATCGATGGGCTGATCCGCAACTCAGTCAATAACATCAATAGTGTACTGGCAACAAAACTACACAGCGAGCAGCTTGCACTACAGAGTGTCGAACTCATTCAGTTACGACACCACCTTCAGGACGCCCTGAGGGAGCCAAGTAAAAATGCGATCCTGCAATTTTCGCTAGACCTCAAACAAGCTGACATTTGTTACCGTCTGCTCTCCTCATTAGAGCAACTGATTGAAGCGCTAAATTCGGTCAAACGCCATAGCCAGCAATATCAAATACACACCTTACGGCTATCCCCTTTTACGCTTTGATCACCGTAACACGATGAAAACACTACTGACGATCCTGTCGTAGTGTTTTCACTGATGTTAACTGCGCACGGGGATTTGATGAGTACTTTTCACTTCTTTAATTGCAATGCTGGATTGTATAGACCAGACATAAGGCAGACGACGTAACTCTGAAACCCTCTCATAATACTGGTCTAAATCTTTTGCAATAATCTGGACGATGAAATCGGCTTCACCTGTAATACAAAAACACAGCAACACCCAATCAAATTCTTTGATGGCTAACTCAAACTTAGTCGTATCTTCTGGGTGATGACTATTTAGACGAATTTGGCTGAAGCCAATAACAGACAGGCCGAGCTTTTTTCTATCTAAAACCGCATTGTAGCCTGCAATGTAACCGTCATTTTCCAGCTTCTTCCAGCGCCTCCAGCACGGGGTTTGACTAAGGTTTACTTGCTCTGATAACTCAGCAAGTGTCATACGGCAATCACTTTGTAATGTATTGAGAATGTCTAAATCGGCTCTAGGCAATTTATCGGAAATATCTCTCACTTTTTCATCCTTAATGGAAAGATTTTTCTCATTTTTAACAAAATCATGAGTGAAAACAACCAGATTTTTCCATTCTGAAGATGTCATAATAATCCGTATAAAATCAACAGCATACACATAACAAGGTACAGCAATGTCAGTTGGCGCTCTAAAACTGCCTACCTTTAGTAATAACCTGCTATCGATAGGGAAATCAAAAAATGTTATTTCAGTGTTTCAAGGGAACTGGGTTACGAAAATAAAACATTATGTTTTAGGGCCTTCAGGAAGCAACATTTCACAAGCAGCACAGGGATGGTCAAAGTTACATAGCTTATGCAATAAACATGAGTTAATTTACTGTATTACCCCAGAAGATGCGATTACCCGATCGGAGCAAGAATATAAACGAGGTGAAATAAACTTAGCGTGGACATGTGCGGTTTACTTTAAAGAACATGAACTCTTTTTTTCAAACCATGACCATGCTCTGTTTTTTGACCATTATAGAATGCAGCTGGATCAAATGCAGTTAGCATGCAGAAAAAATAAAGACCTCGATTTTTTATCTAAAATAACGGTTGCATCACACCCCTCTCCATCTGTTTTATTAAAGCATGATAGCGCCCAGTTTTCTATCACGGATGCAACAAGCAACTCAGATGCAGCCCGCCTATGCGCAGATGGCAAGGTTGATACCTGTATAACAACGGAATCAGCAAAAAAACTTTATGACTTAAACACCCTTCATGAATTTGGTTCGCCTGAAATGGTTTTTTTTGCCAGTTTACCACCGTCATCTTCTGAATATTTACAGGAACTATTATATGAGCTTCAATGATATCCTAACTATATCTGCGGGTAACGCTATCATAGGATCAGACACGCCGTCAGAATCCCCGCAAATTGAAATCTATATCCCAGAATTTTCACTATCAAAATACCAAGTAACAAATCAACAATATAGTGAGTTTATCGACAGTTGCGGCTACGAAAATAGTAATTTTTGGTCTGAAGAAGGCTTCGAGTGGTTACAACAAAATAAAATAACATGCCCTGCTTTTTGGCATATGGAAAGATATACCCAACCTACCCAACCCGTTACTGGTGTCAGTTATTACGAAGCAGAAGCCTATGCGCGCTGGAAAAAAGGACGACTACCAACGGAAGTCGAATGGGAAAAAGCAGCCAGAGGCGCAGAAGGCTTTATCTATCCATGGGGAGATAAAGAACCCGATCTGACCATCGCCAATTTCTCCCCTGATTTTGTGCCTGTCGAAATTGCCTCTGTCGCGGTCAATAAATATCCACACAATACATCCCCATTTGGTTGCCAACAAATGGCTGGCAATTTATATGAATGGTGTTCAGATTATTTTCATACCGACACCCCAGAATGCCGGAATGACCAATTCTACAAAGAGATACGAGAATCAAGAAGAAGAGTTCTCAAGGGCGGAGCCTGGACGGTAGATGCATCTCGCCTTAGAGCCGCAGCTCGGTGGTCATATACCCCTAATTTGCGAGATAACATCATTGGTTTTCGCGTTGCATATGATAAGAGGAAATAACATGCGCATACCTACCTTTTTTTGGGAGTACGTTGGTAATAATGAAAAAGTTATCGTCGACGCTAAAGACCATACGATCGAAATTACAGGCTTAGTGCCTATCCCAGTAGGTAATAACGGTTGAACTATAATTAGTACCAACGTGATCAAAATGTGGTACTGATTATGGCTGTGACATCAAATCCAAAGCCTTGGGAACTCACAGATGAAATGTGGGCAAAGATTGAACCGCTCATCCCCACACCAAAAGACAATCATCCATTAGGTACTCACCGTAAAAG
>NZ_JAKJSL010000071.1:0-17581 GCF_050336815.1 Photobacterium nomapromontoriensis
CAAGAACACTCCGTGTAGCAAGTATCAGAGAATTAAGGCGTTTTTTGTGAATACTAGGGCAGTGGTTTTGAATTGTTTGCTGTAGAATCTGAAAATCGCGCATCGTACCGTCCAATTGGTCTAATGTGTTTCTGGCGATATCCATTAGATCAAAGGTGTCGGTGCGCGTCTACCTCATTGTTTATCAAAAAAATCATGAGGGGATTCGTAAGATGCAGGCGTTAAATGGTATGAGGGTTCTTATGCAGTGGAGTAAACGTAAAAAGCGGGTGGAAAGCTTCTTTGCTGATTCAGTCAAGGGGCGAATAGAATTGCGCACAACTCATTACAGAGCAACGCATGATCAACAAGGTCGTGGTTATATCACCTTCGATAAGAATGAAGTTTGGAGTATGTGTACCTTGTCATTTTACTCAGATGAATATGAACGGATCTATAAACTCGTAAGTGATGAAGTTACTCCCTCCAAAGCTCAACTGTTAGCTCATGAACAGCTCAAGTCTGAAGGTAGGTTAAGTCAATATCTGTACTACGAATCACTCGACGAATACTGTAATAACACAATTGAGGAATCATTAACTTCGCCAAACCTACTTATAAGGTGTTTGGCAATGCTTGATTCCCGTCTAGGACAAAGGCGCATACGTACAATTGACTTAGACGAAGAAAGCCAAATGGTTGTTGAGTTTTATAAAATAAGAAGAGCCTGTGACAATACCATTTAACAAATAAGGTTATGTGCAACAAATAAGGTTATGTGCTGCGCAGCCAGCACCTAACCGAAGTGTTGAAGAAGTCCAGGCCTCCTTATATAAGTAAATATTGCGAATGGGGTGGAAGGTGATCAAGGTGAAGTGACGATATGGATGCGCGTGTCGGCCTTGGCGTGAGCCAATGATTTTAACGCATTGAATGTTAGGCTTTAGTTCTCCTTCTGGTTAACAGTGGTCGCCATTATCCTTATTATTGGTTRCATGTTATTTGGGCCGTAAGATCCCCGAAAAATACATCGGATGCTTACAGCAAGGGCAAAARCTYTGGGCTTTGGTGCGTGATGTGGTTGCTGACTGTGGGGTCGGCAACGCCAGTAGCCCCGCCAGCATGAAAACGGTTTGGATTTGTTTAAGCCGTTCTTTTTCATAGCCCCGCAGTAACCCGTAATCCCGCACCCGTCTTAAGCCCTTGGGTAATACATGCTGCAAGATTAGCCATAGAAATTTCACCACGGGTAAGCAGCGTGTTTTGACCGAATTGCTTTGGCTGTCTTTATACCGAAAGGTGACCTGTCCGTTATCAACCGCCAGAATATCGTTATCGGGGAGTACCCCGCGATACAGGTATTTTGACAGATACTGCAACGCAGGTTTACCGTGCCCAACATGACGACAGTCGACCACCCATTTCTTGGCTATTTTTGAGGGTAATGGCAGCTTTAGCGTATTACTTAAATGGTCGAGTAATTTGCCGCGCCATACGTTGGCAAGCGCAAAAGCATTAAAGAGATAGTTGTTTTTACAGTTGATCCATTGACGCTTATGTTTATCAAACCCACCGCCAGTGATCACCATATGAATATGCGGATGTAAGTCTCGGCGTCGATTGTGGGTATGCAATACAGAGGTAAAGCCAACCTGATCACCGATGTGTTTATCGTTCTTGGCAAAGCATTTGATCACCTCAGCAGTGATGGTAAACATCGCTTGGTAGACGCGTTTAGGGTGTCGCTTCGCTAAGGCTCTCAGCTCGGCAGGCAGGGTGAATGTCACCATAAAATAGTGGATGGGGAGTAACTTCGCCTGCTGTTTTTCAAGCCAATCTGACGTGGTGCGGTGTTGGCATTGTGCGCAACTGCGGTGGCCGCAAGACATGGCGTAGCGTGCTTGAAAAAGAACTGCAAGCCATTGCGGTTAATCTTGACCGTGCTCCACGAGTGGGTTTTGATCAGCTGCGCGAAGTAGTGCTTTAGATCATCAGTTGTAAGGGTGTCGGGAGCCTTATCAAAATGGTGGGTAATGCGACGTAGTGCTCGCGAATAGGCATCAATGGTGGCGGGGCGTTTACCTTGCAGCGAGAGATGGGTAAGGTGTTGTTCATAAAGGTGATCGGAATGGCATTGTTGTTCTGTGTTCATGGTTAATACTCCACATCAAAGGAGTATTAACCGTAGTGGAACGGGCTTTACGTTTTACTCTGCCGCGCAGCGGCTTCGTTCAACAAAGCGTTTAAGACAGATTCCCAACGCTTGGCGTTTTCGGCTCACTTCAGTTTAAGTGTTTATGTCACAATGGTTTAGGTTGGGTGGTTTGCGTTGCTCGCCACTTAACGCGGCTATATTCACAAAGCTTAAAAATTAAATCCGTATTAGCTCCGTACAAGTTGTACTTTGGTTGTTTAAATCTTATACTCAGGTTAATTACGGAATTACTCCGTACAATTGGAGGTTTTATGGCTACTGCAAGACTTGATATCCGTTTGGATGAAGAAATCAAAGCTAAGGCTGAGAAAGCTTCAGCTTTACTTGGTTTAAAAAGCTTAACGGAATACGTTGTTCGTCTAATGGATGAAGATTCAACTCAGGTAATTTCTGAGCATGAAAGCATCACTGTTGAAGCAAATGTATTTGATCAATTCATGATTGCTTGTGACGAGGCTAAGGCTCCGAATAAAGCATTACTTGAAGCAGCTGCATTTACTAAAAGTGGTGAGTTTAAGTGAGTTATTCCAAAACTTTCAAAGAATTGGATAAATCACAGCACGATAGAGTATCATTTGACTGTGGGGAAAAAGAGTTAAATGATTTTATCCAAACTCAAGCTGCTAAACATATGCAAGCAGGTATTAGTCGCACAATGGTTTTGCCTGCTTCTGTGCAATTACCCAATCAAAAATATCCAATTTGTTCATTTTATAGTATTGCGCCAAGTTCGATTAGCCGTGATACGTTGCCACAAGCGATGGCTAAAAAATTACCACGCTATCCAGTTCCTGTTTTCCTTTTAGCTCAACTGGCAGTTCATAAGGAATTTCATGGAAGTGGACTAGGTAAAGTTAGCTTAATCAAAGCTCTAGAATATCTCTGGGAAATTAACTCTCATATGAGAGCTTATGCCATTGTTGTCGATTGTTTAACTGAACAAGCTGAGTCATTCTACGCAAAATATGGTTTCGAGGTTCTTTGTGAAATCAATGGTCGTGTAAGAATGTTCATTCCGATGAAAACAGTCGGTCATTTATTCACTTAGACGTAAGAGTGAATATATAATCGGGTAGCCGGATGTATTTACCCTCCAGCCCCACACCACCCTGCATGCGGATCCGCACAGGGCGGTTCATTCAGAACGCCTAACCTAAATCTTCGGGTTAGGATATTGAACAGCGAACCATCCGTCCTTTAGTGAAAATAATCCCGCTTTCCTAAGGTAATCATTGCTCAGCGCTTGCTGTATCCCAGGTGTTTTCGAACTTCGCCACGGCCCTTTGCTTGTGATTCCACAACCAACGGCAGTTTGGATCCAGACACCGCGTTTAAGTAAATTTTGCACCTTTGTCCGTGGTTTACGCCACTGACGCCAGTAGCACATACGTACTCGCCGACGGATCCACTGGTCTAAATCGACACATGCTTGATAAGCGTTAGCGATACCAAAGTAGTTAATCCAGCCTTGCAGGTATTGTCGTAGTTTAAATAATTGATAACTCATGCTGACACCCCAGTTTCGGTTTGTGAGTCGCCTTATCTTTTGTTTCAAAATACGTACCGTTTTAGCGTGCCACTGGATCTTGCCTCGGGAAAAGGTGAAGCCAAGGAACTTGCTTTGATCTACCTTAACCACTTGGCTTTTCTGTTCATTAACAACCAGTTTTAACGTCGTGGCAAGGTAGTGAGTAATGCTCTTTAGTACACGGACTCCCGCTCGTTGAGATCTCACCAGAATGATGAAATCGTCCGCGTAGCGGGCGAATTTATGCCCTCGGCTTTCCAGCTCTTTATCCAGACTATCCAACATAATATTTGATAGTAAAGGCGAGAGAGGGCCGCCTTGAGGAACACCTTCCGAGCTTGCTTCAAATTGGTCGTTGACCATCACACCTGCACGGAGGTATTTGCCAATAAGCGCCAGTAGACGCTTATCCTGTACCTTTTTCCTCAGTTGAGTCATCAAGAGATCATGATTAACTCGGTCAAAGAATTTAGACAGATCAACATCGACAGCAAAGGTGCGTTTCTGTTTGATGGTATCCCGTACTTGCAGTACCGCTTGTTTGGCATTTCTGTTCGGTCTAAAGCCAAAGCTGTTCGTCGAAAAGAAGGGGTCAAACAGGGGCGTGAGTATTTGAGCAATGGCTTGCTGTATTACTCGGTCAATAACGGTAGGTATCCCCAGTTTGCGTTTACCGCCATCGGGTTTGTCAATTTCTACACGTCTGACCGCTAAGGGTTGATATTCACCGTGCTCTAGTTGATATTTACATTGCTGCCAGCTTCCTTGTTGCAGCCAAAGTGGGAAGGCGTCAATGGCCATGCCATCGATACCTACCGCACCTTTGTTGGCTTTTACTTGGCGCCAGGCTTGTTGTAAATTCTCAGGTTGAAGCAATTGAGTGAATAGATCGCTGTTGAAGGATGGTTGCCTATCATTACGCTGTTGATAGTAATCGCCTGTCGGCGTAGTGGGTATCGACAAGTTTGACAAGACTCCTCCTTCTTCTAAATGTTCAGGCCTTCACCTTGTCCCAGCCATTACGATGGGCGTTTGGCTACTATGCCGTCTGCTGACTTCTGCTTAATCACTTAACGAGTTACCTCCTCCTTGTTTAGTCGCACTTTTGCAGGTAAAAATGGATATCGAAAAACTATCAAAAGAATTGTATGAAGATTTAAACGGTCGAATAACAGCTGTAGATTATGCTGCGGAATTGGTAATCACATTTCAGTGTGATGATTGGAATGATTACGATGTAACTAGGAAGTTCAGAATCACTTGCCACGGGGTAAAGGAAAGTGAGGTACAACCATCATCAAGTGGATCACTAGAGTTTACTGGTGAGCACCAATTACTTTGGAATCACAATGAACCTCACGGTTATCTATATTATTCATCGAAAACAGAAAATCGGCATGAAATATTAGGCAGGTTGTGGGAGACTCACGAAATAATATTTGGAGGATGGCGTTCACTTACTGATTATGCCAATACATACCGCACAGGTCAGTTGATTGAATTTTGTAAAGGCGCGAATGGACAGCTTGCTCATGGTCCCAAACCGTTATTAGAAGCTTATGAACATGCACTAGTTGGTAAAATTAAAACCAATTATGTGTTTTCATATCAGCCCGAAGGTGGATATAAAGCATTGGTCTTTGACAGCTGTTTCGTAATTTGTAGATCCGTCGAGGTCGAAGAAATCAGCAGCTTACAAACTGCTTAAGGCGGACTATCAACGCTCGGCAAATTTGGCTCAGGTTTGGCGCAGTGTTTACGGTGGCTTGTTTAAGTGCGGTGGTTGCATTGCTAGCCACTTGGGAGTCCATGCAGGCGTTAGTTTGCCCACCGACTGCAATCAGTCGGTAGGGAATTTCTGCTTATGGTGTAGAACTCGCATTACGCGAATTGCTGAGCCGTCAACGCAGTAGGAAACGATCATTGAGATTTCGGGGATAATTAGTAATCGTCCTCGAATACCATCACGTTGAACACCCATCAGTGGTTGTTCAAGTAGCTTTTCTACTTTAGCTTCGATGATTTCGTCAGTTTTGTCTGCCGCGTCAGGGTTGAAGTCATAAAGAAACTCAAAGATCTTCTCACGATCATTTAGCGATTCTTCTTCCCATAAAATCATTGTTGACCTCGGCGACGAATCTTAGCTTTTCGTTCTGCCATTCGCGCTTTTGCTGAGTCATGATCAATAAATGAAGTTTTTCCTGAGTCAAACTTCTCAAATGCTAGGTTTACTTGTTCAGTTAACCAAGCGTCGTGAGATAATGCTTTACGTTGTTGCTCAGCCATTTGCTCCGTAAGCTCACGGCAAGCATCGCTAAGTGTGCGACCTTGGCTCTCTGCCATTTGCTGAGCTAAGCGTTTAACTTCGTCATCAACACGAAATTGGATTCTAGTGTCCATGAGTAACTCCTAAATTGATGTGTGTACAAATGTTAGCACTGGGGTTGAGCAAGGGCAACATACAAGGCGTTAAGTGCTGTCATGAAAGCAAAGCTAATTTCCACAAATGGAGAATATCTCGACGCCATTATTGATATAGATGGCAATTTATACTGCGTCATGGATGAATTTGGCTTATATGGAGGCCGCGGACCAAAGGTCGGCGAGACTTTCGATATAGAATTTTCAAACCTGATAGATGAAGACGAATCATGGGAATCCATCTTCAGCTCCAATCCCGAGAAGAAGATTGGAATTGAACAAATTGAAGGCTGGAAATATCGTGCTTACGGAGAGATTACATCCATCAACCCTGTGGAGGTAAATTGCGGAATTCTATCTGAAGAGGATGTAATTCAAACCCATGACCCTAAGGTCATTGGTGAGTACATTGCCTTCACAATCAGCAGGCTTGGCGGGTCTAGCACTTAACAAACGCATAAGGCGCTGATGGATCCCCTCATAATTTGCCCAGCCCTTCGGTGTGAGTGAGTCGTTGATATTCAAGCATTGCTTATTGATATTGGGAATCGTTAATTTGATATCGTTGATGAACCCGAGCTTCCCGCCCAAGTCGTGGTATTGATAGGACTTTCCGGTGCTTTTCAAGTCGCGGAACAATTCTTCGATCAACGCGTTTAATCGCATGTTTTACGGTTGTATTAGTTTCAAGTCGTCGGCCAAGCTTTGTTAATGTTGGTCTGAACCATCAAGAACACTCCGTGTAGCAAGTATCAGAGAATTAAGACGTTTTTGTGAATACTAGGGCAGTGGTTTTGAATGGTTTGCTGTAGAATCTGAAAATTGCGCATCGTATCATTCAGTTGGTCTAATGTGTTTCTGGCGATATCCATTAGATCAAAGGTATCGGTGCGCGTCTACCTCATTGTTTATCGATATAATTATGAGGGGATTCGTAAGATGCAGGCGTTATACGTTATACATAAAGGGAAAGATTATGCGTAGATGGGCAATGCCGAACGAAGTACCATTAAGTCGAAGAATCAGAAATATCTTTTTGGTAGTTAGTTTATTGGTATATGCAGGATACTCCATGTATATAGATGAAATTATAATACCGACAGAGAACGGAATTTTATATGTAAATGGTAACCTTATATTTGGAGTCCATTTGGCGATTATCTGTGCAGTGATCGTTTTGTTGTTGGAAGTTGCAGATCATTACGATAAAAGAGCTAATGAAAGTAAATATGAAAAGTGGTCAAGTTTCTTTAATAAATTAGGAAATATTCTTTTTTTCGGAACATTAATTATTAACTTGATACTTTCATAAACGTATAACAAATAAGGTTGTGTGCTGTGACTGTGCAGTCAGCACTTAACCGACGTGTTGAACAAGTCTAGGCCTCTTTATATAAGTAAATATTGCGGATAGGGTGGAAGGAGAGCAAAGCGAAGTGACGATATGGAGTCCATGCCATTCGTTATACCTATGCAACCACTTGAAATTCAAAAGTACGCCTACATATTGGTATCATTAGTTAATCAAATGTAGGGATACATATGTCAATTCAAAATCTAAATGCTGGCGATATTGTTGTCAGCAATTTTGGTGTATATCAGCACTGGTCTTTAGTCTCAGACTCTTTATGTGACAAGGGACTACCAATGCTCATTTCTGCAACTAAGCGAAATGGCACGGTTCAAGAAGAAAGCTGGGATGTCGTAACGCAGGGCAAACATACTTATCCTGCTAAAGTGACTTACGAGCGTCCTGTGTCAGAGGTGCTCGAACTCGCTCGATCTCAAATTGGTACTTGGAAATATTCTCTAACAGACCGAAACTGTGAGCATTTTGCTAAATGGGCGACAGGGTTGAAAATGTCTTCGACTCAAGTTGTGGCAGGCGCAACGGGTGCTGTTTTAGGCGCGAGTTTAGTTGGTTTATGCTCAGAAAATCCGAAGTTTGCTAAATTTCTTGGCGGAGCTTTAGCGCTGGGTAGTTTGGCTGTTTTAGTGACTAAAGCTGTCGAGAAAAAATCGGCATAACAGATAAGGATATGAGCTGCACAGCCAGCACCTAGCCAACGTATGAACAGGCCCAAGCTCTCTATCAGTCAATATTGTGAAAGCAGAGCAATCTGCCATTACAGTGAGTGATGATATTTATATCAACGCCAACTTGACCTTCCACTAGCTGGAAGGAGTAGCCTTAGCTTAACCAATGGCAAAATGAAAAAGACGCTTTATGGGATGTTGTAATCAGTCACCTAAGGGTGGTACTCGCCAGCTAGCCTTAATGTTTAAAGTAACAGGTTCAATCTTTTTACTGGTTCTATTGCTTGCAATGGTATTCGGCTAAAAACAAATTATTGCTATTACTGTAAAACCCACTGCGAGTCAGTGGGTTTTTCGGTAATAGGTTATTTAATAAAAGTGAAGAAAATTAAGTGTTAGTATGCCGTAGCATACACCTCGACTTCAGCGTTGTTCCCATTATTGTTTAGCATGAAAAGAACATAACCATTCTGATCGACTTTGATTTCAATGAACTCTTGGTCACCACGGTAGTGGGACGCAACATCGTGCTGCTCTGGCGTTGGCCAATGCGACTGAGCAGCATACAGATCGACATTGCTGACATGAGCATCTTGGTTAGCGTTTTGTTCTGCTGTAGGGGTAACCCAAATTCGTACCGTGTTTTTACCTTCTGGCACATAAAAATCCAGGTAACGCGTATTAATTACATCAAGCTTAATCGGCTCATCGGCGGTTAGTCTTACTGGCGCGAGATCATCCTGACCGGCATTGCTACCTTGGTTGCCACCGTGATTTTCTACTTCCGCTTTGGCGAGTAGTTCAACATTCTTGAAAGCTTCGCGACCATCAACGCTAACGTAGTAACGACCTGCTTTGATGTAACCATTTGCTTGGGGCTCGATAGTGACTTGTTCGTTACTACCTTCAGCGAAAGAGGTGAAATCATGATCGTAGTAGTGAGCAACACGCTCGAAACTCGCATATAAATCCGCGTCGCCTTCACCTTGAATAGAGAGTTCAAGCGAGCGAGTGTAGTCAGGTACATCAATATAGAATTGTTGCTCGCTGTATTTCTCACCGTCAAGCATCATTATACTATTAAGCGCTAGTTCAGAAACAATGGGCTCTTTTTCACCCGGTGTCGTTGGTTGGCTGGTTGTTTCCAGTGTATCTAGCCATGTACTAAATTCTTGGTCGTACTGCTGAGCAATGGTCTGGCTCTTCTTCGCCCAGGCTTTGAAGTTGTTATTACGTCCAAGAGCTAAGAGTTGGTCAACGTCTGCCGGATGGTTATCCATTAAAAAGCGTACGGCGAGGTAGCCCCAACGGTATATACGGTCAGTATCGTGCGAGTAGGATGTCGCCATCACTTCTGCTAGTGAGTACTTGTGCGTTTTACCTAATTCAATTGCCGCGTTGTAACCATCTTTGTAGTGCATGTATTCGGCAAAGCCTTCAAGCCACCACACAGTATTACCTTCACGCAATACATCACCAAAGTCACCGTATAGGTTAAAGCGGCCATCTAAGTAATGAACGTATTCATGCTCTAGGTTAAGAATACTAAAACCTTCCGCGTATTCGTTACGGTAAGCAACAAAACGGGCTTTATTATCAGGTTTGGCAGGGTTGCCTTCTAAGTACTGACCACCGTTATTGGTCGAGTTACCGAATAGGAAGCTTGAATACGTGACGTAATCGCTGTTTGAATCAAACACAATCACTTCAACATGATCGTTATAATCATCTGCAACAGGTGCACCATTGCTATTCACTAGCTGGTGGAAATCTGCTTCTTTTTCATTGAGCGTTGCACAGACTTCTAGTGCTTGTGTTTGACCCATCTTTTGAGCACGCACAATGGCAGGGCCATCGCAAGGGTAGCTAAATGGCATTATTAATGCCTCTAGTTGTGCTTTGCCATCCGTTAGCCCCATAGACTCAGCTTGATCAGGTGCGAAGTAGTTCACCATCTCTGCCATTCCGACCCAAATCTTATCGTTCTTACCACCGAGTGGATAACGTTGAAGTAGGTTCTTCTGAATGGCTAAAACTTGCTGCTTTGTTGCAGCGTATGGACTGGCAAGTAAACGCCCCATTTCGCGAGAAGCATTGCTCACAATAAAGCTGGCATTCGTTTCCAACGCCCATTCATTATCGTAAATAAATTGCTCCAGTTGGCGTAGGTATTCAGGGTGTTTAGCTAGATCTGAATAGAAAGCATCATTACCGGTGTGACCGCTCATACCGCGGAACAGATCGTTCAGTGATTCAATGAATTGGGTATGTTCAACGCTTTCAGGAGTCAAATGATTAAGCAAGGTTAACTGATTCGCCATAGTCAGAGGCAGGCGGCGAATATTATCAACCATAATGGTCATGCTTTTCAGTGCTGAGCTCTGCTCATACCCATAATTAATCGCATAAGGAGAAGTGATAAAGGTATTGATGGTTTGTGCCAGTTTTAGACCAAGCGCGTCTGAGTATTCACCAAGTTGTTGCTTATTGTTAGAGCGTACGTAGTAAGCCGCACGAATAAATTCACCCAGGTTATTGATCGTCACGGCTTGAGCGGATTCGCCGCGATAGTTGTTCACTTCGGTTAATAAACGTTGCTGCGCTTGCGCCATAATGCGATCGCTAAAAATGGTTTGTGCTTGCGTGACGTTTGCTGAGAACCATTCATTACGGCAGTCGAGATCGGCACCTTCTACGGCAATAAGCGGATTTTGTGAGGCTGAAAGCGCGTTGAGTTCACAAGTTGGTGCGGCAGATGATTGTGAGGTATAGAAGCTGGTTGTTAGCAGGATAGCTAAAGCAGAGTGTTTGAATGTTTTTGAGTGGTTCATTACTGTAATCACTGTTTTGTGTGATGAATAGTAGCCGGGAGTTATACTCGTCATATATTCAAATGTACGAATATTAATATGAAACTAAGAGACTCATTCCAAAATCAACAGGTTTCTTAATGACGTTAATTTGCTTCTATGAAATCAATGAAAACTTGATTGTAATCATTGAGTTAGGTTTTTGTGGCTGACTTAATGTCGCGGATGTATTCAATAAAAATGTAAGTTGCCTGTTTATTGGCCGTCTCTGCGACGGTTAATCCCGCCATGCGTTGTTTTGGTTTTGTCAGCAGACTTTTGCGGTGCTGCTCTATTGAGCAGTAGTCATATTTCTTCTCAGTTAAAATACCGGTGATTACGGTAGCTATATTAATGGTTGCTAGCATGATTACTCATTCTTTCCTGGCTTGTGCTTAATAGACAAGGTGGAAAGTGAGCAAGGCGAAGTGCTGATATTGATGAGAGCTTTGGTCGTCGCGAGCTAGAGTATAATTAGGTTTGTAAATAAGGCGTTGACACGTACTATTGCAATGTTAAGTAGGCTGCCAGTAAAGAGGGTTCAATATGAAATATGTATGGTTATGTTTGTCTTTTATGATTTTAGGGTGTACTAACCAATCTTATCTAGAGCCTGACTTAAAACAATCTGTCGCAGAGGCAACCCAAGAGAGCGACCCCGTGTTTTCTACTGGTTATGCTGACCTAAACGGTGATGGTTTAGATGATGCTGTGGTTTTTCTTCAAGGAATGCAATGGTGTGGTTCTGGTGGCTGTACGCTCATGGTTTTTGAAAACCTCGGCGATCGCTATCGATTTATATCTAAAGCCTCGGTGACGAGTACACCGATAAGTGTGGCGAAAACAGCAACTAATGGATGGCAAGATTTGATTGTTTGGTCTCGTGGTTCAGGATTCGTTCTGATGCAATTTGATGGCGATGAATATCCTCGTAACCCATCTTTAGTACAGCTGGCTGGTGATTCACAAATTCAAGGCGCACAGTTAATTCTAGAGTAACGCTGACCGTTGGCTTGAGACTTAGCCATGGCCTTAAGTTATGTTCATCAGACGTTACGTACCGAACCGCGATCAATAATTGTCGGCTCAAATTTTTCGTATTCAAGGTTAGGGTCGATCAGTAATTGCGTGGCTGTTTTCGCCATAGCGGCAATAGGAAAGTGCACACTGGTTAACTTGGGAGAGACAAACGCCGCACGCTCGCCACTGTCGTAGCAAATTAATGAAATGTCCTGCGGAATCCGTAAACCGTGTTCTGAAATCGCAAGTAAAGCGCCGAGCGCCATCTCTTCGTTACAGCAGTAAATCGCGCTTGGGCGATTGGTTTGCTTGAGTAGTTTGCAGCATGCGTTATAACCGCTGGGTAAATCATAATGACCTGAGAGACATTCTATTGGCGTGAGCTTGGCGGCTGCCATGGTATCGGCAAAACCTTGATAGCGAAGTTGGCTTGAACTGCGTGTTTGAGGGCCACTGATACAGGCAATATTTTGGTGGCCGTGTTGAATTAAAAATTCAGTTGCAAGGTGGCTGGCAAGATGATGATCAAAACTAACGCAGCGCGATTCCAGCCCTTTAACGACACGGTCTAACAATATAAACGCATGGTTTTTCGATAACGCGTTAAGTTGCTCATCGGTAATGCTTCTTACATGCAGCACTAATCCATCACAGCGCATGTTATAGAGTTTGGTGATGGCTTTAAGTTCATTGTCAGCCGTGCCTCCACCTTGTGTCACGAGGAGCTGCTTGTGACTTTTGTCTGCTTCAGTTTGTACGTTATCCATCAACATACCAAAGAAACCACCAAGGTATGAGGTGGTGACAAGACCTAAGGTTTGGCTTTGGCTGGATGCGAGTGCACGCGCGGCTGGGTTTGGCGTGTAACCAAGCTCGGCTATAGCTTGTTCAATACGTTGCTTTGTTTCTGGTTTAACCTTGGTGTCGCCATTAACAACGCGCGAAACGGTCGCACGAGAAACGCCTACATGCTTTGCCACATTTTCTAAAGTAACCATAAATGACCTATTAACGAAAAGAGTGGCCAATCGCCATTAGCCACTCTGCGTATTGTTGTATTTATTGTGCGAACTGAGGTAGATATTCAGCATTAATGCTTAGTACGTCATCTAGGATTGGTTGTGCAAGTTGTGCATCACCAATCAACGGGTTGGTTACTAAGGCGAGTAATGCCGCTTGTTTATCACCATGAACGGCGGCTTCAATCGTCAAGCGCTCAAACGCTTTTACTTGTTGAGTAAGGCCATGCATTGATTCGGGTAAATGTCCAAATGCCAATGGATGCGCACCTTGACGGTCAATAATACAATCCGTTTCAATTGCTGCATCATCAGGCAGACCTAATATTGTACCGTTATTAGTGGTATTCACCACTAGGCGTGTGCCGGAGTTGTTGTGAATTGCACAAATAAGTTCAATCGCCACTTCAGAATAGAATGACCCGCCACGGAAGCTTAATTGTTCTGGTTTATGATCCAAATCGGGATCTTGATACAGTTCAAAGAGCTCCTGTTCAACTTTCATTACTTGCTCAGCACGAGTGCCTTCGTTCGCTGCTTGTTTGATCTCATCTTTTAGCATGGTTTGTGTTTGATAGAAATAGCGATGGTAAGGGCATGGAATCGCCCCTAAAGCACGCAAGAACTCCGGAGACCATGGCTCTTCTTTGATATTGTTCATGGTGAGTGCCGCGCCATCGCATAGCATCTCAATGACTTTATCCGTGACGTTTTCGCCTTTCAGCATCACTTCGTGTGCCCATACCATATGGTTAAGACCGGCAAAGCGCAGCTGAATATCGTTGTAATCAGCGTTAAGCATGGTCGCAATCATATGGTGCATCGTCACTGGGACATTACAGAGGCCGATGATTTTTGCGTTGCTGTAGCGAGAGACCGCTTCAGTGACAATACCGGCTGGATTGGTAAAGTTAATGATCCAGGCGTTAGGGGCAAGTTCTTCCACTTTTTTAGCAATATCAAGCATCACTGGAATTGTGCGAAGTGCTTTCGCAAAGCCGCCGACGCCAGTGGTTTCCTGGCCTAATAATCCGTATTTAAGTCCTAGGCGTTCATCGGCAGCCCGTGCTGGTAGTTGGCCAACACGGAATTGGGTTAATACATAATCAGCGCCTTTAATGGCTTCATCAGGTGTAAAGTGTACACTGACGATAACATCGGATAAGCCGTTATGCTCTAGCATGCGACGGGTTAATCCGGCAATAATTTCAACTTTGTTATGGCCTTTTTCAACGTCAACTAACGCAATTTCATGTAATGGGATCAGCTTCCAACGTTGAATAATACCTTCAATCAATTCAGGTGTGTAACTGCTGCCGCCACCAATAATGGCAATTTTTGCGGTGTTCATTGTGCTATTCCTTATAAATCTGATGTACGGCGGTATAATTCAATTAAGTCTTGCGCTAAGTCTTGGATGACCATGGCATTCATTAGATGATCTTGCGCATGGACGACAATCAAGGTTACCTGTAGTTTTCCTTCACCTTCATCCATACCAATTAGAGCGGTTTGCACTTTGTGTGCTTGGTTAATGGCGGCTTTTGCCTCTTCTATTAGGGCTTGTGCTTGCTCAAAATCATGTTTTCTTGCTGCTTGAATTGCCATTAAAGAAGTACTGCGAGCATTACCTGCTGCGACTAATAACTCCATGATGGTTTGTTCGATATCCATGATGTTTTCCTTAAATAACAATTAAATAATTAGGCAGTGACGGCAGTCGGTGTGACAGATTCTGACTCCATTTCTTGCTCGACGAGCTGTTTCTCGTAGGCTTTGAAGAATGGGTACCAAATAATGGTATCGATGATCATCAGCAGTACGACTAATACAAAGGCACGGTAGTCCCAGGCGGCTGAAATCATTGCGCCGATAGGGGCGGGAGTTGTCCATGGTGCCATCGCGATCATTTTCTGAACCAGGTTTAAATGCAGAGCGAAATAGGCAAGTGTTGCGTTTACCATTGGTACGATAATCAGTGGGAAGAAGAGTAGTGGATTCATTACTACCGGCGAGCCGAAGATAAGCGGTTCGTTAATGTTGAATATGGCAGGTACTACACTCAATTTACCGATAGTGCGTAAGTGAATAGAACGACTACGTAGATAGAGGAACGCTAACACTAAGGTTGAACCTGAGCCACCGACACAAATATAGAATGACCAGTAAGGCGCCGTCAGTATTTGCGTTGTATCCATGCCGTTAGACATTAATGATGCGTTAGCGGCAAGGTTTGCCATAAAAATAGGGTTAAGTAATCCAGTAACAATATTGTCGCCGTGGATACCCGCGAACCATAATAAGTTAGCAATGAGCAGCGCAATTAATATAGCTGGTAGTGTATCGCCAAGAGCAACTAAGGGCTGGAATACTTGCATGATTGCTGCTGGCAATAATAAATCATATTGGCTTTGCAGTAATAAGCTCACCGGATAGACCGTGATCATAATGCCAACCACCGGGTACAGCAGTTCAAACGAGCGAGCAATAGCGGGGGGTACTTGCTCTGGCATTTTGATGGTGATGTTGTATTTCTTTAAAAAATGGATAAGCTCGACCGACCATAACGCACAGATAATCGCTGTGAACACACCCTCACCACCAAGAAAGTCCATCGACATCTTATTTTGGAATTGTGGTGCAGCAGCGAGTAAAAATGCCATCAGCGAGAGCATGGCTGCGGTAAGTCCATCTAATTTATACGCTTTTGCTAAGCTATATGCCGTACCTAAACTGACAAATACCCCCATCAGGCCCATTGTCATGAAATAAGGCATGGTGATGGTGTCCCAATTGCTTTTGGCAAAATGTAACCACCACTGGCCGAAGGAAGATTGGGTATCTGCATCAAATGGTGGGTTAGCCACAATCAGCATAATACTGCCGATAATTAAAAATGGCATTGCTGAGATAAAACCATCACGAATAGCGATGATATGTCGTTGCCCACCTATTTTTGCAGCAATGGGTGCGATTTTATTTTCAACAATATTCATCATTGAATTATAAAGGCCCATGGTGACCTCCTATCTATAATGAGTTCTACAAGCACTGGAGATTCAGTGCTCGTATTAACAATAAAATTATGAAGTTAATTAATGGAGAGGGTAATTAGCCAATCAAAGCTAAAGCACTATCAAGTACTTTATCGCCTCGCATGGTGCCGTAATCCATCATGTTAATAACATCGACAGGTTTATTCAGTGGCGAGGCTAATTCAGTAATTCTTGCGAGTTCATATTTCACTTGAGGGCCAAGTAATACCACATCATATTGCGGTAAATGTTCTTCAATATCGGCGATTGAGATGGCGTTGATAACGGTTTCTAGTGCGCGTTCTTCAGCAGAGGCTTGCATTTTTTTAACCAGCATACTAGTTGACATTCCAGCAGCACAGCAAAGCAAAATCTTTTTCATATCAATTCCTTACATTTTAAAATTGCTCATGAGAGCGCTCTCATTTGCGCTAACAATAATCCCTATAAGGAATGCGTTTTGTGATGCGAATCGCTATTTGCATTTAAATTGTATCATAATGTGTATTTTAGCCTTTGGTGTGTGATCTGGGTTTTGTTTTATGCATTAAGTGTGCATTTGTAGCTTACAAGGGCGATTATTTTGTGTTAATGCTTCCGACTTCTGTGTATCCCATGAATTTAATGATATGGGTAATAAAGCCTGAAATTGTGGTCGTCATTCAAGGAGGAAAAAATGGGAATGGTTTATCTGTTCGATTGGGGGGATACCCTGATGGTTGATTTTCCTGATGTACAAGGAAAAATGTGCAACTGGCATACAGTTGAGGCGGTAGATGGCGCGAAAGAAACATTAGCGGCGTTAGCTCAACAAGGTTATGTTCTTTATGTTGCGACTGGTGCTGACGATTCTAGTGAACAAGATATTAAGCGAGCGTTTGAGCGAGTAGGACTGGCTTGTTTTATATCCGGCTATTTTTGTCGAGCCAATATTGGGCTTGCAAAAGGCAGTGCGGCGTTTTATCAGCGAATTGTCACTCAGCTTGGTATTCCTCCTACTGAAATCACTATGGTAGGGGACTCATTAGTCAAAGATGTTATTGCCGCGCAGGAGGCTGGATTGCATGCCGTCTGGTTTAATCCGCGAGATGCAAGGTATACCGAGGGTGAACACACGACAATGATTACTCAGCTTGTTGAGTTAATCGGCTAACACAGGGGGTCAGGTATTTAAAAAGGCTTGGTCATGAGACTACCTGATTACCATCATTAATCAGCCAGCTGAGCTATACTTTGAGTTAAAGAAAACTTGAGGATTAGATCATGCCTAAGAATATGGTTCAATTTCAGAAAAGTATTTCTATTCATCGCTTTATCAAGCTGTATGGTACTGAAGAACAGTGCCAAAAGCACTTGTTTGATATGCGATGGCCTACTGCGTTCAAGTGCCCTAATTGCCATCACGATAAGTATTGCCAGTTAAAATCACGTGACTTGTATCAGTGCAATCGCTGCCGACATCAAGCATCACTAACGTC
>NZ_JAKJSL010000072.1:0-15779 GCF_050336815.1 Photobacterium nomapromontoriensis
AGCACAGCATAGGTCTGACTGAGTATGGGGCTTTGCGCTATTTTGCACGCTTACCCACCTAGACTGCCGAATCAGGTTCACTTTCGTTGTGTACTGTTAACTTCCTATCGCTTCCTTCAGACCCTGCCGTTGGCCAGCAACGCCCTTGCGATTCGGATTATCTTCCCCTCAGTCGGGGTGATTCAGGTTTCTTGCAACCTGACGGGTTTGCCAGCTTCGCTGGGCAAACAAAAACCCACACCGAAAACGGCATGGGTTCTAATCTTTATATCTTCGCTCTTCCTCAAGACTCGTACCTTAATACTCGTTCCTAAGGCCGCTCTTCCTAGCAACTCGTACCTTGATACTCGTCCCTAAAAACAGTTATTTGTGGTATGGCTTAGACAACTCGTGCACCGCATCCACAAACACGCCAGCATTTTCTGGCGGCACGTCGAGGTGAATACCGTGACCCAAATTGAATACGTGACCGGTACCCGCGTCACCGAATTCATCTAGGATGGTGGCGACTTCTTGGCGAATACGTTCAGGCTGAGCGTACAGCATGGATGGATCCATATTGCCTTGCAAAGCAACTTTGTCACCAATACGAGCTTTCGCATCGGCGATATTGATGGTCCAATCCAAACCCACAGCATCACAACCTGTTGCAGCTATTTGCTCTAGCCACATGCCGCCATTTTTAGTGAACAGGGTAACGGGTACACGACGACCTTCGTTTTCACGGATCAAGCCATCAACGATCTTGTGCATGTAACGCAGGGAGAACTCGTTGTAATCTCGAGGTGTCAGCACACCACCCCAAGTATCAAATACCATAACAGACTGAGCACCAGCTTTAATCTGAGCATTCAAATACTCAGTCACGCTGTCTGCCAGCTTATCCAACAGCAAATGCAGTGTCTGTGGCTCGGCATACATCATCTTTTTGATCTTAGTGAAGGCCTTTGAGCTGCCACCTTCCACCATATATGTCGCCAGTGTCCATGGGCTACCTGAGAAGCCAATTAATGGCACTTCGCCTTGGAGATCTTTACGGATCTGACGCACTGCATTCATGACATACTGCAGCTCGCCTTCAGGATCCGGCAGACCAATTTTATCAACATCGGCTTTACAGGTGATCGGACGTTCAAATTTTGGTCCTTCTCCCGCTTCAAAATACAAACCCAGTCCCATTGCATCAGGGATAGTCAGGATATCCGAAAACAGGATCGCTGCATCCAAAGGGAAACGACGCAGCGGCTGTAAGGTCACCTCACTGGCCAATTCAGCATTTTTGCACAGCGACATGAAGTCTCCCGCGACACTACGTGTTGCACGGTACTCAGGCAAATAACGGCCAGCCTGGCGCATCATCCATACTGGGGTGCAATCAACCGACTGCTTCAGCAGGGCACGTAGGTAACGGTCATTCTTTAATTCGCTCATCAGGAACTCCATGGTTTTATTCTATCTAGTATTGTATCACCCTAAACCACCAACAAAACAGGCCATTTGTTAACCGGATCATGTTTATGGTAACAATCAGGCCAGCATAATTGCGGTCAGGATCCTTCTCGTGATACAAAAACTGCGCGCTAGCAATAATAACAATGACTTTGCTTGTAGAAGGCAAAATAACTGCACCTTATCCCTCCTTACGGAGGGTTTTTTTATTCTTTATGCTATTTTTCTGCCATCAGGATCAATGTATGATCAATCAAAGATCGTGCAATAGTTCCCTCCGGCGCAACCTCTGGTAACGTATCCCTTGTCGCCCAGATTGCATCGGTCAACTCAGTATAATCCGGCTTCAAGTCACCACTGGCATAATCAGCTAGAAATCCCATCATTAAGTTTGATGGAAATGCCCATGGCTGACTGCCAAAATAGCGGATATTATCGACCTCTATTCCTGTCTCTTCTTTTATTTCCCGAGCAACACATTGTTCCAATGTTTCACCAGCTTCCACAAATCCGGCGATCACCGTGTACATTCCGGTTTTATGTCGAGGATGCTGAGCTAGGAGTATTTTATTATCCTTACGCACGGCCACGATCACACAGGGAGACACTCGGGGATAATGTGGTGTCTGGCAGCTCGTACACACCATGGCGATTTCGTCGTCACTATACTGGCACACTGCACCGCAGTGAGAACAATAGCGTTGAGTGTGCAACATGTGGGACAACTGGGTTGCACGTCCCGCGAGCTGGAACAGTTCCGCCTCAACAGAAAGTAATTCTCTCTGACTATAAAAATCCACGCCACTGGTCTCGAGAGGGGCTTCTAGCCAATACACAGGAAATTCACGATAACGGCCGATCAGACGAGCTCCTTCCGTATCAAAATTGAGATCGCTCGTGCGTTTAAAAGGAAGTATTTGATTTTCAAGGTATAAACACCGTTCTTTAACGATGCACCAATACGCTAATTCTTGTTTATTTAACATCAATGTCACATCCATCCTTGCAGGGTATCGTTTTTACTGGCAATCTAAACATAATACGGAAGTGAATCCGTAATCCAAGGTTCTCTTTTCTAAGAGATTGACAGGTATCGTTTCCAGTACCCTGTCTCGGTACTGTAGATCATGAGGGCATGGTCATGCTAAGTAAATTCGAGCAAGTACAAAAGCAATGGGGTGGCACCAGCGACGTGATTGATCACTGGCTGATGTCGAGGCAGCAACTGCTAATCGACTACTGCAAATTAGCCGGCCTTCCGCCGTTCAAATCCAATGATCGCCAGCTTCCTACAACCTCCCAGCTTCAACTTTTCAGCCAACAACTGGTTGATTATATTTCTGAAGGCCACTTCAAAATCTACGATATGGTCATGGAACGATGGAATGCCACGGGCTATTCACCAACCGAAGATATTTCCCAACTCTATATGCAAATCACCCAAACCACCGATCCACTCCTCAATTTTACCGAGAAGTACACAGAGATCACTGCAGATGATGAACTACCTGATTTCGATAGTGATTTATCAGGCATTGGTGAGCTGATTGAGATACGCTTCGCTCTTGAAGACCGCTTAATTGCATTGATCAGCGAAAGCTTGGCCTGCCCGCCCGGCGCCTAAATCCAATCTGACCATTTTTATTTCCTTGCCCAATTATCACAATTGGGCTCGTCAGTTTTTGATATCTGTTATACGCCCTCAACCGAATCTCATCAATGCCCAAACATGGCAAGCACAGTCATTATCATTTCACGGTAATTAATCGCAGATAATAAAAAAGGGTACCCGAAGGTACCCTTTTCAAATCAAAGCCGATAACTAATACTTAGTCGTCGTTTAGACCTGCATTCAGTAGTGCGGCAAGATCTTGCGATGCTTGCTCTGCATCTACCTGAGGAGCAATAGGCTCTAGCTCTGCATCACGCTGACGCTGACGGTTCTGATGGTACGCAAAACCAGTACCAGCAGGGATCAGACGACCAACGATTACGTTCTCTTTCAGACCGCGCAGTTCGTCACGCTTACCAGAAACCGCAGCTTCAGTTAGTACGCGCGTCGTTTCCTGGAACGATGCCGCTGAGATGAACGATTCAGTTGCTAGCGATGCCTTAGTAATACCAAGAAGATCGCGCTCGTAAGAAGCAATCAACTTACCGTCAGCTTCAAGCTTACGGTTAGCGATAGTCACACGAGAGTACTCAACCTGCTCGCCTGGTAGGAAGTCTGAATCACCAGCAACCGTAATAGTAACTTTACGCAGCATTTGACGAATAATCGTTTCAATGTGCTTATCGTTAATCTTAACGCCCTGGAGACGGTAAACTTCCTGAACTTCGTTCACGATATAATCTGCCACTGCGTGAACACCACGTAGACGCAAGATATCGTGCGGAGCTTCTGGACCGTCAGCGATAACATCACCTTTCTCAACCTTATCACCTTCGAATACGTTCAACTGGCGCCACTTAGGAACCATTTCTTCGTATACGTTGCCTTCTGCAGGCGTGATGATAAGACGACGCTTACCTTTGGTCTCTTTACCGAACGATACAGTACCTGTGACTTCAGCAAGGATTGCAGGCTCTTTCGGCTTACGCGCTTCGAACAAGTCAGCTACGCGTGGCAGACCACCGGTAATATCTTTAGTACCTTTGGATGCCTGAGGAATACGCGCAAGCGTATCACCGATACCAACCATTGCACCGTCTTCTAGCTGGATAATTGCTTTACCAGGTAGGAAGTACTGAGCTGGGATTTCGGTACCAGCGATCATTACATCATGACCCTTTTCGTCAACCAGCTTAACGGTTGGACGCATGTCTTTACCTGCACCAGTTCGCTCTGCAGCGTCAAGTACAGTGATCATAGACAGGCCTGTTAGCTCATCAGTTTGACGAGAAACAGTTACACCATCAATCAGGTCAACAAACTGGATACGACCGCCCACTTCAGTGATGATCGGCATTGTGTGCGGATCCCAGTTAGCGATAACTTCGCCAGCTGCAACATCCTGACCGTCACCCTTAGTTAGGTGAGAACCGTATGGCAGTTTGTAGTTCTCTTTCGTACGACCTAACTCATCAATGATGGTCATTTCAGACGCACGAGACGTGATAACTAGCTTGCCGTCGTTGTTAATTACGAACTTAGCATTCTGCAGTTTCACAGAACCGTTGTTCTTAACCTGAATGCTGTTTTCCGCAGCGGCTGCAGATGCTGCACCACCGATGTGGAACGTACGCATTGTCAGCTGTGTACCCGGTTCACCGATTGACTGTGCTGCAACAACACCAACCGCTTCACCTTGGTTCACTAGGTGACCACGAGCAAGGTCACGACCGTAACAGAACTTACAGCAACCGAAGTCGTTTTCACACGTTACTACAGAACGTACTTTAACAAGGTCAACAGAGTTTGCTTCAAGGATGTCACACCACTTCTCATCAAGAAGGGTATTACGAGGCGCAAGCACTTCTTCAGTACCAGGCTTCATTACATCTTCAGCAACCACACGACCAAGAACGCGATCACGTAGTGGTTCTTTAACATCACCACCTTCAATCAACGGCATCATGGTCATGCCAGCGTGCGTACCACAGTCATCAGTGGTGATAACCACATCCTGTGCAACGTCTACTAGACGACGCGTTAGGTAACCAGAGTTCGCCGTCTTCAATGCCGTATCCGCAAGACCCTTACGAGCACCGTGCGTTGAGATAAAGTACTGAAGTACGTTCAGACCTTCACGGAAGTTTGCCGTGATCGGTGTTTCGATGATTGAGCCATCCGGCTTAGCCATCAGACCACGCATACCCGCAAGCTGACGGATCTGAGCGGCAGAACCACGCGCACCAGAGTCGGCCATCATGTATACGCTGTTGAACGATTTCTGCTGCTCTTCTTCGCCATCACGGTTAATAACGGTGTCGAAAGACAGGTTATCCATCATCGCTTTAGCAACTTGTTCGTTCGCTGTCGCCCAGATATCGATAACTTTGTTATAACGTTCGCCAGCAGTTACAAGACCTGACTGGAACTGCTCTTGAATCTCTGCAACTTCTGCTTCGGCTTCTGCAATCTTGGTGTATTTTGCCTCTGGGATGACCATATCGTCGATACCAACAGACACACCTGATAGTGCTGCATAAGCAAAACCTGTGTACATGATTTGGTCAGCAAAGACGACTGTCTCTTTCATGCCCAATTCACGGTAACACGTGTTCAGTAGCTTAGAAATTTGCTTTTTACCCAGCGCTTCAGTGTTAACTAGGCTGAATGGCAGACCTTTAGGTACGATCTTCCATAGCATTGCACGACCAACAGTGGTGTCAACAAGCTGTGTATTTTCAACCAGGTTACCCTGCTCGTCTTTCACGAACTCAGTGATACGCACTTTAACACGGGTATGTAGCTCAGCATTGCCTGTTAGGTAAGCTTTTTCAGCTTCCGCAGAGCCTGCTAGATACATGCCTTCACCCTTCGCGTTGATACGATCACGCGTCATGTAGTAAAGACCCAATACAACGTCCTGAGAAGGTACGATGATCGGATCACCAGACGCTGGCGATAGGATGTTGTTGGTTGACATCATCAGTGCACGAGCTTCAAGCTGTGCTTCCAGAGTTAGAGGTACGTGTACCGCCATCTGGTCACCATCGAAGTCGGCGTTGTATGCCGCACACACTAGTGGGTGAAGCTGAATCGCTTTACCTTCGATCAGTACTGGTTCAAATGCCTGAATACCTAGACGGTGCAATGTTGGTGCACGGTTAAGCATTACTGGGTGTTCACGAATCACTTCGTCTAGGATATCCCAAACAACCGCTTCTTCGCGCTCTACCATTTTCTTAGCAGCTTTGATTGTCGTCGCCAGGCCACGAGTTTCTAGCTTGCCATAGATGAATGGCTTAAATAGCTCAAGTGCCATCTTCTTAGGAAGACCACACTGATGCAGACGCAGGTAAGGACCTACGGTGATAACAGAACGACCTGAGTAGTCTACACGCTTACCAAGAAGGTTCTGACGGAAACGACCCTGCTTACCTTTGATCATATCAGCCAAAGATTTCAGAGGACGCTTGTTAGAGCCCGTAATAGCGCGGCCACGACGACCGTTATCAAGCAATGCATCAACAGATTCCTGAAGCATACGCTTTTCGTTACGTACGATAATATCAGGAGCTGCTAGATCCAGTAGACGCTTCAGACGGTTATTACGGTTGATAACACGACGGTACAGATCGTTCAAATCTGAAGTCGCGAAACGGCCGCCGTCTAGTGGTACCAACGGACGTAGATCCGGCGGTAGTACTGGCAGAACAGACAGGATCATCCACTCAGGGTTGTTACCTGACTGCAAGAATGCTTCTACAAGCTTCAAACGCTTGGTCAGTTTCTTACGCTTGGTTTCAGAGTTAGTTTCTTCCAACTCTTCGCGCATTAGTTCGATTTCTGCGTTCAGGTCCATGTTGCCAAGCAATGCTTGAACAGCTTCAGCACCCATCTTCGCGTCGAACTCGTCGCCCCACTCTTCAAGTGCATCCAAGTACTGCTCTTCAGAAAGCAGCTGGCTACGCTCAAGGTTGGTCATACCTGGTTCGATAACAACGTAAGATTCGAAGTAAAGTACACGTTCGATATCACGTAGTGGCATATCCATCAACAGACCGATACGAGACGGTAGTGACTTTAGGAACCAGATGTGGGCAACTGGAGAAGCTAACTCGATGTGACCCATACGCTCACGGCGTACTTTGGTCTGAGTAACTTCAACACCACATTTTTCACAAATTACACCACGGTGCTTCAGGCGCTTATATTTGCCACAAAGACACTCGTAGTCTTTTACCGGGCCAAAGATACGTGCACAGAAAAGGCCGTCACGCTCAGGCTTGAAGGTACGGTAGTTAATGGTTTCTGGCTTTTTCACTTCACCAAAAGACCATGAACGGATCATGTCAGGTGACGCAAGACCGATTTTGATAGCATCAAATTCTTCAGTCTTATGCTGTGCTTTCAGAAACTTAAGTAAGTCTTTCACATTCGGCTCCTGTGAGGAGTTGACCCATAAAGGCGCCAGTCTACTGGCGCCTTCATATTTATACCGGAGTAACTAATAAATCGTGGTATGAACCTAGACTTATTCGTCTTCCAGCTCGATGTTGATACCCAACGAGCGGATTTCTTTCAACAATACGTTGAATGATTCCGGCATACCAGGTTCCATACGATGGTCGCCATCGACGATGTTCTTATACATCTTCGTACGGCCGTTAACGTCATCCGACTTAACAGTTAGCATTTCCTGTAGGGTGTATGCTGCACCGTATGCTTCTAGTGCCCACACTTCCATCTCACCGAAACGCTGACCACCGAACTGCGCTTTACCACCCAGCGGCTGCTGAGTAACAAGGCTATAAGAACCGGTAGAACGGGCATGCATCTTGTCATCAACCAAGTGGTTCAGTTTCAGCATGTACATGTAACCAACGGTTACAGGACGCTCAAACTTCTCACCGGTGCGACCGTCAAACAATGTCAGCTGACCAGATTCTGGCAGATCACCCAACTTCAGAAGCTCCTTGATAGAAGACTCTGGCGCACCGTCAAAGACAGGTGTCGCGATTGGTAGACCTTTACGCAGGTTCTGAACCAGAGTGCGTACTTCAGCATCACTTAGCTCTGCAATATCAACATTCTGGCGAGTATCACCAAGATCGTAGACTTTCTGCAGGAAGTTACGGAACTGATGCAGTTCCTGCTGCTCTTTTAGCATCTCGTTAAGTTTGTCACCGATACCTTTCGCTGCAAGACCCAAGTGAGTCTCCAGGATCTGACCGATGTTCATACGAGACGGTACACCCAGTGGGTTCAGTACGATATCAACTGTCTGACCTTTTTCATCGTATGGCATGTCTTCAACAGGGTTGATCTTAGAGATAACACCCTTGTTACCGTGACGACCTGCCATCTTATCACCAGGCTGGATACGACGCTTAACCGCTAGGTATACTTTAACAATCTTAAGTACGCCTGGCGCTAGGTCATCACCCTGAGTGATCTTACGACGCTTGGTTTCAAACTTCTTATCGAACTCAGCTTTCAGCTCGTCATACTGCTCAGCAAGCTGCTCAAGTAGATTCTGCTGACCTTCGTCATCCAACGTCTGTGCGAATAGCTTTTCGCGATCCATTGAAAGCAGCTTGTCTTCGCTGTAACCAGCTGCAAGTAGAAGCGTACGAACACGAGCAAGAAGACCACCCTCAAGGATCTGGAATTCTTCTGTGATATCTTTCTTCGCTTCTTTCAGCTGCATCTCTTCAATTTCAAGCGCACGCTTGTCTTTTTCTACGCCATCGCGGGTAAATACCTGAACGTCGATGATCGTACCAGACACAGAGTTTGGTACACGTAGTGAAGAGTCTTTCACGTCAGACGCTTTTTCACCGAAGATAGCACGTAGTAGCTTCTCTTCAGGAGTCAGCTGAGTTTCACCCTTAGGTGTCACCTTACCAACTAGGATGTCGCCACCCTTAACTTCAGCACCGATGTAAACGATACCTGACTCATCCAGCTTAGACAGTGCAGCTTCACCCACGTTAGGGATATCCGCTGTGATCTCTTCTGAACCGAGCTTAGTGTCACGCGCCACACAAGATAGCTCTTGAATGTGGATTGTTGTCAGGCGATCTTCCTGTACAACACGCTCAGAAACCAAGATGGAGTCTTCGAAGTTGTAACCGTTCCAAGGCATGAACGCGATACGCATGTTCTGGCCAAGGGCTAGCTCACCGAGGTCGGTTGAAGGACCATCAGCAAGTACATCACCACGAGCAACAGGTTCACCCGGCATCACAGTTGGACGCTGGTTGATACAAGTGTTCTGGTTAGAACGGGTGTACTTAGTCAGGTTGTAGATATCGATACCAGCTTCACCCGGTACTAACTCGTCTTCGTTAACTTTGATAACGATACGAGATGCATCTACAGACTGAACCATACCGCCACGTTTCGCTACGGCTGTTACACCGGAGTCAACGGCTACGTTACGCTCGATACCTGTACCTACTAGCGGCTTATCAGCACGGATAGTTGGAACAGCCTGACGTTGCATGTTCGCACCCATAAGGGCACGGTTAGCATCATCGTGTTCAAGGAACGGGATCAGTGAGGCTGCCACCGATACAACCTGATTGGTTGCAACGTCCATGTATTGAACATGGTCGCGTGGGTGCAGACCTGATTCACCTTTCTGACGAGCAGTGATCAGTTCGTCAGCAAATGAACCGTCTTCGTTAAGCACGGCGTTTGCCTGTGCAATAACATAATGACCTTCTTCGATAGCTGATAGGTAGTCGATTTCTTCGGTTACCTTACCATCGATAACTTTACGGTATGGAGTTTCCAAGAAGCCGTAAGGGTTACACTGCGCAAATGCTGACAGTGAGTTGATCAAACCGATGTTTGGACCTTCTGGCGTTTCGATAGGACATAGACGACCGTAGTGGGTCGCGTGTACGTCTCGAACTTCAAAGCCAGCACGCTCACGAGTCAGACCACCTGGACCAAGCGCCGAGATACGACGTTTGTGAGTAACTTCTGACAGCGGGTTGTTCTGATCCATAAACTGAGACAGCTGAGAAGAGCCAAAGAACTCTTTTACTGCCGCAGAAATAGGCTTAGCGTTGATCAAATCCTGAGGCATAACTGCATCAAGATCGCCTAGGCTTAGACGCTCTTTCACAGCACGCTCAACACGCACAAGACCAACACGGAATTGGTTTTCTGCCATTTCACCAACAGAACGGATACGACGGTTGCCTAGGTGGTCGATATCGTCCACTTCACCTTTACCATTACGGATATCGATTAGACGACGCATTACGTCGATGATATCAGCATGGTCAAGGATACCAGCACCCGTAGTTTCTTCACGGCCCAAAGAGCTGTTGAACTTCATACGGCCCACAGCGGAAAGATCATAACGATCTTCAGAGAAGAACAAGCTTTCAAAAAGCTGCTCTGCTGCTTCACGTGTTGGCGGCTCACCAGGGCGCATCATGCGGTAGATTTCAACTAGCGCACTCAGGCGGTCAGTTGTACTGTCAACACGTAGGGTGTCTGACATGTACGGACCAAAATCCAGATCATTAGTGAACAGAACTTCTAGTGACTTATAGCCTGCTTGAGAAAGCATAGCCAATGTCTCTAGGCTCAATTCTTGGTTCGCTGCTGCAATCAATTCGCCAGTATCTTCGTTCACGTAATCACGTGCCGAAATCTTACCCACGATGTATTCAACAGGGACTTCAATGTGATCAACACCGTCTTTTGACAGCTGACGAATATGGCGAGCTGTGATACGACGGCCTTGTTCTACGTATACGGTACCGTTCGCTTCAATGTCGAAGCTTGCAGTTTCACCACGTAGACGATCAGGCACAAGTTCCATAACCAAAGACTTGCCTTGTACTTCGAAGTTTACTTTTTCGAAGAACATGTCAAGAATCTGCTCAGAGGTGTAACCTAATGCACGTAAGATAATAGAAGCCGGTAGCTTACGACGACGGTCGATACGGACAAAAACGCTGTCCTTAGGATCAAATTCGAAATCCAACCATGAACCACGGTAAGGGATTACGCGTGCGTTATAAAGCACTTTACCTGAGGAGTGGGTTTTACCCTTATCGCTGTCAAAGAAGACACCCGGGCTACGGTGTAGCTGGGATACGATAACCCTCTCGGTACCGTTAATAACGAATGTACCGTTATCTGTCATGAGCGGAATTTCGCCCATGTAAACTTCTTGTTCTTTAATGTCTTTTACGGTGCCAGCTGGTGCGTCTTTATCATACATGACAAGACGTAGCTTCACGCGAAGAGGCGCAGAATAAGTTACGCCACGAATCTGACATTCTTTAACATCGAAGACCGGCTCACCGAGACGATAGCTAACGTATTGCAGCTCGGAATTGCCGTTATAGCTCTGAATCGGAAAAACAGAACGGAAGGCAGCTTCAAGACCGTAGTGCCCTTCAGGATCCTGCTCGATGAATTTTTTAAAAGACTCAAGCTGGATCGACAGCAAGTATGGTATGTCCAACACTTGTGGACGCTTACCAAAATCCTTACGGATACGCTTTTTCTCGGTATAAGAGTAAACCATAGGTTCCTCAGATCGCTGATAAGTGATCCAAACTGCTCAAAACGAGGAGCAGTGACTAGTAACACTGTTTATTGTGGAACAGTCTGGGATCCAGAACTGCTTTTGCTTGGATAACGGTTGGAAAACAATGTGAAAACACCAATACCCTACAGCGCAAAAAGGCCGGTGGCATTTTTGCCACCAGCCATTAGCCAATTAAGGCTAAGAAACTAAGTAATTATTACTTAATTTCAACAGAAGCACCAGCTTCTTCTAGCTGAGCTTTAAGAGCTTCAGCTTCTGCTTTGTCAACGCCTTCTTTAAGAGCAGAAGGAGCGTTGTCAACTACAGCTTTAGCTTCTTTAAGACCTAGGCCAGTTGCGCCACGTACAGCTTTGATAACCTGTACTTTGTTAGCGCCAGCAGCTGTTAGGATTACGTCGAATTCAGTTTGCTCTTCAGCAGCTTCTGCTGCTGCGCCGCCTGCTACTACTGCAGCTGCAGCAGAAACACCGAATTTCTCTTCCATTGCTTCGATTAGCTCAACAACTTGCATTACAGACATTTCTGCAACTGCGTCTAGGATTTGCTCGTTAGTGATAGACATAACAATTCTCTTTAAAAATCAACAAATAGTTTAAATAGTAATCAGATAAAGCACTGCAATTAAGCAGCAGCTTCTTCTTTCTGATCACGTACAGCTGCGATAGTACGAACCAACTTACCAGCAGACGCTTCTTTCATGCACATCATTAGGCGTGCAATCGCTTCGTCGTATGTTGGTAGAGTTGCTAGTACATCAACGTTAGCAACAGCGCCTTCGAATGCAGCAGCTTTGATCTCGAAATTTTTGTTCTCTTTAGCGAAGTCTTTGAAAAGACGCGCTGCAGCACCTGGGTGCTCATTAGAGAAACCAATCAGTGAAGGACCTACGAAAGTCTCAGTAAGACATTCGAAATCAGTACCTTCAACAGCACGACGTGCTAGAGTGTTACGAACAACTTTCAGGTAAACGCCGTTTTCACGAGCAAGTTTACGCAGAGAAGTCATCGCACCCACAGCAACGCCACGAGAGTCAGCAACAACTGCAGACAGGGCACCATTGGCAGCTTCGTTGACTTCAGCAACAATTGCTTTTTTGTCTTGAAGATTTAAAGCCATTGGATTTGCTCCTGGATTTTCTGGGTTACCCCAGTATTTACACCACTCACTGCCAGTATGACAGGAGAGCTTTTACGGCGCAGATCCAAGAAAGACTTACATCAATCATGTTCTGGCACCGTCTACGTAGGTGATATTAAGTCTGAAATCCGAAGATTTCGACGCCTACGGTCTTTGACGGAGGTCACAACTTACGTTGTGACCTCAGCCATGAATTCGGAAACGCCAGATTATACACTAATCTGACGCTTCTGCAAATTAGTTTGCGTTAGCGTCCAGAGTATTCTGGTCTAGCGCTACACCTGCACCCATAGTGGTAGAGATGCTTACTTTCTTAACGAAAGTACCTTTCGCTGAAGAAGGCTTCGCTTTCTTCAGTGCAACTAGAAGAGACTCTAGGTTCTCTTTTAGTTGAGCAGCATCGAAGTCCACTTTACCGATAGTAGTGTGGATGATGCCGTTTTTGTCGTTACGGTAACGAACCTGACCCGCTTTAGCATTCTTAACTGCTTCAGCAACGTTAGGAGTCACAGTACCAACTTTAGGGTTTGGCATAAGACCGCGAGGACCAAGAATGGTACCTAGCTGACCAACAACGCGCATTGCATCTGGAGATGCGATAACTACGTCGAAGTTCATTTCGCCTTTCTTCACTTGCTCAGCAAGATCTTCCATACCCACTAGATCAGCACCAGCTTCTTTAGCAGCTTCAGCGTTTGCACCCTGAGTGAATACCGCAACGCGGATGTCACGGCCAGTACCGTGTGGTAGCACAGTTGCGCCACGTACGTTCTGGTCAGATTTACGTGCATCGATGCCAAGATTAACAGCAACGTCAACGCTTTCTGTGAATTTAGCAGTAGCTAGTTCTTTAAGAAGAGCAATAGCTTCGTTGATATCATACTCACGAGAAGAATCAACTTTGTCGCGGATTACGCGCATACGCTTAGTAAGTTTTGCCATTGTCTTAACCCTCTACCACTAGACCCATTGAACGAGCAGTACCAGCAATCGAACGCTTAAGAGCGTCGATGTCAGCACCCGTCATGTCCGCAGCTTTAGTTTCTGCGATCTCTTGGATCTGAGCGTCAGTAACAGTACCAACTTTCTCAGTGTTTGGACGGCCAGAACCAGACTTAACGCCAGCAGCTTTCTTAAGAAGAACAGCAGCAGGAGGAGTCTTAGTAATGAACGTGAAAGAGCGGTCGCTGTAAACAGTGATTACTACTGGAGTAGGTAGACCTTTCTCCAATGAATCAGTTTTAGCATTGAACGCCTTACAGAATTCCATGATGTTCACACCATGTTGACCAAGAGCTGGACCAACCGGTGGACTTGGGTTTGCTGCACCAGCTGCAACCTGCAGCTTGATGTACGCTTCTACTTTTTTAGCCATTGCTATATACCTAATTTTGGGTTCAAACGTCTGCTTCTAAAAAACAGACTCCCCGTCTAACGAAAGGGCGCGAAATTATAGTCCAATTTCACGCCCTTGACAATAAAAGCTGACCGTTTATTAATCAGCTTTTTTCTACCTGGCCGAATTCAAGTTCGACAGGCGTAGCACGACCGAAGATCGATACAGACACTTTCACGCGGCTCTTGTCGTAATCAACTTGTTCAACGACACCATTAAAGTCGGCAAATGGGCCATCGGTAACACGTACAACTTCACCTGGCTCAAAGACAGTTTTGTGAACCGGAGATTCACTCGCCTGCTGAAGTCGGTTAAGAATCGCATCTGCCTCTTTATCAGAGATAGGAGCCGGACGGTCAGATGTACCACCGATGAACCCCATTACACGAGGGATACTGCGTACCAGATGCCATGTCTCGTCGTTCATCACCATCTGAACCAACACGTAACCAGGGAAGAACTTACGTTCACTCTTACGGCGCTGGCCTGCACGCATTTCAACCACTTCCTCAGTAGGTACTAAAACCTCTTCAAAGTGCTCTTCCATGCCATGCATTTTGATATGCTCACGTAGGGACTGTGCTACTCGGCCTTCAAAACCAGAGAAAGCTTGTACAACATACCATCGTTTTTTTGGAGCTTCGCTCATGAACTCTTACCTCACACACCGGTAACTAGGCGGACTAGACGGACCATAATGCCGTCGATACCCCACAAGGCTAACGCCATAACTACAGTGACTGCTAGAACGATAAAGGTTGTCTGCGTAGCTTCCTGACGAGTAGGCCATACTACCTTGCGGACTTCCATGCGCGATTCGCGAGCAAACGCAATCGCGGTTTTACCTTTGGCTGTCAGTGCAGCAATACCACCTGCTACTGCCACAAGGACAACAACAGCAGCGGCACGAAACACGACAGGAACATCACTGTACAGGTAATTACCAACCACAGCGGCAGCTAGCAAAGCAAATACGGCGACCCATTTCAGGCCATCCATATTGTTAGAGCTGCTTTGGTTTTCGGCATTCGCTTTCATACAACCAACCTGTAACTAGTCTCAATATAGACGAAATTAACCCCGCATTTGCGAGGCCGATAATGAAGGAAAGCACTAAGTCTTTAATTACAAATACAAAACTTCACATCAATAAAATGTTTTTCTCGCCAACCTGAGCAAAAAACACACTACTTCAGGCAACAGCGCAGAAAAAGGGCATCAAATGATGCCCTTTTTTGTGCCTTGTCGTCAAATATTATTCAACGATTGTAGCAACAACACCCGCACCTACAGTACGGCCGCCTTCACGGATAGCAAAACGTAGACCTTCGTCCATCGCGATTGGCGCGATTAGAGTAACAGTCATAGAAATGTTATCACCAGGCATTACCATCTCAACGCCTTCTGGCAGTTCGATAGTACCAGTCACGTCAGTTGTACGGAAGTAGAACTGTGGACGGTAACCTTTGAAGAAAGGAGTGTGACGGCCGCCTTCATCTTTAGAAAGAACATAGATTTCTGAAGTGAAAGTAGTGTGTGGAGTGATTGAACCTGGCTTAGCAAGAACCTGACCACGCTCAACTTCGTCACGCTTAGTACCACGT
>NZ_JAKJSL010000021.1:0-193486 GCF_050336815.1 Photobacterium nomapromontoriensis
GGGAAGGCCTTGATAAGCCTTTACTCTCAATGTTTCCGCCTATTTCCTTTGCGGTAAACAGCAGCCGAACATCGGTCCCGTTCATATTCATGGTATAGAGTCCATGGTCAGGATTCTGAATAGTGGTTATCAGCTGCGGCATGTTATGCTGGGTATTCCACTTTTCTTGTGGCGGATTGTCGGGGACGTCGACAACGATCTCCCAGGTAGGCGTGTGTTTGATGCCGTAAATCTCTCGAGCGAGGGTGATAAGATCCAGACGGTTCATATACACATCATCATAGGGGGTGTTGTTTGACAGGTAGACCCCTCCGGCCGCTAAGCCGCCGCCGATGGCCGCACCGACCAAAAGAATTTTTGTTTTTCTGTTCACTGTATTATCTGCTCGTTATTTGCTGTTATTTGCGGTGATTGTTCGATGTATTAAATGGACAGCACTTCGTTCTGCCACATCGCCATTAACCTTTGCTGTGCGCTGATTTGCTGTTCAGCATCGTAATCAGGCTCTGGTTCGTTACCGGTATCGATCGCGGGTTCAAGGGCCGAAGGCGGACTCACAATGTCTGAATGGCTGATATCGGCAAACACTACTTCCGCACTGTCGGGGTCGGCGGGGTTGGTGACATACAGGGTAAACATGCCGTCGCTGGGCAGCCCAGAAATGATGGCCTGAGAGTAATGGCCTGAGTTTTCGGTCGTCGCTGGTTCCAGCGGCATGGTTTGTTGCCACTCGCTGTTGGCGTCTTCTATGACGGCAAACAGTATCGGATTTGCTCCTGTGAATTCATCATCTAGCCCGGTTTCTACCTTGAAGACAAAGTGGTTGTTGTGACCATCGACATAGGCAGCAACGGTATTGGAATCGTCTAGGCTGCGTATTACTGTGCCGATGTCAGTTAGCCAGGGCATGTCGTCACTGGTAACGGCATGCAGCTGGGCGCTTGGAATATCTGAAATATTTTCCTGAGCCGAAAAGGCTTGGTTCTCGCTGTATACCGACAGCTCATCAAGCGGGGTGGCACAGGCATTCAGCTTGTTGCTGTCGGCTTCTAACGCGTCGATGCGAGAATAGGGTTGCTGAGTGGGGGAAAACAGGAGCTTGATCCCCTTTTCTCCCTGCTGTATTTCGCCATTGATTTTATATGGCACCCAGAACTGCGGCAGCGGAAAGCCTTCTGCCTCACGGTATTCGACCGTTGGCTGGGCAGATCGCTGCGCAGTTTTGTCTCGGAAGCGGTAATAACCGACGTCAATGTCCTGATAGAATCCCTTGTCGGTAATATTGAATTCCCGCCAAAGCTGGTTTTTCCAGAATACGTAGAGGTAGCCGCCCTTTAGCTCTGCGGCTTGGGTTTTGTCCTTCGCCCCGTTCAGGTAGGCAAGGGGGCGAATCGGCACCAGAACATGATCCCACTCTTCCTGATCAGCCTGTTTATCGACCGGGGTGAGGCCTTCTGCCAGCAGTAGCTTGAGCGGCTCGATATTACCCCTGATAGGAACCGTCAGGTAAAGGTTGCGCGGGCACGGTTCAAGACCCTTAAAAGTCGCAAGGCTGCGGTGTGTAGTCATTGCATCGGCTATTGGCTTGGCGGAACAGGCACTTTGGGTGTCTGTTTTGTTCAGTCGTAGCCCTGCCGAGTTGCCGAGCCATTGCCCGGCAAATTCCACCACAATTTTGTGTTCAGGTATTGGCTCAACAGGCACATAAACAAGCTCCTTCTGCAGCGGGGTGTCGCTGACCACCATGTCGTAGTGGGCTTTTCGGTAGTGTCGAGGTTGATTTTGGGCTCTGTTCACCGTTTGCGCTAGCAAGGGATACCGTCTGAGATGGATTTCTGGCAGTGCGTGCTTTCTGGGTCTCATAGACAAAGCGATCCAGGTGCCTCTAGCCAGCTCTCTTTGGAGGTGGCTGAGATACTCCATCATGTGACGATGGGAGTAGGGCTCCATTTGCAGTTTCAATCCGCTAGGGAGTGATTGATGGATCTGTTTAGGGGTGTTGATCCGTTGTAGTGTCCATGCTGCTTCTTCTGGCAGCAGGATATAGTCCAGACTGTGTGCTGTAAGGCTATGGCTGGGTATGAATCGGCAGTGTGTCATGGTGAGGATCTCCACAGCCACCAAATGTAAGTAGGCAGCAATGATTAGGGCAATGCAATACGCTCTGTCCGTAATGACGGGTACGGGTATTCTACCGCATGTCTTTGGTGACTATCTGACTGAATTGACAGGTAAAGTGCAGGTTTTGATTAGGTTGTGATAAGTCGGAGCAGTGATCGTTCAGCCGGATGAACCCAATGCTGTGAAAGTGGCACTAACCGTACTTTAATGGCGAGGTGATTGAGAGCATAGGCGGTGCAATGCACCGCTTTTTTAGATCTATTGGATTTTACGGCTCACCCAAGCTGCCGTCGGTGATCAGGGTGTAGCCTAAATCACGGGTGCGAGAGTGGATGGTTTCACCGGCGAGGCGGGCCAGTAGCATCTTGGCGGCTTCGACGCCGATCGCTTCACGCGGGGTTTTGACGCTGGCCAGCGGCGGGTAGAGCGAGCGGCCGATATCGAGGGCGTTGTAACCGGCAATGCAAATATCGTCCGGCACCTTGAGTCCGCGTTGCTGACAACGCAGCAGGGCCCCGACCGCGATATCATCATTGGTACAAAAAATACCGTCAGTATCAGGGTAGGTATCGAGCGCTTGATCCAATAGCTGACAACCGAGGGTAAAGCTGGAGTGCTCTTCGGTGAGCACCGGGATCGGGGTCAGGCCGTGTGACATCATGGCCTGATGATAGCCTTCCATCCTGAGGCGGGTACGGACATCCATCCGGGCACCGAGGTATAAAATTTTACGTCTTCCTCGGGCGATCATGGTTTCAACCATGGCACAGGCGGCGGCATGGTGGTCGAGTCCCACCACCATATCGATCGGGTGTTGCGGTAGATCCATGGTTTCCACGACGGGGACGCCTGCGGTTTGGATCATCTTCAACGCTTTGTCGGTGTGGCTGCTTTCTGACAGGATCAGGCCATCGACATGGTAGGACAGCAGCGAGGCAATTTTTTCTTCCTCTTCTTCCGGGCTGTAACCGTAGTGTGCCAATAGTGTCTGGTAGCCTGCTGCCTTGGTGATGGATTCAATGCCTTTCACCAGATCAGAGAAAACTTGGTTCGACAGTGAGGGGATCAGAATACCAATCGCTTTGCTGGTGGAGTTAGACAAAATATCGGGAGCACGGCTGGGGATATAGCCCAGATCAGACACGACCGATTCAATTTTGACTCGGGTTGCTTCAGCGACGGACTCTGGATCGCGCAAATAACGGCTGACCGTCATCTTGGTTACACCGACTTTTGCTGCAATATCTTTTAATGTTGGCCGGCGTTTGCGCGGTTCTCTCATCATCTGTTTTCCTGTGATTGTTGTCGCGGCTACCTTACTGTTAAGCGTGTTGAATGTCAGCTACTTTCCTATGCATCAAGGTTATCTTAGCGGCATTTGTGCCGTAAATGTGAGGGGGCGAGGATCGGCAAGAGGGAAGTGCGGGGAAAGGGATGACCGTGATGGCGTCAATGGGTGACTCGATAACCTCAAAAAACAGGGCGGCGAATGGGCCACCCTGCTGTATGGTTTGGTCGTATGGGGGCGGTGATTAGCTCACTAGGGCAACGGCTTGTTGTGACAGACGGGTGACTTCCGCCCAGTCGCCAGCATCAATGGCCGCTTTAGGTAGCATCCATGAACCACCGACTGTCGCGACGCAGTTCAGGCTGGTGTACTGCTCAACATTGGCTGGGCTAATGCCACCGGTTGGGCAGAAGCGGACCTGTGGCAGTGGGGCCGCGATAGCCGCCAGTGCCTTGGCGCCGCCATTGGCTTCCGCAGGGAAGAATTTTAACTGGGTATAGCCAAGCTCTAGCGCCTGCATTACTTCAGATGCGGTGCCGACGCCAGGGATCAGCGGTGCAGTCCCTTTTTTCGCATGAGTCAGTAGTGCTGGTGTCATTCCCGGAGAGATCACAAAGCGAGAACCGGCAGCAACGGCCGCATCATATTGCTCGCTGTTCAGCACCGTACCCGCACCCACCATTGCATCAGGCATCGCGTTGGCGATAGCGGCAATGGCATCCAACGCACAGTCAGTACGCAGGGTGATTTCAAAGACAGAGATCCCGCCAGCCAGCAATGCTTCTGCCATCGGAATGGCATCTTCCAGTTTTTCAATCACCATCACAGGGACAACCGGCGATGCGGCAAAAACGTCTTTAGGATCGATAGTCCAGTTCATTATTCTTTCCTCAGTTTAAGATCGTGGCACCGCATTCGGCGCTTGAAACGCTGTTGCGCATCACTTTAAAGAAGTCGCGGCCCCAGCCTTGCTGCAGGGACTCGCTGTCAAAGTCGACGAACTCACGCCCGGTGAGCTCCGCCAGACACTCTAGTTGGCCAGTCGTGGCATCAAGACGGATCATATCACCATCTTGCACCAGCCCAATCAATCCGCCGTGTTTAGCCTCTGGCGTGACATGGATCGCGGCAGGGATCTTACCTGATGCACCAGACAGACGACCGTCGGTCACCAGCGCAACTTTATAGCCTGCTTTTTGAATATTACCCAAAATTGGCATCAGTTTGTGCAGTTCAGGCATGCCGTTCGCGGCGGGGCCGTTATAGCGCACGATGACGATGGCATCCTGGTTCAGATCGCCACGTTGATAGGCCGCTTCGACTGCATGCTGACAAGAGAATACCCGGGCAGGGGCTTCAATCACACGGTGCTCTTCTGCTACCGCAGACACTTTGATCACCGAGCGGCCAAGGTTGCCATTCAGTACTTTCATGCCACCAGAGGTTTGGAAAACACAATTAGAGTCAGCCAGAACCGCGGGATTGCGGGTTTGGCGATAGGCTTCCCAACATAGCGTACCGTCTTGTAGCGACGGTTCTTTGAAGTAGTCGCTAAGATCACCAAAGACCGGGGTCGCATCCATATTTAACAGGCCAGATTCAGCCAGACGGGTCATTAGACCCGGTACGCCACCGGCCTGTTGGAAGGCATTGATATCGTCAGGGCCATTCGGATACATGCGCACCAGTAGTGGTACCACCGCAGAGAGATCGCTCAGATCATCCCAGGTCAGGATCAGACCCGCGGCACGGGCAATGGCCACCATGTGGATACTGTGGTTGGTGCTGCCACCCGAGGCCAGCAATGCCACCACGCCGTTGACCAGGCTCTTCGCATCCAGCACTTTGCTCAGCGGGCGGTAGGCTGGCGAGCCTGCGCTCATCGCTGCGATGCGGCGTGCAGTTTCGTCGGTCAATGCTTGGCGTAAGGCGGAATGAGGGTGAACAAATGCAGATCCCGGTAGCATCAGACCCATGGCTTCAAACACTAACTGGTTGGTGTTCGCGGTGCCATAGAATGTGCAGGTACCTGGCGAGTGGTAGGCACTGCATTCCATGCTCAGCAGGGCATCACGGCCCACTTCACCAGCCGTATATTTCTGGCGAACATTGACTTTTTCTTCGTTGGTGATCCCGCTGCTCATTGGCCCGGCTGGAACAAATGCTGTTGGCAGGTGGGCAAATGCCAGTGCGCCCATCAGCTGTCCAGGGGCAATTTTATCGCAGATTCCAAGCAGTAGCGTGGCATCAAAGGCATTGTGACTGAGCGAAAAGGCGGTTGACTGCGCGATCAGATCACGCGAGAACAGTGACATGTCCATACCCGGCTGGCCTTGGGTTACACCATCACACATGGCGGGAACACAGCCCGCGACTTGTGCGGTATGGCCGTTTTCAGCCAGTACTTGCTTGATCTGATCCGGATAGTCTTTGTATGGCTGGTGTGCACTTAACATGTCGTTGTAAGCGCTGATAATGGCGACATTGACCCGGGTTAAATCGAGAATATGGTTTTTTTCTTGCGTACAACTGGCCGCGACAGTGTGAGCGAGGTTACCGCAAGACAGGGTCGAACGGCCTTTGCCTTCTGCGGCCTGACGTGACATTTGGCCTTCCCATGCGCGGCGTAATTCCGCGCTGCGGGCTTCAATGCGGGCGGTAACGGCTTTGATCATTGGGTGAGTCATACGAGCTCTCCCAATGCAACCACGGCGCGCTCAACCACTTCGTCGATAGAACAATCGATAGAGACGATTGCAACACCCGGCTCGTTTTCTGGTCGCTCAAGGGTTTCGAACTGGCTATTTACCATGGTTTCACGCATGAAGTGGCCGGAGCGGGCTTTCATGCGGGCGAGGATCAGCTCATAATCGCCGTCGAGAAACAGAAACTGGACAGAGGTATTGCCTTCACGAATTTGTTCGCGATATTTGAGCTTTAGCGCCGAGCAGACAATGATGCCCACTTCGTTTTTGCTCTCTAGGCTATAGGCGGCATCACGGATACGCTCGAGCCATGGGGCACGATCATCATCATTTAGCGGGTTACCGCTGGCCATCTTTTGGATATTGGCGCGCGGATGCAGATCATCACCATCAATGAACTTGGCACCCATCGCAGAGGCAACGCGTTCACCGATGGTGGACTTACCGCTGCCGCATACACCCATAACGATAATGCACTTACCTGCCATTTTTTCTACCTCTATCTCATTTTTGGAATTTAACTGCGTTCTTGTCTTGTAACCTATCATGTTACCGGTAACATGTTACCGGTAACAATTAGACTTGTGAAGCCTCTCACAATAATGTTTTTGCCGCGAAAGAGCGGATTTTTCGAAGGAAATAGTATGAATTCGGTTGCTAACACGCCAGATGCTGCTTATCTGCTGATGGTTGCAGTTGCTTCTATTGCACTGCTTCTCGTCCTTATTATGCGCTTTAAAGTGCATGCTTTTGCCTCGCTGACTTTAGTGAGTGTGCTCACTGCTGTGGCAACCGGTGTCACGCCAGACAAAGTGGTTCCAACCATGATGAGTGGCTTTGGCGGTACGCTGGCTTCTGTTGCCTTGCTGGTGGGCCTTGGCTCGATGATTGGCCGAATTCTTGAAGTGACTGGCGGGGCAAAAGTGCTGGCAGACACGCTGATTGGCCGCTTCGGTAGTGAGAAGGCACCGCTGGCGCTGGGTATTGCGTCGATGCTGTTTGGCTTCCCTATTTTCTTTGATGCTGGCTTGATTGTGATGATGCCAATCATCTTCAGCGTGGCGAAGCAATTTGGTGGTTCGACCATTAAGTATGCGCTGCCTGCTGCTGGTGCGTTTGCGGTTATGCACTCATTCTTGCCACCACACCCAGGCCCGGTTGCGGCGAGTGAATTATTGGGTGCGAACATTGGTTTATTGACCGTTGTTGGTCTGCTGGTTGCGATTCCTACATGGTACCTAGGTGCTTACTTATACGGTTTATGGGCGGGTGAACGTTTCGTTCTGCCATTGCCAAAAGCATTTCTTGCTGCCCAGGAAGTGATTGATGAAGCCAACAAGCCGGCGTTTACTACCGTGTTGGGTATTCTGCTACTGCCACTTGTGTTGATTTTCATGGACACTGGCCTGCATACACTGACAGTGATGGGCGTGGTTGATGGCGATGCGGGTTGGGTGAACTTCTTGCGTATGCTAGGTAAAACACCGGTTGCGCTGCTGATCACTCTGATGGTGTGTCTGGCGGTCTTTGCCAAAGATCACGGCATGGCAAAACTGGAAAAGCTATGTGGTGATTCACTGGCCCCAATCTGTGCGGTGATTCTGGTAACGGGTGCCGGCGGCATGTTCGGTGGTGTACTACGTGCGAGCGGCATCGGCGGTGCACTGGCTGATTTGTTGGCGGATACTGGTATGCCAGTGATCCTGGCGGCATTCTTGATTTCAACGGCACTGCGTGTGGCACAAGGTTCTGCAACGGTTGCGCTAACCACGACAGCCGCCCTGATTGCGCCAACCGTGGCGGCAACAGTCGGCCTGAGTGAGTTCGACCTGTGCTTTATCGTGATTGCGATTGCATCGGGTGCGACGGTGCTGTCTCACTTCAATGACTCAGGTTTCTGGCTGGTTGGCCGTCTGCTTGAGATGGATGAGAAGACAACCCTGAAAACATGGACCGTGATGGAAACCCTACTGGGTGGTATTGCGTTCATCATCGTTGCAACACTGAGCGTGTTCTTATAAATCACGCGGTTTTATTAATAAGAAGAGGATGGTGCGTTAAGCACCACGCGTAAGCCAACGGCAAGCGCAAATGAGGGTAATCGGTCTCAACCGTTGGTTGAGACCGATTTTTTACTTGTGAGCAGGGGATAAACGCTCTAGCGAGTCATAGTAATCTTAATCAATTAGAGATCACTTTTGAGTCATTATCTGACCATTTATCTATTCCCCATGGGGATCGTTGGGCTGTGGGAATATCGCAGGGTGTGGAGTTGGTTGAAATTTATTCCATTTAGCGTGAAATACCCATCAATAAGCCGATTTTGCTAGCTAGTTAAGATAAAAAGCCTATAATTCGCGCGCTTTTTTACGTGTTTATACGACCCCTATTTTCGGAGCTATTCCTGATGAAAAAAATCGCCTACAAAGCCGTAGCGATGACTATCCTTGCCACTTCTTTGACTGGTTGTATCGGTCAGATGGGTACCTCTCAGCTGGTGACAAAAGCGAACCTGACAGTCGTGGATAATCGCTATGCGCGTGCTGGTCTGTATGTGTTGCTGGCCCCAGTTTATGGTATCGCTGCGACGGCGGATTTGTTTATCTTCAATACCATTGAATTCTGGACGGGCCGTAACCCGATCACGGGTAAATCACCGGCATTGGCAGATACCCCGATGAATGCTGTTATTAAGGTGAATGGGCAGCTCGATCGTCAGCTAACTACTGCTCCGCTGGCAAGCGTGCGCAATAGCGATATCGAAGAAGCGAGCTTCCGTCAGATCGATGAACGCACATTAGAAATGAATGTGGCATACACCAATGGTAAGCAAGCGGTGCTTCGCGGCGAGAAAGCCGGTGAGAACGTGAATTTTTACCTTGATGGTGAATTTATCACCGCCGTTAGCGTTGATGAACTTAGCCAGTACGCGCGTAACCAAGCGTAACAGCGCGATCGACTGACCAAGAGATAGCGCAATGAATACATGACGGGAGCCTTTAGGCTCCCGTTTTTTTTGCCTTCAGTCTGCCATCTCGATCATCTGGGGGGTAGGCTGCAATCCCTGCCACAAGATTTGAAACGCCCCTTGCCGGTAGCTGGGTTGCTGTGCCCGTTCGGGGTATTCGGCAAACAGTTTGGCGGTTGCTAGGTAATGGTGGTGGCAAAAATGTAACACCAAGGGCATAGGCAATGGTGCTAATTTTCCCTGCTGTTGGCCTTGTTCGATGGCATGAGACAAGAACCCCATGGTGGTTTCAATCAGATCCTGATGATGGCTAATGGGGGTATGGGGGTCATGGCTCAGTTGCTGCATTAATTGCAACTGAGCCGGATGGCGTGCAGCCCAGTCCAGTGCCGACTGCCAGAATTGCCACAGTCGTGTTTGCAGTGATGGAGAGGGTTGCGCCTCGGTCATCGCTGCTGCCAAGCTTTGCTTGGCGTGCAGGTAAAGTGTGTCCACCAGCACCTGTTTGGTGGGAAAGTGGTGGAACAGGGTACCATTGGCCACCTTAGCCTGTTGCGCGATACTGGCGGTAGTGGTGGCCTGCACACCTTGGCTGGCAAACAGGTGGAGGGCGGCATCAAGAAGCTGCTGTTGTTTGCTCATTGTGACTCCGGTTGGCTAGCGCATGAAAAAAGCCAACATCAGCTTTTGCCACCAGCGGCCATAAGGCGGGGTTACCAACGAGGTGGTGGTCAATTTGCCACGGGTGAGCACGGTTTTGGCTTTGGACAGGGTGAGAAACCCTTCTTGGCCATGGTAGTGCCCCATCCCAGACGGGCCGATGCCGCCAAAAGGGGCATCGTCGGCTGCTACATGCAGCACGGTTTCATTGATCCCCATGCCACCGGAGTGGGTGGTGTGTTTGACCTTGTCTTGTACTGCCGGATCCAAGCTCATCAGATACAGCGCCAGCGGGCGAGGCCGTTGCTGAATGTAGGATATCGCATTATCGAGCGTGTCGTAGCCGACCACTGGGAGCAAGGGGCCAAAAATTTCTTCCTGCATGAGGGTGGCGTCCGCAGGAATATCGGTTAATAGGTGCGGGATCAAGCGGTGTTGTTCGTCATCGCGGGCGAGATCATGGCACGGATAGACTTTCGCCCCCTTTTCTTCGGCTTCGGTTAGCCATTGGCAAAGGCGGGTGTACTGGCGGGCATTAATCACTGAGGTGAAATCTTTATTGGCGACGCCGCCCGGGTAGTGGCGGTTGAACTGCTGTTTAAAGATCTCAATAAATGCTTGTTTTTGTTCTTGCGGGACTAAGACGTAGTCAGGCGCGACACAGATCTGGCCAGCATTCATGCATTTGCCAAACAGTATTCGTTCGACGGCGAGTGCCAGTGGCATCTCTGGGGCAATGAGCACCGGAGACTTGCCACCCAGCTCTAGGGTGACTGGCGTGAGATTATCAGCGGCAGCCCGCATCACATGATGGCCGACAGCCGTTGACCCCGTAAACAGCAGATGATCAAAGGCCAGTCCTGAGAAATAGGCGGCGGCCTCGGCTTCGCCTTCAAATACCGCGACGTGTTCGGCGGGGAAACTCTCCGAGAGCAGGGTACGGAGTACCTGATTGGTGGCCGGGGTAAATTCACTGAGTTTGATCATGGCACGGTTGCCTGCCGCCAGCGCGGAGATCAGTGGCCCGAGGCTTAACATTACCGGGAAGTTCCACGGCACCACGATACCGACGACACCGAGCGGTTGGTATATCACACTGATTTTGGCTGGTGTGAGCATTAAACCGGCATGGCGTCGGGAGGGTTTCATCCATCGTTTTAGATGACGCAGGGTGTAATTGATGTTGGCGATACACGGCACAATATCGGCTAATAACGTATCTTGTTCACTGCGCTGACCGTAGTCTTCATTGAGGGCCTGACAGAGGGCTTTACGGTGTTTCTTTAGCGCTTTTTTCAGTGCGTTAAGGTGGGCCCGCCGTTCGTCGAGTGAAGGCATGGGGGCCGCCAGATAGGCCACTTTCTGGCTACAAAGCGTCGCGTCCATCTGCTGACAGATGTTAGGGATCATGTGTACATTTTCAGCCGCAGTCATAGTAACACTCCGTATCAGGAAAAAACGTCAGGCAAATAGATAATAAAAAACCGACTAGTCAGTCGGTTTTTAGTATAGCGGGGTATTTTATTCTTTGCTGTGAATCGTCAGCCGATTTAGCCGTTAGGCGATTATGACGAGGGGCGTTTATTGGGGGTGAACAGAATGCCCGCTCTTTTCGGCCTTAAACACGCTGATAAAGGTATCGAAGTAGTGCTGCAACTGGCGACTGTCATCGGCATAACCCAAGGTATTGAGTAAGGCAATGCCTGCTTCGCAGGTGCATAGGTTACCCGGTTGTTGATTACGTCGCAGGGCATAGCTGGATGATGGTTGAGCGTGCAGCTCAAGCCGCGGCAGTGCTGCCAGCCATGGGCTGCGACGGACCATCTTGCGAGCCTCTTGCCATGTCGCATCAAGGATGATCACCAGTGGTTTCTTACCTGCAGTCAGCTGATAAGGGGGTGCGGGTGTTGTCTCATCACCGGGAAATAACAACCAGGGTTGGAAATGCGGGTCGGCGAGTTGATCGAGTAGGGATTGGGGAGGATTGACCCGATCCCAGATCTGGCGTTGGCAATGCATGAGGCTACGTGCCATCAACTGGCCAGTATTGGTGTCTTTTCCAAGCTCTCGCGGATGGGTCAGCAGGACAAAATGGCTATCACAGCTTAAGGCTGGCTCGGTATGGCAAATACAGTTATGCAAAAATCCGCAACGGGGACAGGCATGATCGTGGGGCATGGCATCGCTCAATATCGTTGACCAGTGTGAAAAAGGATAGGCCACGCAGTGTGGCATATCCTTCCTCAGCGGTACAGCCATTGACCGTACTGCGGCCGCGATTCGCGATTATTTTAGTAGGTAGTCAGCCAAGTAATGGGCTACTGCCTGATCGTCACAATCACCAATCACCTCATTGTCTGGCAGGGCTTTTTTTACTTTTTCGTGGGCGGTTCCCATAATCAGCCCTTTGCCAGCCATGGTGAGCATTTCGACGTCATTCATGCCATCGCCAAAGGCAATACAATCGGTTAATACATAGCCTTTGTCTTTTGCAACGGCTTCCAGCGCGTGGCCTTTTGAGACATTGGCATCCATGACTTCCAGGCACCATGGGGTGGAAAACGCGATGTTGGCCTGATGACCAAAATGCTCATTGAAGGTGGTTTCCCACTCGACCAGTTTGTCGTGATCCTGATCCTCGCGGGTGACAAAGATTTTTGCAATCCCGTCGAGTGGTGGATTATCAACATCAAACAGTTGGTAGCTGAATGTTTCATGGAAGTCTCGTAATGAAGGATCTTCCTGATTGAGCAACCAGTCGTCATTACGGTAGATGTGGATTTTAAGCTCAGGATCGTGTTTGGCCAGCGAGATGATACCACTGGCGACTTCTGCTGGAAGGTCTTGCTGGAAAATCAGCTCATTTTTGCAGTTGTGCACGCGGGCACCATTAGAGGTGATCATGTATGCCGGGATCCCTAACTGCTCACGCATGCCAGCAACATCGATATGATGACGGCCAGTGGCAAAGACAAAATCTTTGTCCTGCAGGTGGAGCTGGTTGAGGATCTCTTTGGTAAACGGAGCAATCTTGTGATCAGACGTTAATAATGTGCCGTCCAGATCCGAAGCAATAATTTTATACATGAAACCTCTCGCGGTAGGAACAGAGACCCAGAACCGGAAGGCGCTGGGGAAACTGGATAATTCTAAACCAGTTCCCCGAATATAAAAGAGGCTAATTTCTCACTGCATGATTTCCGCTTTCCGGAAGTGATCAAAGGCGGCAATGAGTGCTGGAGTGCGGAAGGTGTCGCGTTCAAACAGGATCTCGTGGCGAGCACCGGGAATGACCATTATCTGGCAATCATTGCCGGCTTGCTGCATCGCCTGGCAAAACCGTTGCTGGGCCTGATTATCGATAATGGTGTCTTGGCTCGCTTGTAGCAATAACACGGGAGTCGTGATGTGCTGGGCTTCGACAATACAGCGTTTGGCGGCGGCGATCCCCTGCCAGACCCAGCGGGCACTGGGACCACCGAGTTTGAGATCGGGCTTGTGCTCGTACAGATCACGGAACCATTGATAGCGGGTCTGACTTTGGCTGAGCGGGTTGTTGGCAAAGGGCTTGGGGTAATAGGGCACTTGCCCTGGCGCATAGTTGGGCTGACGCTGGAGCTGCTCGATGACTCTGGCGAGCGGTGAGGCAATGGGGCGCATCCAGTGTTTGAGGTTGATACCGTGCATGGGGGCACTCAGTACTGCACTGTCGATCAGCCCTGGGTTGCGGGCGAGGAACAGGCTGGCGATGGTACCCCCCATGGAGTGGGCTAGAATGAAATGCTGCCGATAACCATGGGGAGCGACAACCTCGTGATAAAAGGTGGCGAGATCGGTGACATAGTCATCGAAATTTTCCACATGACCCAGCTCGGTATCCTCAGTGAGGCGATCAGAGACGCCTTGCCCTCTATGATCAAGGGCATAGACATCATAGCCCTGACGAACCAGATCATAGAATAGCTCTTGGTATTTCCAGTAGCTCTCTATCCGGCCATTGACCACGATGATCACTTTGTCCGGGTTATTCCCCGTTAAGCCTGTCCAGCCAATATTGCGTTGGTCAACACCGCGAAACATGCCTTCTTTTCGGTGCTGCCAGAGTTGAGCGATCGGACCTGCCATGGTATCGGGGTAGTGAGGCTCCAGAGATAGGGCGTAATGATGCGCAGCGTGAAGTGTCATTATTTGTCTCTTTTATCAGCATCTTAACCTGATGTAACAAGGGTGAGTTCTTACGGTATTGGGTGTTTACTGTCTTTTTTGTCAGTAGTATACCTTGGCGTAACCGAGAGCAAGATCTCACTGTATTGGGGTATTTGTTGTCTTTTATCATTAACTACTGTTAACGTGTGGCGCTTTTTGGGGTGCCATTGGCTTATGAATGCCTGTAACTGCGGATATTCATTGGCAAAACAGGTTGTCGGCACGGTATTATTTCGACGAGAGGTCGATTGTGAATTTTGAAATATGGTTAGCCTATCTGGCAACGGCAGTGGTGTTTAGTATTGCGCCTGGTTCAGGTACGGTCAACTCGATCAGTAATGGGATGGTATATGGGTGGCGTAAATCGCTGGCTTCCATCGTAGGATTACAGATTGGTCTGAGCACACATATTGTGTTGGTTGGGGTTGGATTAGGCACACTGATTGCGCAATCGGCTACCGCGTTTACTGCGATCAAGTGGGCTGGTGTGGTCTATCTGGTGTGGCTGGGAATCCAAAAATGGCGCGATCGTGCTTCACTGTCGCTGGCGTCGGCGAGCCATCCTGTATCAGGTAAGCAACTGTGCCGTCAGGCGATTTTGGTGAATTTAACGAATCCTAAAACCGTTGTGTTTTTGGTCGCGTTATTCCCCCAGTTTATTGATCCTGCTCAACCACAAATCAGTCAGTTGCTGGCTTTGGGGATCACCACGGTGGTTGTGGATACCCTTGTAATGCTGGTTTATGTTAGCCTTGCCGCGCGGTTGGCCGGATATATCCGCTCTGCTCGGGTCATGGCTGCCCTTAATCGGATTTTTGGATCAATGTTTATAGGCTGTGGTGCGCTGCTAGCAACCGCCAAGGCGTGAGTGCCAGCGTTTCTATTGATGTATTTTGAGGCTCGGAGGGCCTACTCGCTATCATGTATTCTTACGTTGCTCGTCAGCCCATCTTCAATCGTCAACAGAAGACAGCAGGGTATGAATTATTATTTCGGGATGGCGAGAGTAATGCGTTTCCGAATATTGACGAAAATAAGGCGACATGCCGTTTATTGGTGGACAGTTTTTTAGCGGTCGGCAGTAATCCGGATGATGCTGGTAAACGAGTCTTTATTAATTTTCCCCACCAGAGCCTGATCCGCCTTCTGCCTGCCCTATTGCCTAAAAAACAAGTGGTGATTGAAGTTCTGGAAACTTGCGAGCCGAATGATGAGCTGCTGATGGCAATTCGGCGACTCAATCGTATGGGCTATCTGATTGCCCTGGACGATTTTAATTTGGATCCGCGCTGGAATCGTTTTTTGCCTTATGTCCATATCATCAAGCTGGATCTGATTCAGCTCGGGGTAGAGGCTGCTTGTGAGTATATGGCTGCTAACCGTCATCGTCGGTTGATGTTTCTGGCGGAAAAGGTCGAAACCCATGAAGAATTTACGGCCACATATAAGGCAGGATTTCATTTCTTTCAAGGTTATTATTTCAGTCGTCCGGTGATGGTGAAGAATCGTCAACTTAAGCCTGAGCGGCTATCGACCTTGCGCCTGTTACAAGAGGTGTGCCGTGAAGAAGTCGATTTTGATCAAGTAGAGAAAATCATTACCGCAGATGTACCGTTATCCTATTTATTGCTGCGTTATGTGAATACTGCCGCGCATCGGGCATTGGTACCGATCAGTGGTTTTCGTCAGGCATTGGTGTATTTAGGGGAAGATAGGCTCAAAATGTTTGTCAGTGTGATAGCGACCGCCCAGGCCTCTATCGCCAAGCCGCGAGAACTGTATGCATTATCACTGCTGCGCGGCAGAATGTGTGAAATTTTGGCGACCGGCAGTGGTCGGCAAATTGATGCAAAATCGGCTTTTATGGCAGGCTTGCTGTCTTTGCTTGATGCCTTGCTTGACCGCCCGCGGGAAGAACTGCTGGATCAGTTACCACTGGAACCCGTTATCCATGACGCCCTGTTGACCCAAACGGGGGTTCTGGGGGAGATGTTGCAATTGGTTGAAGCCTATGAGCAGGCTGACTGGGAGAAAGTGAGCGGGTATTGCCGTGAACTATTGATCAGTGAGGAGCTGGTGGGCCGAAGTTATAAGCTGGCGATGCAATGGTCATCTCAATACTTGCAGGTGACTCCTGCTGAGTCGTCAATCGCTCAGGCCAGCTAGCGTGTGATATAAGATGGTAGCCTAACTTAAGCGACGAGCATACTGGCTCAGCGCCTTGACGGCGGCAGCCAGTGCTGGATTCAAGGTTTTATTGGCCGGATAACAGAGCCCTAAACGACGAAACATCCGCGGTCCTTCCAGTGGCACAGTAACCAGGGTCTTTGCCGTTTCGAGTACCCCCGTGGGGAGGAAAGAGATCCCTAGCCCTGCTTGCACCAAGTGCATGACCTGGGTTTTGTGCTCGGCTTTGGCGACTAGGTTGACGGCCAGTCCGTCACACGCCAGTAGACCGATAGTCTGCTGATGGGCTTCGCAAGGTGGGCATTCAATAAAATCATGCTGGTGGAGCTGTTCAGGTAGCACCCGCTCTAGAGTGGCCAATGGATGGTCTGGCAGCATGCATAACACATAGTCCTCATCCCATAACGGCAGGAATATTTCGCCGTCCTGTTTGAACAAATCTAAGGTAATTCTCGCATCCGCTGTCATGTCATGATCAACCAGCTCCAGCAGCAAGTTAGGGATCTGTCGATGCAGGCAGCCCAGAACCTGTGCCAGCTCTGATTGGCTCAGATCCGGGAAATTCCCTACCGTCAGTGGCAGGCATTCAGTCCGTTGCTGGAACAGTGACGGTAGGCGATTGACATCGGCGAGTAACCTGACCGCTAATGGGTATAGGTAGTGTGCGTCATTTGTCAGGTTGACCCCTTTTTTATGACGTTCAAACAGAGGGGTATTGAGCTCATTTTCCAACTGTTTAATGGCATTGGAGATTGAGGGTTGAGACACGTAGCAACGTTCTGCTGCTTGGGTGATATTTTTTTCTTCGTAAACGGCAACAAAGAAGCGTAGCAGACGTAAGTCCATGGCGGTGACCGAGCTGAGGAGACAGGTTGCCATCATAGCAAATCTTGCCCACGGCCCCATGTGAATTCTACCTGTTACCTTGATCATTCAATGCCGGTTGGCAACACTCAATTAACGCTTATATCTTGCATACTGGCTGGGTGGATGGGTTTTATCCATAGCTAAAACGTATGATAAGCAGAGGAAAATGATATTTTTCATAAATGGTATGGTTGGATATAGTGTCGGCCAACATCATGATGCGGCCGTTGATGATGAGTATGCCTGCCAGAGTACTGAGCAGGCGGGTTATTCTGTCTTATAAAGGTATTATTATGTCTAAGTCTCTTGTCGTGATCACTGGTGCAAGTTCCGGAATTGGCGAAGCAACTGCGCGTACGCTGTCTGCTGAAGGCTACCCTTTGTTGTTGCTTGCTCGCCGTCTTGACCGTTTGAATGCATTAGGTTTGCCTAATACGCTATGCCGTCAGGTCGATGTGACAGATGCGGCGGCGGTATCAGCGGCCATTGAAGAAGCAGAAGCTCAATTCGGCCCGGTCGACTGTTTGATTAATAATGCTGGCATGATGTTACTGGGCTTAGCTCACGAGCAAGATCCTGCTGAGTGGAAAACCATGTTCGACGTTAACGTGATGGGGATGCTGAACGGGATCCATGCGGTATTGGCGAAGATGAAAGCCCGCAAACAGGGTACGGTGATTAATATCAGCTCTATCGCAGGTCGGAAGACGTTTCCGAATCATGCTGCTTATTGTGGTACCAAATTTGCTGTGCATGCCATCACTGAAAATATTCGTGAAGAAGTGGCTGATGACAATGTCCGTTTTATCACTATCGCACCCGGCGCGGTAGAGACTGAGCTGCTAAGTCATACGACCAGCGATGCCATTAAAGATGGTTATGAAGAGTGGAAAGAAGGCATGGGTGGGGTGATTGCACCGCAAGATATCGCCAATGCTATCCGCTACGCGTATCAGCAGCCACAGCATTTGTGCATTCGTGAGATTGTTCTCGCGGCAACTCGTCAACAGCCGTAAGTGCTTTTTGCCATTCAGTGATTTGATGACCACTGTCTGCTGTATACTAAACGGTATCTTCTTACGGGAAGGTGCCGTTTTGTCCATGCAGGGGGCTAAGGTGAGAGAGAAAGTCAGGTTTTTTGATCTGTTGCGCTGTATGGCGGCAATTGCGGTGGTTGTTATTCATGTGCTGGGGCCTTATCGCAACCAGCTGGGGATGATCCCTGATAGTGGCTGGATTGCGGCCATCACTTTTAACAGCCTGAGTCGTTGGGCTGTACCGGTATTTATCATGATCACCGGTGCCCTGATGCTGACTGATCAGCGACCGTTTCAGCTTGGCTACTATGTTAAGCGTCGACTGGGTAAGGTGCTGTTGCCATTTTTAGTTTGGTCTTGCTTCTATGCCGGATTATCAGGCTTAACGGCCAGTGGTTACAACGGCCAAGAGGCGTTAGATGTACTCAGTCACTTACCGACTCATGAAACCTATTATCACCTTGGTTTCTTTTATTACTTCATCCCGCTTTATTTCGTCGTGCCATTCTTACGCTACTTTGTTCTGCATTACGATCGAACTGCTGTCGTTAGTCTGACTGGGATATGGTTGATACTAACGGCATTGTTTTTATTTAAGGTCGATGGGCCATGGAGTCAGGAACTGGTGTTGTACAGTGGCTATTTGCTGCTGGGTTATTGCTTGTTTCAGTTTCAGTGGCCGAGCCTGCGCTGGCTGTTGATACTGGGTGGCATCGGATTGGTACTGACTGATTACATGGTGCTTAGCCGTAGCCTTGATAATGGGGAGTATACGGTTGGCCGTTGGTTATCATATAAAACCCTCAATACCGCGTTGATCGCGGCGATGGTATTTTCGCTTGGGCGCTATGTGGTGATGAGGATGAGTGAGTCGTGGTTAGATCGGGTGGCGTTTATGAGCCGTTATAGTCTTGGCATTTATTTACTGCACCCAATCTTCTTGTGGCCTGTTCGTGCTTATGATCTCTACTTTTTACCCCCAGTACTGATGATTCCGCTGTGGACAGTGGTGATCACCGTACTGGCCTTGATGGCAAGTTGGTTGCTGGCAAAAAGCCCCAAAACCGCCTGGTTGGTACCATAGCTTATTAATCGCGATGCAAAGCAAAATGGCGGAAGGTGACGCCCTGATAAGTCATGATGCCACGATCTCCTGGATTTAGTGCATGGTAATAATGGATCCCGACCATGAATTCGCGCTTGGGACCACCGTTAGTTGGTTGTACGTAAATCCAATAATCTTCATTATCTTCGCCAGGTTTAGCACCGATCACTGGCACACTTTGTTTGTCGAGGATCTGTACGTCAATTTGTCTCTCCGGCGCATTTTCGCCTAGCATATGGCGACGGTAAAAGCGGATGTAGTACATCGCGGCGAGTGCGATCATGGCAATGATAGCCATGGCAATCCATATTGGCATTAGTTTCCTCCTGAATACCTGGGTACGGGATATATACTCAAGCTACCTCAGACAACTCGCCCTTTGGGAGTGAGTTAGCCCTCCATTTCAGTGTCAAATCAGCTTGAAAGGGAATCGCCATTCCTGCGTTCATTTTCCTTAAATTGAGCGTGCTAAGCACTCTCAATCCTGCATATTGAGGTAACTTGAGTCTAAGTGCCTATTATTCCGGATGCTAAGCACCGAGAGTATGGTTCAAGTGATAAAACGTGATCTTGGCAAGGTATTGATTGCTGAATATACGTGTAGGCAATATACCAACTGTATCTTGTTGTTGATGATCAGTAATAAAACCGCGGTTGTAGACTTTGCTTTCGTGACAACTCACGGTAAGTTAAGTTAAGGCAATAAAGGAATGAGGCATTATGGCAAATATTGAGTTAGTGGTAACACGAACAAGACGGATCGAAAGTCTGCTCCGTGAGCATTACCATGCTGAGGGCAAAGGCTTGCACCAGCTGATCACTAGCTGTGAAGAGCGGTTGCCTCATGAGATTATCGCAAAGTTGCGATTTATTGCGTCTGTACGTAATAAAACGGTGCATGAAGATGGTTATAAGCTAAATGATAAAAAAGGGTTTATTGCTGCTTGTAAGGCGTGTGAAAAAGAGCTGACTCCAAGAAGTGGGCGTTTTGTCTGGACGGCGGCCGTGCTATTGGTGCTGGGTGTGACGGCTATGGCGCTATGGTTTTATTCTGTTCATTGGCACCATATTAATCTGACGCCTTGAAATTGAAAATTTACATATAAAAAAAAGGTGCCCATGGGCACCTTTTTTTATATGTAAATTATTTAATAAATCACAGGCAGCGTCATTAAACCGACAACCACTGCGATCATCATAAGGCCTTGTTTTTGAGAGGTAGTGAACATAGAACAGGCTCCTTGTTAGCTGCTGGATAGTTAATGTAGATAAGAATAGCATCATTTTTACGCACCTCTCAAGTTAAATTGTCATATTACTGTAATAAAAATAATTAATGTAAGCATCTATAAGGCTTAATTTGGATTTTAAACTGTGTTTTTTGTCTTGATTAAAAAGTGGGCGAATGGTTTTTGTTAATGGCGATTTATTCATATCTATATGTTTTATAGTGTTATTTTTTAATTTTTTTGGTTTTTTTTATGATGCGACTTATCATCTGGTGAGAAATTGTGTTGATAAATCGCTATTGGTGTCTTGGTGGGATCCTATGTGGTTATTCATGAGATAAAAAAGTGGTTGGTTAACGTGGCTTAGAGAAAATGTTTGCTATTGTCGGACAAAGTCATTTTATGGCTGTTGATTTTCAGGCTGATGGGGTTGATATTGATATTAGCTTTGATCAGAATCTTATTTCTGTTTTTATACGTTATTTTTGTTCGTATATCATTGTTTTATATATTACTTGTGTTTTTGATGATGATGGTTTTTTAGGTGATTATAGAGCTTATTCGTTGATTTATTTGAGTCTGTGAGTGGTTATATGGGGCGAGGCGATGCTAAACGATTGCGTTGTGGTTTTTGTGTCGTGAAACGAGGCGTTTTCTGAATCTATAGTAAAATAAGATGATAAATATGATTGGGCGCTAGATATTGAGGTCGATTGCTAGACAATGCTGTCAGAGTTTATAAACTGAGCAATACATGGTTTTTAGTGGTAAATGTAAACTAAAGTCGGTGAAGTGAACTTATGTGGATTTGGTTAGCCATTGCTCTTTCTGGTCTGGCACATATAACTGCGTATTATTATGGTCCCAAATGGCAGTTTTATGTATTTAAGCCTTTTACACTCAGCTTACTTATAATTGCCGCCTGGCAAGCTCCTGCGAGTAGCTTCTACCATGTTGCTATCATGGTGGGTATGTTGTTATCGCTTATCGGCGATATTTTCCTCATGTTACCCCGAGATCGTTTTATTGCTGGGTTGAGTTGTTTTTTGCTCGCCCATATCGCGTATTCCATTGCATTTTGGAGTCAGTTAGCAGGCAGTATTGTGTGGTGGTTACCCGCGATGTTAGTGGCTGCTGGGGTGATTACGTTTTTGTTTTTGTTGCCTTCACTGGGATCATTGGTATTACCCGTTGCCTGCTATATTGCCGTGATTGTGCAAATGAGCTGGGCAGCAGGGGCATACTGGCTGACCGCGGCGAATATGCCTGCCTTACTGGCTTTTGCGGGTTCGTTGATTTTTATGTTCTCCGATTTGTGTCTGGCGGTTGATCGCTTCCGGGGGCCGTTTCGTCCTGCCACTGCGTGGGTGATGACCAGTTATTTTCTGGCCCAGTCACTGATTGTCGCGACGTTGTGGGTGTAATGCGTGATGAAATGTTTTCTTGGGTCTGCGGGCTTGTAGCACTATGCGTATGGTTGTAACAGGAACAAGGAATGATTGAACCGTGGTGTAAGGTATACGGTGCCGCCAACTCACTGGAGGCGCATAGTCTGAAAGGAATGTTGGAAAGCGACAATATCGAGGTTATGTTACGTGGCGAGGGGCTCGGTGCCGCCGCGGGAGAGCTGCCGACGAATGTGATGGAAGTGGAGATTTGGGTCAGGCAGTCGCAGCTGCGACTGGCGAGACAGTTACTTGATCACTATGAGCTGGCGGATTCACCCACTTGGTCGTGTCGCCGCTGTGGCGAAGATAATGATGGGGCGTTTGAGTTGTGTTGGCAATGTGGTCAAGAACGGCCCTGATAACATGCATTAAAAATGCATTATTTGTTGTGGGTCAACGTCTGTCTCGCCAGAGGGCGCTACTATAGTGGCATTGTTCGTTTGTTGAGATGATTGCTATGAACCAAATCCACGCCCATAACGTGTTGAATATGTTACTTGCAGCTGAAACACCGTATACGCTTGCGTCACTGAAACACGCCGTGTTTGCTGAATATGGCGAAGATGTTCGCTTTCACACTTGCAGCCAAGAGGGTTTGACGCTTGATGCGCTGCTTACTTTTCTGCTTGACCGCCGTAAAGTGGTATTGGACGGAGAGGTGTTCTCGGCCAATCCCGAGCGGATGTGCAATCACTGATTATTATGGCTGATGTTAGTTAGCCGATCATAAAAAACGAGGCCCTTATGGCCTCGTTTTTTTACATCATATGCTTGCGGCGGATGTCGAGTAAGGCAAAGATGCCGAAGATCAGGATAGAGCTTTTTTCCCAGCGTGAGAGGGTGAGTTTGTCACCAAAAGCCCCGAGGAATATCAGTGTCTGCAGGCCATGCATCATCAGCAGGAAGCCCGTCATAATATACAGTGCTATTGCTGCGACGCCCGGAAACGGATAAACGATGTTGAATAACAGGACTAACCAGACGAATCCAATGGCCGCCTTAGCCAGCATAATCAGTGCTTTCATGCATCCTCTCTTTCAAATAAGCGGTAACAGACCTGGCCCGCTGTTTTTTCTCGGTGCAGGTGCCAGTGAGGCGGAATATCTAGCTCCCCCAGCTCCTTTTCTGCTTCTATATAAATGACGGCATGCGGTGCCAGCCAGTGATTCTGCTCTAGCAGGGTGATCACTTCTTGCATCAAGTCTTTGCGAAATGGCGGATCAATAAAGATCACATCAAACGGCGTACCAGGCTGCTTGAGGAACGTCAGGCTATCGGTATTACGCACTGTGGCGTTGTCGACTCCGAGAGTGAGACGGTTTTTTTCCAACTGCTCGGCGGCTTTTTTATCAAGCTCCAGCATGGTGACATGTTTGGCTCCCCGCGATAGCGCTTCGAACCCTAAGCTGCCACTGCCGGTAAACAGATCCAGACAGTTTGCATCGATAATGTCTTGAGCCAGCCAGTTGAACACGGTCTCTTTGACGCGATCGGTCGTTGGGCGGAGCCCTTCCACGTCATGGACGGGGAGTTTTCGGCCACGCCAGCGTCCGCTGATGATTCTTACGAAGCCATCACGGCGGTTAGTGGGATTGTTTTGCCCGGATTGTTGCCTACGTCTCGTCATAGATTTCTTCGACCGTTGAGAAAATGATAGTATACCCAAACCCCCTTGATAAGTGCGATGAGAAGCGCCGTTCAGAAGGGATGTTGGGGATATAAACCTGTGTTTAGGCCGCAAATTGTACCAATCAAGCTCTAGGATTTGCTAATGGCAGAAAAAAAGAAACGCGGATTATTTTCGTGGCTGGGTTTTGGCTCTGAAGAGCAGACCGAGCAAACCGCACAAACCGAACAAAATAACGCTCACCAACCGGTGGACGACGCTGCTGTAACTGTAGCAGAGCAACAAGAAAATACCGTCGAAGCTGAGGCAGTAGCCCAAGCAGCGGCAGTGGTGGAAGCTGAGGCAGCCGCTCAAGCAGCGGCAGAGGCGGAAGCTAAGGCAGCAGCCCAAGCCGAGGCAGAAGCGGAAGCTGAGGCAGCCGCTCAAGCCGAGGCAGAAGTGGAAGCTGAAGCAGCAGCCCAAGCGGCGGTAGACGCGGAAGCTGAAGCAGCGGCAGCTGCCGCAGTGGTTGAGCAGGAAAAACCCAAAAGTGAAGGTTTCTTTACCCGTCTGATGCGGGGGCTGAAGAAGACCAAGAGTCATTTTGGGTCAGGCTTCCTTGGGTTGTTTCGTGGTAAAAAAATCGATGATGAGCTATTTGAGGAGCTGGAAGAGCAGCTGCTGGTAGCGGATATCGGTATGGATACCACATTAAAAATCATTGAAAACCTGACGGATAAGGCGAGCCGTAAAGATCTGAAAGATGGTGAGGCGCTATATGGCCTGCTGAAAGAGGATCTGGGAGATATGCTGGCCAAGGTCGAGCAGCCACTCGTGGTTGATATGACCAAGAAACCGTTTGTGATCTTGATGGTCGGTGTCAATGGTGTGGGCAAAACCACCACCATTGGTAAGCTGGCCAAGCAGTTCCAGAATGATGGCAAGTCCGTGATGCTGGCTGCTGGTGACACCTTCCGTGCCGCGGCTGTTGAACAGCTGCAGGTCTGGGGTGAGCGTAACAATGTACCTGTGGTTGCACAGCATACCGGGGCAGACAGTGCGTCGGTGATCTATGATGCGATTGAATCTGCTAAGGCTAAAAATATTGATGTGGTGATAGCCGATACCGCAGGGCGCTTGCAGAATAAAGGCCACCTGATGGAAGAGCTGCGTAAGATTGTCCGGGTGATGAAGAAGGTCGATCCACATGCGCCGCATGAAATTATGCTGACCGTGGATGCGGGTACCGGTCAGAACGCGATCAGTCAGGCAAAGCTATTTAGTGAAGTAGCACCCGTGACCGGTATTACGTTGACCAAGCTGGACGGTACTGCGAAGGGCGGGGTGATCTTTGCGATTGCTGATCAATTCAATATTCCAATCCGTTACATTGGTATCGGTGAAGGGATTGATGATTTGCGTCCATTTGCGGCCAATGAGTTTATTGAAGCGTTATTTAGCGACGAGGAATAGAGTGTGATTCGGTTTCAGCAGGTAAGTAAGGCTTATCGGGGAGGGCGGCAAGCCCTGCAGAAGGTTGATTTCCATTTGCAGCCCGCAGACATGGCATTTTTGACCGGGCATTCCGGTGCAGGTAAGAGTACCCTGCTGAAACTGATTTGTGCAATTGAACGGCCGAGTGATGGCAAGATCCTGTTCAACGGCCATGACATCACACGAATTGATAATAAGCAGATCCCATTCTTACGGCGCAATATCGGGGTGATTTTCCAAGATCATAAGTTGCTGATGAACCATACCATTTTTGATAATGTAGCGATGCCGCTGCGGGTTGAATTGGCGAATGAGAAAGACGTTAAGCGACGCGTGTCAGCGGCGCTGGATAAGGTCGGCTTACTCGATAAGGCGCTTTGTTTGCCGATTCAGCTGTCAGGCGGGGAGCAGCAACGGGTCGGTATTGCTCGGGCAATCGTCAATAAACCGATGCTGTTGTTGGCGGATGAGCCCACGGGAAATCTCGATGCGGCACTTTCTCGTCAAATCATGGCACTATTTGAAGAATTCAATCGGGTGGGAGTTGCGGTTCTCATGGCAACCCATGATACCTCATTGTTAACCACCCACCATTATCGGCGATTGGACTTGTATCAAGGACAACTGAGGGAGATGGCCAGTGGCGCGTAATAAAACCGGTTATTTTAGCCTGCATAAGCAGCAATGTAAGCAGGCACTTGCTGATCTGATGCGCCGCCCGCTCGGCAATATATTGACGTTGGCCGTGCTGGCTTTTGCTCTGACCCTACCCGCCAGCTTTTATTTGTTCGCCAAGAACGTCACACTGGTTGCGCAGGCCTGGCAGAATCCCACTCAGCTGACTTTATATCTAGAGCCGGGAATTGCTCCTCCGATAGCCGAGAATCTTCGTGATGAATTGGCGGCTTGGCCTGAAATCGAGGTCGTCGATTATATTTCACCGCAACAAGGATTGGCGGAGTTTCGTCAGCAAGCCGGTTTTGAACAAGCGCTGAGTTTGCTGGATGATAATCCGCTTCCGGCGGTTTTAATTGTGCGGCCTGGTGAGCAGTGGCAGCAGAGCGAGCAAGCCGCTGAACTCGCGGCTCGGATCCGCACGGAGCCTGCGGTTGAGGAGGTTCGTCTCGATAGTGACTGGCTACAACGGTTAGCGGCAATTAAGCAGTTAATGGTGACGCTAGCAGCGATCATTTCTGGATTAATGCTATTTGCCGTTTTCCTGATTGTCGGTAATACCCTGCGTTTGCAAGTATTGAACCAGCGGGATGAAATACAGGTCATGAAGTTGGTTGGTGCCACCGACAGTTTTATTCTTCGCCCGTATCTCTATACTGGTGTTTGGTATGGCTTGATTGGCGGGGTGAGTGCGTGGTTGTTTACCATTATGATCTCGATATTGCTTGATGACGCAGTGGTTAATTTGGCTAACCTCTATGACAGCCCGTTTCGTCTGATTGGGCTCAATGTAGAAGAAGGGGTAATTCTAGTCATGGTTGCCATTTTTCTTGGGTTGTTAGCGGCACGGCTTTCTGCGGGGCGTCATTTGAAAGAAATTGAACCTATCTGACATTTTTCTGCGAATTAATTGAGTAAATCACCTCACCCTCTTGCAATAATGCTCGCTTTCTGGGCATTATTGCGGGTTCAAGCAATTTCTCCCTGGTACAAAAAACACACGAGGTTTATTGAATGGCACATGAGATGACGTCAATGGCTCTGGTTTCTGCAGACAGTCTGGATAGTTATGTCCAGAGCGTCAACAACTACCCAATGTTGTCGGCAGAGCAGGAGCGTGAGCTGGCTGAACGTCTTCATTTCGATGGTGATATCAATGCGGCGAAGGCATTGGTTATGTCACATCTGCGTTTTGTTGTTCATATAGCGCGTGGGTACTCCGGTTATGGCTTGCCCATGGCGGATTTGGTTCAGGAAGGCAATATTGGCCTGATGAAGGCGGTGAAGCGTTTCAACCCAGAGGTTGGCGTACGTTTAGTGTCGTTTGCCGTGCATTGGATCAAAGCTGAAATTCATGAGTATGTGCTGCGTAACTGGCGGATAGTGAAAGTTGCCACGACTAAGGCGCAACGTAAGTTGTTCTTTAATTTGCGTAAGTCAAAAAAGCGTTTAGGTTGGTTCAATAATGCCGAAGTTGAGATGGTCGCAGAGCAACTGGGCGTTGAAGTCAGTGATGTGCGTGAGATGGAATCTCGGTTGGCTGCACAGGATCCTGCTTTTGAGTTGCAGGCAGAAGATGATGATCGCGAATCAGGCTATAGCGCACCCGTTTATTATCTGGAAGATAAAGGATCGGATCTTGCCCGTAGTTATGAAGACAACAATTGGGAAGCACATGCCAACAACCGTTTGTCTGTGGCCTTAGCGGGTTTAGATGAGCGTAGTCAGCATATTGTGCGTTCGCGTTGGCTCGATGAGAACAAAATAACCCTGCAGGAACTGGCTGATCATTATCAGGTATCTGCCGAAAGGATCCGTCAGCTAGAAAAAAACGCGATGAAGAAACTCAAGGAAGCGGTTGGCGAATTCGCCTAAGGATCCTTGAAAATTATCCACAAAAGCATATAAACAGAAACCAGCAAATTGCTGGTTTTTTTGTGTCTTAAATCCGGTAGATAGCGCAAGGCACTGGCTGAATAAATGAAGAGAAATTATTTTATCCACAACTTTTGATCGGATCCAAACTAGATGTAGTGGATCTTTTTATTCTCGACCACATTATCAACGCTATTCACAGCTTTTTCCACAGCTGGTTGATTTTTGTTCGGTTTGTAATATTGCCGTTATATCCATCGATCGCCAGCCCTTGACTTGACTGGCTTTGAGGCGTGTTCTAAAGGCGGGTAATAACCCTATTAACTGGATGGAGCTGTGAGTAACTGGCTGGGTTACAATGGTCATCGTTCGCTGGTGGTGGGTTTAGCACTGAAAACGGACGATCGTCACAGTTTTATTTGGGCTGGCAGGATCCTGCCGCCTATCATTATTAATGAGCTATTGATCAGAGAGAGTCCACGAGTTTATGGAGCAGTTTGAACATATTTCTGTTGAGCAGGCATACCAGTTATTAACCCAATCGGATGACGCGGCGGTACTGGTTGATATTCGTGATCCGCAGTCATTTGCGTTATCTCATGCAGAAAACGCGTGGCATCTGACGAATGACACAATGGTGGAGTTGATGAACACGGTCGATTTTGAACAGCCGATCATTGTGATGTGTTATCACGGTATCAGTAGTCAAGGGGCCGCGCAGTACCTGATCCACCAAGGCTATGAATGTGTTTATAGCCTAGACGGTGGATTTGAGGCGTGGAAACGCCATTCCTATCCCTGTATTCAGACAGCTTAGGTTCCCTTGCCTCGCGGGGGAGACGCAGTAATGCCATTAGCCTGAGCGCATAACAAAGGGATTGTTCAGTAATTTTGGAGAGTGATATGCATCGCTTAGCCGGAATGAATAACCCTCGTCAGGCCCAGGCATTTATTGATTATATGGCTTCGCGGGGAATCGCTTTGTCGTTGGCCCTGGATCGCCACGGAGAGGTGGCCATTTGGCTGAATGATAGCCAGTATCAGGTTGAAGCAGAAGCCGAGCTACACATATTTCTGGCCAACCCCCTCGATAAAAAATACCTCGCAGCATCATGGCAAGTTGCGGAAAGTCGCACAGCTAAAATCTACTATAAAAGTCCGAGCCTGATAGGCTTAGTTAAGCAGCAAGCCGGGCCATTTACGCTGGGGGTGATGCTCGTTGCCATCACGGTCTATGTCTTGTGGATTATCGGCATGCAGCAGCCGCTATTTAGTCTCATGCATTTTCCATTCATGGATGGCGATCAGTGGCAACTGTGGCGCTATTTCTCTCATGCTCTGATCCATTTTTCTATTTTGCATCTGGTGTTTAACTGTTTATGGTGGTGGATCTTGGGGGGGCAGCTCGAACAACATAGCGGTAGCGGTAAGTTGGTTCAGATTTTTCTGTTATCAGCATTGATCTCGGGCTTTGCTCAATTCTGGATTGATGGGCCTAATTTTGGGGGCTTGTCAGGGGTCATATATGCCTTGATGGGCTACATCTGGTGGATGGGGTGGCTGGCCCCTGAGCGTGGATTGTCGATCCCCCGGCCCTATGTGGCGTTTATGTTGGTGTGGCTGATATTGGGCTTTGCTGATTTGTTCGGTATGTCGGTGGCGAATATGGCTCACTTATTTGGTTTGTTCAGTGGCTGTGGGCTGGCTTGGGTGGATGCTAAATTCCGTCACTGATTAACGATATGGTAGGGATTACCTGCTTTGGCCCCATTTTTCATGGAACCTCAGTGTGATACCGGAGGGAAGGAGATGATCGTGAACGACAAGGTGTGGGATCTTATTGTTGTGGGGGGCGGGATCAATGGTGCGGGCATTGCGGCGGATGCAGCGGGACGCGGTCTGAGTGTCGCTCTGTATGAAGCGGAGGACTTTGCTTGTGCGACATCCTCAGCCAGTTCAAAATTACTGCACGGAGGGCTGCGTTACCTTGAGCATTATGAATTTCGTCTGGTTGGTGAAGCGCTGGCCGAACGAGAAGTCTTGTTACGTAAGCTACCCCACATTGCCCGTCCAATGCGATTTCGTCTGCCTCATCAGCCGCATTTACGCCCAGCCTGGATGATTCGGGCGGGGTTGTTTCTTTATGATCATTTGGGTAAACGGACGATGTTACCGGCCAGTCATCGCATCCGTTTTGGGGCGGATTCGGTGTTAGTACCTCGCATTACTCAAGGATTTGAATATTCAGATTGCTGGGTCGATGATGCACGTCTGGTGATCCTCAATGCGATGGAAGCCGCTGAGCGTGGTGGTGAAGTGCGAAATCGCTGCGTGGTTGAGAAAGCCGTTCGTGACGGGACGATTTGGCGGGTGACAGTGCGTGACACCGTGAAGAATGAGACTTTTGAGCGGTGTGCTTGTGCGCTGGTTAATGCGTCGGGGCCGTGGGTAAAGGCCTTTTATGATGACAGTTTGGCCCTGACATCGCCACGCAATATTCGTCTGATTAAGGGCTCACATATAGTGGTACCACGGGTGCATGATCAGACTCAGGCGTATATTCTGCAAAATGAAGATAGCCGAATTGTGTTCGTGATCCCATATCTGGAGCAGTTCTCTATTATTGGTACTACAGATCAAGAGTTTAAAGGGGATCCACGCGAGGTGGCGATTGATGATGGTGAAATCCGTTATCTCATTGATGTATACAACGCCCACTTTATTCGTCAGCTCACGGCTGAAGAGGTGATCTGGAGCTACAGTGGGGTTCGTCCGCTGTGTGATGATGAATCGGACTCCCCACAAGCGATCACCCGTGATTACACCCTGGAATTGGATCAGTGTGGGGATTTCGCCCCGCTGTTATCTATTTTTGGTGGTAAGTTGACGACCTACCGTAAGCTGGCAGAGTCAGCAATGGCGAAGCTCGCTCCTTTTTTCCCCACCATGGGTAGAGCATGGACGGAACAATCATACTTACCCGGCGGCGAGGCTGGATTTGATATTGCGCAACAGGTCAGCGAGTTGACGCATCGCTACCCTTGGTTACTCACTGAGACGGCCCATCGACTGGTGATTAGCTATGGGAATCGCACCGCGTGTTTATTGGCAGGGGTCGTTAGTGAAACCGATATGGGGCCGTGTTTCGGGGCGGGTTTATATGCAAGAGAATTGGATTACCTGCTACAGCATGAGTTTGTGCTATACGCTGAAGATGCACTATGGCGTCGCAGTAAGCTGGGCTTGTTCCTGAGTGATGAACAGCAGCAGGCCGTCGCCGAGTATATTCGCCATTGGCATGCGATTTAGTTTTTCTATGATGTGATGATACTGAGTACCAAGGTGCCTGCGTTGCACCTTGGGAATGCAAAGTATGTCAGATCATCTACTGATAAAGATATTCAGTAAATAGTAGCTCGGTGAGTAGTTTTTTCTTGGTTTCTGTGATCAGTAGTTCATTGACCTTATTGAAACACGCCTGACGAATATCTTCACGTCCAGCCAGTGATTTCACCCGAGCTTCAGGTTGTTGAGCAATGATATTGATAATGGCATCGCGGATCAGCGGCGCATGATGTTCCACTTCTTTGATGTCAGCGGGATTTGCCAGCATTAAATCGACTTGCAGGCGCAGGTAGCCGATTCGACTACCTTGGGTGAAATAGTTGGTCGTAATATCAGGGGCCAAAGTGTAATAGGTATATTGCGGTGTTGTGGCGGCTGGGGCGGGCGCCTCTTCGGCATGAGCTGCCATCGGCATTAACCAGGCTGTCAGCAGTATTAGTAGTCCTGAGATTGTCGATTTCATCATTACACTCATTGGGTTACGGTATATTTGTGGGAGGAGTTACTATCTTTCGACAGTAACGATATTCGTACTGGTTACAGCTTGCTACAATAGTGTTTCTTCATGGTAATAAATTAACTTTAATCTACCAAGCCCTAAGGGAGACTTGCGTAGTTTTTTATTGGAAAAATGTCGAAATTCAAGCAGTTGTACAAACCCTTGCTGGATGGTGCCCGATGGTTGACACCGGACTCTGCAGCCATAGATGGGACTGAGTTTGGACATTGGTTGCTAGAGCCGGATTCGCTATCCCGCCGTTTGGAGCGCCATTGTGAACATTTTACCGTATCACTGCTCGAGCAGGTGAGGATAAGCCGTAAGCGACTCGCGGATGATGAGCGAGCATTGGTTGGTGATATTGATTGTCTGCTGCGTAAGGTCGTCTTGAAGGGAGATGGTGTGCCTTGGGTGTATGCCCGCACGTTGATCCCATTAGACACGCTGACCGGGCAAGAGCAAGATCTTGAGCAGTTGGGTGAAGTTCCCCTTGGTTTTCGGGTCTTCACTGATCATAGTGCGCGTCGTGATGCGCTGGTTGTTGCCAAGGTCGGCAGTGATATTAATCAGCTCTGGGCTCGCCGCTCCCGATTATGGCTAAATGATAAGCCATTATTGGTGGCAGAACTTTTTTTGCAGGATGCACCTATTTATAAGGAGACCCAACGTTGGAAATGACAAAAGCGAAAGCATTTTGGCAACTGGCTCGTTTTGACCGCCCGATCGGCAGCCTGTTACTGCTGTGGCCGACATTGTGGGCCTTATTTCTCGCCGCTGATGGTCTCCCTGATCCCCATGTCATGACAGTGTTTGTGCTGGGGGTTATTTTCATGCGTGCGGCAGGGTGCGTGATCAATGATTTTGCTGACCGTAACGTTGATGGCCATGTAAAGCGTACGGCTCAGCGGCCGATGCCGTCGGGTAAAATTTCAGAGCGTGAGGCACTGGCGTTGTTTGGCCTGCTGGTATTGGTGTCGTTTCTACTGGTCCTGACCATGAATACCCTGACGATTCTACTGTCAGTCGTGGGCTTAATATTGGCGGCTGCCTATCCTTTTATGAAGCGCTATACCCATCTCCCACAATTGGTTTTGGGGATGGCGTTTGGTTGGTCAATCCCAATGGCCTATGCCGCGCAATCTGGCATGCTACCGCCTGTCGCCTGGTTATTGTTTGCCGCTAATATCTTATGGACTATCGCCTACGATACCCAATATGCCATGGTCGATCGTGATGATGATGTGAAAATTGGTATCAAGTCGACCGCCATTCTGTTTGGTCGCTTTGATAAGATGATTATCGGTTTGCTGCAGTTGACGACGGTGATATTGCTGATTGCGGTAGGGGCGGTTCAGGCATTACCGCAGGTGTATTATTGGTTCCTCTTATCCGCGTCTTGCTTGTTTGTGTACCAGCAGATGCAGATCCGCAGCCGAGAACGCGAGCTTTGTTTTAACGCTTTCCTTAATAACAATTATGTTGGGATGCTGGTGTGTCTTGGTATCGTGATGAGTGTTTGTGTGTTCTAACCGCTCACTGGCGTTAAGAGCGTGATGACGACCTGAGTCTTATCTCGCTGTGACAATAATCAAAAAAGGGCTGCCGAGGCAGCCCTTTTTAGTGTGCCGAGTTAGGCCTCTGACGCATTGTCTTCGAGTCTATCTTCGCGGCTCATAACCGCTTGAATAGTGAGCTTCACTTCTGGGGAGACCAAGGCTGCCAGCTGCTCAGCCAATGCTTCAACGGGCTGAGACACCGCATGGCATTCGTCATTGAGGTAGCCTTCTTCGCGCAGGGTTTTCACGAGTGAAGCGAATACGCCCTGATCGAAGAACTCTGGGGCATTGATCCCATGGAGGCGACTCAGGCGTTGGGCCATCATCTGGCTCTGCTGCTCCAGATCACTCTTCATCAGTTGTGGTTCAGAGTTGAGCAGGGTCAGCGTAATCGCATAGCGCTGTAAGGTTTCCATGATGGTACCCGCCAGTAAGTGAAGCGGGCCAATGCGGGCATTATTGATAGCGATAGCGTCACCATCGCGTAAGATCAGACGCTGGCGTGTCAGTTCTTCAATCTGTGCCTCTATTTCGGCGGCCAGTTCCTCATTGCTATAACGCAAGAATAGCTCTGCTTTAAGGAATGGATACAGGCGGCTGATCTGCTCGATCACCGTACTGATTGGCAGCTGCTGGTGGCAGATCACGATATTGGCGATCAATGACGGTAGCGCAAACAGGTGGATAATATTATTGCGGTAGTAGGTCATCAAAATCGCCTGTTGGCGGTTCAGTGACACCATCTCCCCTAAGCTATCGCGTTCGACAACGAACTTATCCATCTCAAGCGCATGTGAAACCATCGTTTTGGCATCATCAGCCGGTACCGTGAACTGCGCAGAGTAAGGCACATTGCGCAATAGCTGTAGGTAGCAATCGATCTGCTGTTCCAGATCTTCACGGCTCAGGGCGCGTTGGCGTGCTGCCAATAGCGCAACGCCACACAGGGTTAGGGCGTTGGTTGCGGCAGCATCGTTGATATGGGTCATCATCTTAACTGCCAGATCGTTAACCACCGGATTCAACCATTGCGGACGTTGTGGTTCGATAGGGTCGATGTCTTTATGCCATTGTGGCACGTTTTCATTCAGGTATTGGTTAAGGGAAATAGGCTCCCCGAAATTGACGTAACCCTGGCCAAGATTGCGCAGTTTACGTAAGGTTCGTAGCACTTGGCCGACGTTTTCTTTCTCTTTTCGGTGCCCACGCAGCTCTTTGGCGTAAGTGCTCACTTCCATCACGTGTTCGTAGCCGATATAGACCGGAACCAGTGTGACTGGTCGGTTAAGGCCGCGTAACATCGCCTGAATGGTCATCGACAACATACCCGTTTTGGCCGGTAGCAAACGACCGGTTCGTGAACGTCCGCCTTCGCTGAAGTACTCAACCGAATAACCTTTGGCGAAAAGCTCAGCAAGATACTCACGAAATACGGTTGAATAGAGGCGATTCCCTTTGAAGCTACGGCGAATAAAGAACGCTCCGCCGCGACGGAAAATCGGGCCTGCCGGGAAGAAATTCAGATTGATACCGGCCGCAATGTGCGGAGGTACCAGTCCTTCACGGTACAGCACATAGGACAATAGCAGATAATCCATGTGGCTACGGTGACAGGGCACATAGACGATCTCGTGACCATCTTGAGCCAGTTTACGTACTCGCTTGGCATTATTGATATTCAGCCCTTGATAGAGCTTATTCCACAGCCAGCCCAGAAAGCGTTCACCGCGTTTGATCAGCGAATAGGAGAAGTCAGCAGCAATTTCTTCCATCATGTCGATGGCTTCTTTACGTACTTTCTCGATGGGTACATCACGGCTGGCGGCTTCTTCAGCAACAACTTTCTCAATTGCTTTAGAGGCGAGCAGACGTTTGAATAGGGCTTGGCGATCGGGCAGTTTCGGCCCCGAGGCGGCGAGTTGCTGGCGTGAAAAGTGGATGCGAGCGACTCGTGCCAGTTTATTGGCAATGGAGTCGTCCGTACCGTGGTGATCCGCCATATAGCGCAATGATACCGCTGGGCTGAGTCGCACCATACAATCACGGCCATGGCCCAGAATAGTGAAAAACTTTTCCGGTCCGTTTAATGGGCGCAAAATAGGGCGTTGGTTGTCTTCTTTTCCGGGTTTACGGCCCCAAAGAATGGATGCGGGAACCACCTGAATATCTAATTCACTGTCTTGCTTATGCTGTTCAAGCAGTGCTGTGAACAGGTCAATAGAAGCTTGCGGAAGTGCGTCATTGGAGCTAAACAAGCGCGGGCCATCGGACACATAGACGTAGCGGGTAAAATGCAGGCCATTGATTTCCAGTGGTGTCAGCGGATCAGGCAGGCCCAGCTTTTGGGTACTGCTGCGCAAGGTCATTAAATCGGTGTTAGACCGGAACGGTAGGATATAGACAATCGGTCGTTCTAGGTCGAGATCCAAATCCGCGATGGGATCAGATGGAATGGAATGGGTTTTAACCAGCAGAGAAAGCGGCAAATCCAGTATTTTTTGGTAGATTTTCTGCCAACTTGACATATCTTTTACTAGCCTCGAATTCTTAATGCGAGGCAAGTCTAGCAGAAAAAGCGCTTCGATAAGCAGCGAAATAGTGGTTACTTGTAGTTAAATACAATTTTCTTTCAGCAATATGGTGAAATCTCCTTTTTTGGCGAGAGGTTGGTAGCCGAGCCAGCCTAACAGGCTGTTGTCGCTGGTGAATTCGCAGCAAAATTGCTGTTTTCCTAAACAATGATCTTTTCAAGAGTGTTAACACTGGATATACTCACAGGGACTGTATAAAAAGACAGGGTGAAGAATGAAGCCGTTAACGCCGCGCCAACAAGAAGTCTTTGATTTGATCAAAGCAAAAATTGAAGATGATGGAATGCCGCCCACACGTGCTGAAATAGCCCGTGAACTCGGTTTCCGTTCAGCCAATGCTGCCGAGGAACACCTCAAGGCACTCGCACGAAAAGAAGTCATTGAAATTATTCCGGGCGCCTCGCGCGGGATCCGTTTATTACTGGGTAATGAGAGTGTCGAAGAAAGTGGACTGCCACTGATTGGCCAAGTGGCTGCCGGTGAGCCGATTCTGGCACAAGAGCATGTTGAAACCCATTATGAGGTTGACCCCTCACTGTTTAAGCCGCGAGCAGATTTTCTGTTACGGGTTAACGGAATGAGCATGAAAGATATCGGGATCATGGATGGTGATCTGCTGGCGGTGCATAAAACTCAGGATGTGCATAACGGTCAGGTTGTTGTTGCCCGCGTGGAAGATGACGTCACAGTTAAGCGTCTTGAACGTAAAGGGGCGCAAGTTATTTTGCATGCTGAAAATGAAGCCTTTTCTCCGATTGTGGTGGATCTCAATACCCAGCATTTGTCGATTGAGGGGATTGCCGTTGGCGTGATCCGCAACAGCGACTGGATGTGATTTTTTAGGCGGATGCTTATCGCGTAAGAATTACAGAGAAAGGCTTTGCAAAAGCAAATGAGAGTCATTATCATCTTATGTCTATTCCATGAAGGCGATAGAGATGATAATGACGGATCCTACCCGCTATGATATTCCTGCTGATTTGTTACACCCTCTCTGGCTTCGCAGTCGTGAGAGCTTAAGTGACAATCGCCTTCTTTATGATCCCGTTGCCGCTGCGGCTTGTAGCCAATGTGTTCTTAAGCCTGATTGCCTGCTTGGCAATGTCACCGCGCAACAGTTACTGCATGCCAGTGTGGCTCAGTTGTGTGATCGCCAAGTTCAGCAGTTCCTGCGTCGCCATCCATCAGGGCGAATCCTAAACCTTGGCGGTGGACTCGATACACGCTTTTACCGTATCGATAATGGCCGTTGCCGATGGTTTGATATTGATTTCAGTGAACACCTAGTATGGCGTCAGCGGTTATTCCACCGTAGTGAGCGTTATCGCATGTTGTCGGGGTCTATTGATGATTTGGCTTGGCTGCAAGCATTGCCCACCATGAATTGCACACCCGTGATGCTCGTATGTGATCAGGCTTTGCTGCAACACAATGCTGCGAGTATCTCCCGTTTCTTGCAGGCGATAGCGTGTCATTTTGGTCACCTAGAACTGTGTTTGGTACTGGCGGGGGATCGGTGTCATCAAGACATCTCGCATCGAATGGGCGTAGTACGTGGCTATGCTCATGGCTTCCGTGATCCACGCCAGCAAGTGTTGTGCTGGTTACCTTGGGCCGAATCGGTAGGATGTTATAGCCCTTTAGATAACCCTTGCACTCGATGGCGACGGTGGCAGCGTTGGATTGCCTTCATTCCTGGACTTAAATACCGCGTGTTACCCGTTGTTTTGAATATTCGCCTGTGACCTAGCCGATTATTATGATTTCTTGCTGGCAGATCCGGTGTCAGCACAGCCCTTCGCTAAATTTTTTCCCTGCCTTTTTTTGCGTATTAGCCTGATCCTGTTCTAAGTTAAATGTAAATAAAGTGTTAACTGAAATGTTAAGCGTGCTTAACATTGAAACATTTTTGCGCTGCTGACTGGCACTAAAAAGGAGCCAGAACGGTATATCTCAAGGATAAGGATAGGAGGGAGCCAGGTGATGATTCGCCATCTGATGTGCTGTCTGGTTATTTTGCTGGCCTTGCCAGTCTATGCCGAAACCCAACCCATACCACTGAATATGACCCAAGGGGTGACAGCCGTCAGCCAACGGGTGTTTGATCTTCATATGACCATTCTCTATATCTGCGTGGTGATAGGGCTGATTGTGTTCGGGGTAATGTTCTGGTCAATCATTCACCACCGTAAGTCAAAAGGGGCAGTGGCAGCCTCCTTCCATGAAAGTACCAAGGTGGAAATCCTTTGGACGGTGATCCCTTTCATTATTCTGATCGTGATGGCTGTTCCTGCCACACAGACCTTACTGGCGATGGAAGACACCTCTAAGCCCGATATGACCATCCAGATAACAGGCTCACAGTGGAAGTGGCATTACAGCTATTTCGATGAAGATGTCGATTTCTATTCATTGTTAGCCACGTCACCAGCCCAGATTGAGAACGTACGCGCTAAGCGGGATAACTACCTGTTGGAAGTCGATCGACCTCTGGTATTACCCATAGGAAAAAAAGTGCGTTTTTTGATCACCTCACAGGATGTGATTCACTCGTGGTGGGTACCTGACTTTGCGGTTAAGAAAGATGCCAACCCGGGCTTTATCAATGAAGCCTGGACCAAGATTGATCAGCCTGGGATATACCGAGGTCAATGTGCGGAATTGTGCGGTAAAGATCATGGGTTTATGCCAATTGTAGTGATCGCGAAGCCGCAAGCCGAATATGACGAATGGTTGAAAATGACCAAGGAAGCACAACAGCAGGCCTACGAAGAAGAGCAGCGCTTATTGGCAATGCAGATGACCATGGATGAGCTGATGGATTTGGGTGAAAAGGTCTACAACACCCGTTGTGCGATGTGTCATCAGGCGAATGGTCAGGGACTGCCGGGAGCATTCCCTGGATTAGCCGGGCAGGGGATTTCGATCGATCCAACGGCCAAGCTTGAGCATATCAACATCGTTGTTCATGGCCGAACAGGCACGGCGATGCAGGCATTTGGTGCGCAGCTGAGCCTGAAAGAGCTCGCGGCGGTGATCACGTATGAGCGTAATGCCTGGGAAAACAACACCGGAGATACGGTGCAGGCCGCCGAGGTACAAGCCGTGCTGAATGGCCAAGAGTTATAGGAGAGTCACAATGACGGATATGTTGCGCGATCAGGCTGAGATAGAAGACGATCAAGTGGAAGATACTCACAGTGAACAAAACCACCATGAGGAACATCATCAGCCGACAGGTTTGAAGCGCTGGTTGTTTACGACCAACCACAAAGACATCGGGTCACTGTATTTGATGTTCAGTTTTGCCATGTTCTTGATTGGTGGGGCGATGGCGATGGTGATCCGTGCTGAGTTGTTTCAGCCGGGTTTACAGCTGGTAGATCCAAACTTTTTCAATCAGATGACGACGGTGCATGGCCTGATCATGGTGTTTGGTGCCGTAATGCCTGCGTTTACCGGTTTGGCAAATTGGATGATCCCGATGATGATTGGGGCGCCAGATATGGCCTTGCCTCGAATGAATAACTGGAGTTTTTGGATTCTGCCATTTGCGTTCACCATGTTACTGGCGTCGTTGTTCATGGAAGGGGGCGGTCCTAACTTCGGCTGGACATTTTATGCGCCGCTATCGACCACCTTTAGCCCGCAGAGCACTGGCTTGTTTGTGTTTGCTATCCATATCATGGGGATCAGCTCCATCATGGGGGCCATCAATGTGATTGTCACCATTGTAAATATGCGAGCACCCGGCATGACCTATATGAAGATGCCGCTGTTTGTCTGGACCTGGCTGATCACCGCTTTTCTCTTGATTGCAGTGATGCCGGTGTTAGCTGGAGCGGTAACCATGGTGTTGACCGATAAATACTTCGGCACCAGCTTTTTCTCTGCCGCTGGTGGTGGGGATCCGGTGATGTTCCAGCACATTTTCTGGTTCTTTGGTCATCCTGAAGTTTACATCATGATATTGCCCAGTTTCGGCATTATTTCGGCAATTATTCCCGCCTTTTCCCGTAAGAAGCTTTTTGGTTACAGCTCGATGGTGTATGCCACCGCTTCTATCGCCGGGCTCAGCTTTCTGGTCTGGGCGCACCATATGTTCACTACTGGGATGCCAGTGGCCGCAGAGCTGTTTTTCATGTATTGCACCATGTTGATCTCGGTGCCGACCGGGGTGAAGGTATTTAACTGGGTCGCCACCATGTGGCGCGGATCGCTAACCTTTGAAGTACCGATGCTGTTTGCTCTTGCCTTTATTGTGCTGTTTACCATTGGTGGGTTCTCTGGCCTGATGTTGGCGATTACCCCAGCGGATTTCCAATACCACGATACCTACTTCGTGGTGGCACATTTCCATTATGTACTGGTCTCGGGGGCGATATTCTCGATCATGGCGGGCGCTTATTACTGGTTGCCAAAATGGACCGGGCACATGTTTGATGAAACCTTGGCAAAGTGGCATTTCTGGTGCTCGATCATTTCAGTCAATATCTTGTTTTTCCCGATGCATTTCTTGGGGCTGGCAGGGATGCCACGGCGGATCCCTGACTATGCGCTGCAATTTGCTGATATCAATGCCGTCGTCAGTGTGGGTGGGTTCCTCTTTGGTCTGTCGCAATTCATTTTTCTCGCGGTCGTGATCAAGTGTGTACGTGGCGGAGAAAAAGCAGCGGCCAAGCCTTGGGAAGGCGCTGAAGGGTTGGAGTGGACGGTACCGTCCCCAGCGCCGCACCATACGTTTTCGACACCACCAAAGATTGACTGATATGAGGGGGCGGGATGAGCCAGCAGCCACAGCCTGAGACGGGCAGCAAAACGCAGGGACAGCGCCAGCAGCGCTCACTATGGTCATTGGTCATTATGGCAGTGGCGATGTTCGGCTTCGCTTTTGCACTGGTCCCGCTCTACGATGTGTTCTGCGACATCACCGGGATTAACGGTAAAACCGCAGATGGGCCAGCCGCAGGCAGTACGAAGGTCGATACTTCTCGGGAAATTACGGTTGAGTTTGTGGCCTACATCAATCCGGGTATGAAGTGGACGTTTGAGCCTGCGGTTCGCTCGTTGGTGGTGCATCCGGGTCAAACTCATACCATTAATTATCAGGCGCGTAACTTGACCAATGCCGCAACAATTGGCCAGGCCGTGCCATCGGTGAGTCCAGGAACCGGTGCGCGCTACTTTAATAAAATTGAGTGTTTCTGTTTTAATCACCAACCCCTTGAGGCGGGTGATACCGCGAGCTTGCCCCTTGTCTTCTACGTCGATCCCGAGCTACCCGAAGAGATCACCACACTGACATTGGCCTATACCCTTTACAACGCCACGCCGGATCCCGCGGCACAAACGCAATGAGGTTGAATGATGGCGAATCCTTATTCTGAACATGATCAATCAATGAAAACCCCACCTGAATCCTATTATGTCCCCGAGGCTAGCGCCTGGCCGATTCTCGGGGCCGTCGCGCTGTTTCTGATCGCGATGGGCGCAGGTGCCACCGTCGGCGATCTTTTCAATGGTCAGGGGCCGTGGCTATTACTAGCAGGGGTTGGATTACTGCTGATCATGCTGATTGGCTGGTTTCGCGATGTGATCACTGAATCGATGGGGGGGCTGTACAGTCACCAAATGGATCGCTCGTTTAAGCAGGGTATGAGCTGGTTTATTTTCTCTGAGGTGATGTTCTTTGTCGCTTTCTTTGGCGTGCTGTTCTATGCCCGGATGATTGCGGTGCCTTGGCTCGGCGGGGCGGGCAACAATGCGATGACCAATGCGGTGCTGTGGCCAGATTTTGTTGCGCAGTGGCCATTGATACTGACACCGGATGGCACAGAGACGCAAGCGATGGGGCCTATCGGGCTTCCTCTCTACAACACCCTGATCCTGTTGACCTCATCGATTACCGTGCATATTGCCCATGTCGCCCTTGAGCAGAATAACCGTCCCCGCTTGACACTGTTCCTGTTGTTGACAGTGCTGCTTGGCTGCTTGTTTATTTATTTGCAGGGTGTGGAATATATCCATGCTTATGAAGAGATGGGCTTGACCTTGGATGCTGGGATTTATGGCAATACTTTCTTCATGTTGACAGGTTTCCATGGCCTGCATGTCACCTTGGGAACGGTAATTTTGTTTATTGTCTGGCTACGGGTCTTGCGGGGCCATTTTACCCCGGAAAAGCATTTTGCCTTCCAAGCTGGAGCATGGTATTGGCATTTCGTTGATGTGGTGTGGCTCGGGCTCTTTGTGTTTGTTTATATTCTCTGAGGTGCTAGGTGCTAGGTGCTAGGTGCTAGGTGTTAGCTATGAGAGAAAAGCCCTGTCTCAGTATGGTCGTGGATTCGGTGTGATATAGCCACAGACTAAGGCGAGGAGTAGCAGAGCAAACAATAATACCGAAAATAGCACTCGGCGACCGAGGCTACGTGACATGGGCTGGCTGTGCTTGCCTTTGAGCATGATTGGCAGAGCCCGGAAAAGATTGATTAGGATAAAAACCAGCAGGCCGAGAATAAGCGCTTTCAATAGCATGGGTAACCTCCATAGATGTTTGAGAGCCAGTCATTTAAGGATGGGCGATGCGAAGGATTGGTTTCATACTTTTTACTGTGGCGGTACTACTGACATTGGTCAAGTTGGGTTGGTGGCAAATGTCACGTGCTCAGGAAAAAGAAAGCCTCAGTAACGCACTGAAGTTTCGTAGTGAGCAAATGTATTACAGCCTGGCCAGTTTACCGCCGGACCCGCGTTGGTACAGCCTGACTTTGAGGGGGGCGTTTGATCATCGCCGGGCGGTGTTACTGGATAATCAACTGTTCCGCGGACAGCCGGGCTATCACGTACTGTATCCTTTTGAAACGGATAACCAGTGGATGCTGGTCAATCTAGGCTGGATAGCCGCACCTCTTTATCGCGATCAGATCCCCGTTCTGCCGGAGCATCATGGTGACCTTAAGGTTTCAGGCATGATCGCACCACCTTCTAACTTACTGGAACTGGCACCGGAGCAATTGGGCGACAGCTATCCGTTGCGCGTTCAAAATTTGAATATTGCACTGCTGGCTGAAAAGTTAGCGCTGCCACTCCAGCCTTGGGTGCTACAGATTGATGCCGAGAACCCAGTGGCCTTGGAGCAAACCTGGATCCCCGTCGTTGTGGGGCCACAAAAGCACTACGCCTACGCCATGCAATGGTTTTTGCTGGCTTTGGCGGTATCAGGCCTGGCGGTGTGGTGGTTAAAACGGAGTAAGGTATGAAGAAACATGGAACGTTACTGCTATTACTGGCGGCTTTTTCCTTGCCGGTGATATTGGCCAAGTTGATATTAGATTTGAACTGGTATCAAGGTGGGGTGACCAATCGCGGTGAGTTGTTGGAGTCTCCGATGACCGCGCAATGGTTGGGAGGCAGTCAGCAGTGGCAACTGATCTACTTGTTGCCCAATGACTGTGATGACAAGTGTCGCGGTGCATTGTTCAATTTACGTCAAATCCCACAGGCGGTCGGGGCCGATCAGCTGCGGGTCAGTAGTGTTTTACTGATCAGCAATGAGGAACAATTTTCCGATCCAAAAGCGATTCGCGCCAAAGAGGGGGCGGTTGAACTGCGTCAGATCCCCAGCCATGTTGTTACCCAGTTGAAAACACTGGAGTACGGTGCGAAGGCGATTTATATCGCCGACCCTCTGGGCAATGTGATGCTGGCCTACCCATTGGTCAAAGGCATGCCCGCGGTATTGGCTCAGGGCAAGGATGTGCTGCGAGATCTGAAGCGATTGTTGAAAATATCGAAAATTGGTTAGTACGACGGGCTGAAGATAAGGAGATCTGGGGATGAAGCAGAATGGATTTAAGTGGCTAGTCAATATGACCTTGATATTGTCGCTATGCGTGGTTGCCCTCGGAGCTTACACCCGGTTGACGGAGGCGGGGCTAGGTTGCCCTGATTGGCCGGGGTGTTACGGTTTTGTGGCGGTACCAGATAGTGAAGCTGAACAAGCCACTGCGACAATGCGTTTTCCCGATAGCCCGTTGGAACCCCATAAAGCGTGGAATGAGATGTTGCATCGTTATGTTGCCGGCGCGCTGGGGATATTGATACTGATCATCAACATCATGGCATGGCGACGGCCTGAACAACCTAAATTGATCCCCGGTTTGCTATTAGTGACGGTTATTTTTCAAGCATTATTGGGAATGTGGACAGTCACAATGGTGTTGATGCCCGTTGTCGTTCTGGGGCACTTGCTGGGTGGATTTACGACCGTGTCGCTGTTGTTACTACTGCGTTTACGCTTGATGACTGTGCCTTCACCGGTTCGAATACCGAGTGCTGAGAATAGTGTGCGGGCAGGCCGTCGGTTGCAGATTTTGTCACTGTTCGGTCTGGTTGTTGTCATCGCGCAAATTGGGTTAGGAGGATGGACCGCTGCCAATTATGCCGCCATGGTGTGTACTCAACTGCCAGTGTGTGAGGTGGATTGGTTGCAGGGCTTTGATATGAGCGCCTTTGCGCCGATCCAGCCTGTACATGATAGCTATCAATATGGGGTGCTGAATTTTCAGCAACGGGTATCTATTCACGCGAGTCATCGAATTGGGGCGATGATCACGACGGTACTCTTGCTCGTGCTGGGATGGCGGCTATGGTTGCGACCCGTGTTGCGCCCCGTCGCACTGGTGATGTTAGTGGTTCTGGCGGTGCAGGTTGGATTGGGGATCACCAATGTGGTTGCCAGCCTGCCATTGGCAGTGGCAGTGGCACATAATGTGACGGGGGTGATGTTGTTGCTGACATTGGTGATGGTCAATATGCAAGTGTACCGGCAGAGGTGGGTGACATGCTATGGGACGGTTTCACAATCTGACTAGGTTGTGGCCTCGTAAGAAACTGTACGGGAATCGCTCGTTGAGAGCAAGATAAGCGCAAGGGAGGGCCATAAGATGGCAAAATTACAGATAGCCGCTAAGGGGGGCATCAAGCCTCAGCTGGGCGCAGTCAGATCACGGGTTTGGCAGGATTACTTTACCATGACGAAGCCCAAGGTGGTGGCAATGCTGCTACTCACCGCATTGGTAGGTATGTGTCTGGCCGTCAAGGGGATCCCACCGCTTCATGCAGTTGTGCTTGGATTATTGGGGATTGGCTTGCAGTCAGCGGCAGCAGCGGCCTTCAACCATGTACTTGATCGTCAGTTTGATGCCAAGATGGCCCGTACTCATAATCGTCCGCTTGCGAAGGGGCGGGTCGACACCCATAAAGCGGTGATCTTTGCCTCCAGTTTAATGGTGGCGGGGTTTGCCATCCTGTGGCAGCTCAATGCATTGACGGCTTGGCTGACTTTTGCCAGCTTGATTGGTTATGCGGTGATTTATACGGCTTGGCTCAAGCACGCGACGCCGCAAAATATTGTCATCGGCGGCTTGGCGGGGGCCGCGCCGCCATTGCTGGGATGGACAGCCGTTACTGGCCAGCTTGATCCCCATGCATTGTTACTGGTGATGCTGGTCTTTACCTGGACGCCGCCACACTTCTGGGCGCTGGCCATTCATCGCCGTGATGACTATGCCAAGGCGGGGATCCCGATGCTGCCAGTGACGCATGGTATTGAATTTACCAAGACCATGGTGCTGCTTTATACCGTAATTTTAGCTTTGGTCGGGTTACTGCCATGGCTGACGGGAATGAGTGGCGAGTTGTACTTGATAGGCAGCAGTATATTGAATCTGGGTTTTATTGGCTATGCCCTAAAGCTCAAATTTGCCGATCAGCGCGGCCATGCCTGGGCGACATTTAAATATTCGATTTGGCATCTGCTGGTCCTGTTTGTCGTGTTGTTAGCCGATCACTGGTTGATGATTATGCTTGGGTAATTCCTTCTCCGTTGTATTGTTTTTGTCCCTGTCTGTGCGTGCTGACAGGGGCGTTCTATTTTGTCTCTCCCTAATCTGATTTGCCGATATACCTAAACGCCTATTCTGAATCCTGCATTTAGAGGCAGCTTGGGTATAATCGCGGCTTAAATAATGAGGGATTGAGGTTATTGTGTTCAAAGCGTTACGGGATATGTCTTTGCACCGTCAGGTGTTGGCGTTAGCGTTACCTATGGTGTTGTCGAATATTACGGTGCCGCTGTTGGGGTTGGTTGATGCGGCGGTGATTGGTCACCTTGATTATGCCTGGTATCTGGGGGGCGTGGCCGTCGGTGGAACCATGATCAATGTGACGTTCTGGTTACTGGGTTTTTTACGGATGGCGACTACAGGGCTCAGCGCGCAAGCGTATGGCGCCTCGGACAAAGGGGCTCAGGCGACAGTTTTCTTGCAGGGGCTTGCAATGGCATGGTTGCTTGCGTTGTTCTTGATTGTGTTTCATCAGCCTGTCGCGGCATTGATTTTTCATTTCAGCAGCGCCAGTACCGAGGTTAAGTTGTATGCCGATCAGTATTTCTCGATCCGGATCTGGGGGGCACCTGCTGCACTGGCCAATTTTGTCATTATGGGCTGGTTGCTGGGATGTCAGAATGCCCGCCTGCCGATGTGGTTACTGATCATCACCAATGTGGTTAACATTGTGCTGGATGTGTTTTTCGTAATGGGGCTGGGCTGGAAAGTGCAGGGTGCTGCAGCCGCCTCCGTACTGGCAGAATACAGCAGTTTAGCGTTGGGGTTATGGTTTGTGTCTCGTCAGTGGCTGGCCAGTGCGTTACCGCCGCTGCGAGAGAAGCTCGGTACAGTCCGTGACGGGATTGGGCGGCTGTTAAAACTCAATCGCGATATTTTTCTGCGCAGCCTGTGTCTGCAACTGGCTTTTACCTTTATGACTTTTCAGGGGGCTACGCTGGGCGATAATGTGGTCGCGGCCAATGCGGTACTGATGAGCTTTTTGATGCTGGTGTCGTATGCGATGGACGGGTTTGCCTATGCCATGGAGGCGATGGTCGGTAAGGCCATTGGGGCGCGTAGCCGTGAGGCGTTGGGGCGGACCCTGATTGGTACGACCTTCTGGAGTTTGATGATCTCCCTGCTGATCACCTTGGCATTTGCTGGTTTTGGCCGAGAGATTATTGGTTTGATCTCTGATATTCCTGCGGTTCAGCGAGAGGCGGCAACATATTTACCATGGCTGGCCGCTGTCCCGTTAGTCGCGATGTGGTGTTTCTTGTTAGATGGGATCTTCATTGGGGCCACCCGAGGTCGCGAGATGCGTAATAGTATGTTCGTAGCCATTTGTAGCTTCTTTGCGATCTGGTGGTTATTGCAGGCTTACGGTAATCATGCGCTGTGGGGAGCAATGCTTGGTTTTATGGCCATGCGCGGTATTGGCTTAGCGGTAATATTTGCTTACCAATGGAAGAACGATATTTTCCTTGAACTGGCCTGTACAAACAGATAGTTAGAAATTTTCATCTAAAATTGTTTGTTTTTTAGGCGAAAAGTACTACCCAACGGCAATCTCTTCTGGTTAAATTGCGACCAATTGTACCGCGGGAGGTTAAATGAAAAACGCAGTAATCGGACTTTTATTAGCGCTCATGACGCTGAGTTGGGTCACGCCCGCCATGGCCGGGATCCAGGGGAAGTCATATAAGGTGACGGCAACAGCGTATAATTCAGTGCATAGTCAGACGGATGGAAATCCCTCGATTGCAGCCTGGGGGGATCGACTCAAACCTGGCATGAAGGCGATTGCCGTGTCTCGAGATATGTTGAGCAAAGGTTTAAGGCATGGGTCGAAGGTGAAAATTTCTGGCTTACCGGGTGAATACGTGGTGCTCGACAAGATGCACAAACGCTGGCGCAATAAGATCGATATCTATATGGGTAAAGATGTGAGAGCGGCCCGTCACTGGGGGCGACGCCATGTCACCATTACGGTTATTAAGGTGTAATGACGTTAATAGGCGTGGATGAATCACAACAAAAAAGTCAGCCTTTTGGGCTGACTTTTTTATTTTAAGCGGGTCTACCGGGGTGGCATTGTTTACTTAGTAGTAAGAATGCTCGCCGCGGGCATGCTCAGTAATATCGCGCACGCCTGTTAGCTCGCCGGTAAATTGTGCCAATAGTTCTTTCTCGATCCCTTCTTTCAGGGTGACATCGACCATTGAGCAACCATTACAGCCGCCGCCAAATTGCAAAATCGCGACACCGTCTTCAGTGATTTCAGCCAGTGATACATGGCCACCGTGACCGGCAAGTTGCGGGTTCACCTGAGTTTGGATCACGTAATCAACGCGTTCCATTAATGATGCGTCATCAGAAACCTTACGCAGTTTGGCGTTAGGTGCCTTAAGGGTCAGCTGTGATCCCATCTTGTCGGTGACGAAATCAATTTCAGCATCCTCTAGGAAAGGGAGGCTAAGTTCATCGATATAAGCTGAAAATAGATCGTAATCAATTTTCGTATCGGTTGCTTCGATCGCTTCCTGGGGGCAGTAAGACACGCCGCACTCTGCAGTTTGAGTACCAGGGTTGACCACGAAGACGCGGATGTTTGTTCCTTCCGGCTGTTGGGCCAAAAGTTTGCCGAAGTGCTGTTGAGCATTTTCAGAAATAGTAATCATAGACACGACGTAATACCTGACTTATTTAGTAAGATTAATTCTATTCTACTCTGTGACAGTCTTTCTATCACCCCTTAATCGATACATCTATGACTTTGGCATGGATCGGGGCTTTTTTTGTGATTAAAGATCGGTTGGGGTATAGCAAATACAGTAAATATCGACCTTCTCGACACCATGCTGTTGCAATAAAGTCGTGATTGCAGCCACGGTGCTGCCCGTTGTGACGACGTCATCAACAATGGCAACATGTTTGGGGAGCGCCTGTTTCTTAAGTATAAATGCTTGGTCGAGATTTTGTTGGCGCTGTGACTTATTTAGCATGTGCTGGGGGCGGGTATAACGTTGGCGTCGAAGGAGTGAGGGTTGGCAACGGCTGGCGGTTTGTTTCGCGATGGCATCAGCCAGTAAGGTGCTCTGATTGAAACCTCGCGTAAAGCGTCGCAGTGGATGGAGCGGAACAGGCAGAATAACCGGTGCGGGTTGGACTATTTCAGATACCAGCATATCGGCCAGTGGTTGTGCCAGCCAAAATTGGCGCCCGAATTTGAATTGGTGGATCAGTTGACGGAGAGGAAAGTGGTATTCACCGACACGATAGAGGTGCTGCCAGGGCGGTGGTTCCACCAAGCAGTGGCCACAATAGGCGGTATTAGAGAGTGTAGTACGGCCACAGCGATGACAATATGGCGGCCGAGGAAACCGACTCAAACAATCGTGGCACCACATATGCGTCTTGTTACCAATAGAGGTATCAGCAACGGGAAGTTGACACAGTTGGCAGCGGTGATAGCGGCGTAGGAAGTTGGTGATTGGAGATAATAGGGATACCATTCTTGCCATCCAGAAGTGCACATAAAGGAAATATAAATGACAGCTCGACTCTATTGGCAAACGGAAGGCCAAGGTTCCGATCTGGTTCTCATTCATGGCTGGGGAATGAATGGGGCGGTATGGCAGCAGCAGTTGCCTTGGCTTGCTGATCATTATCGAGTGCATGTGGTTGATCTGCCTGGTTATGGCCATAGCGGCGGATTATCGGCAGCGAACATCGAGGAAATGGCATACCTTTTGCTTGAAAATTCACCAGACTCCGCTGTCTGGCTGGGTTGGTCATTAGGGGGGCTCATTGCGACCCAAGCGGCCTTACTGGCTCCTGAGCGGGTGAATAAATTAGTCACGGTTGCCAGTTCACCGCGGTTTTCGGCGCAAGACCGATGGCGAGGTATTAAGCCTGAGGTTCTGGCCAATTTTCGCCATCAGCTGGATGACAATTTAGTGGCAACCGTTGAGCGGTTCATGGCGCTGCAAGCGATGGGCAGCCCAACGGCAAGGCAAGATATACGGCTGTTGAAAGATGCAGTACTGTCTCGACCTGCTCCCGATCCGGCCGCATTGGCGACGGGCTTACAGATGTTGGCAGACATTGATCTACGAGAGCAGTTGGCGGCGATTCATCAGCCTTGGCTGCGGCTTTATGGTCGACTGGATGGATTAGTGCCAATGAAAAGTGCTGACGATATTGATATGCTCGCACCGAGATCACAACGGCAAACTTTTGCCTCGGCATCCCATGCGCCGTTTATTTCTCATCCGGAGGAATTCTTTCAGAGACTGCGGGAATTTATGGAAGAGAGCTAGCGGGGGGAGTGTGATGTGTCGCCGTATAGCCACATTATTTGTTTAAATTTTTGCTGAATGTTGCCGATACTATTAATAATGGAGTTGCTCTGGGATAGAGAGAGGCCATAATGACGATAAGAAATATCACGAATACAGCCACATATACACCTGCCAGCGTAAAAGCAGCCTCTGCCAGGCTAGCGCATAATCATCAGTCAGCTGAACAGGCAACGGTTCCACCGATGGCAGCAGCACCGGTAGCCGCGACTCAGGTTTCCATTTCGGATACTGCCCGCCAGCGACAAGCCAGTGAGATGCCCAATCAGACGTCACGGCCTGCCGGGCAGGAAGGGGCGACAGAAAAAGCCGAAGCCTTCGCTTTTGGTGTGCTGGGGATGGGTCATCCTAGTGAAGTGAAAAACGAGGGCGATGAGTATTATACCGCTGGGCAAGTATTGTCGGCGATGGGGACCGTGGCGACGGTATTATTGGCGATCGTCTAGTCTGCAAACATGTTGATGGATGTTCATGTTTGTTGTGATGGCTTTAGCTTAGTAATCGGTCGGATGATACACGCGCAATCGACCATTGGAGTGTAGTATCAGCATGTTAGTATCCCCTGTACAAGTCGGTGCTCCGACGATTGCTCCATCCTTTAATCCGCCGACCGAGCAGGTGGCACGGGATAATCGTGTCCGTGATAAAATTGTCCCTCCCGCTGAAATGACGGCTTCTGGGCGGGAAAAACCCCTCAGTAGTGATGAAAAACAACTCAAGAAACCCTCCTGGGATCCCAGTGAACATCCTGATTATCACGGTAGCGTCACGGGTCAGCAATATGGTTATCAAGCTGAACTAGAGCAACTGGTTAAAGCACTCTCTGCCAGCAGTTATCTTGGCGATGTCAGTGAATTGGGGTATTCCATGCATATCAAGTTACCCCGTGAATTGTTGGATCAACTGGAAACTATCAGCCAGACCGAACGCACTCGTGGTGTCATTGCCCATAAGTATGCCCAGTCGACGATTCCCAATCCGCCTACCGAGTATTTGGTAGTGTTGTAGGGAAGAGCAGGAAAAGCAGGGACGAGGGGCTAGGAAGAGCGGAAGATCAAGAGCGGTCCTTTGGCCCTAGGCCCTATGGGTAAGAGTGAATCTAGGTTCGAGGGACTAGAAAGAGCGGAATAAAATCAGAGGCGGGGTCTCAGAATTCGTTCTTTTTCCTTTACACTCGAGTCTCGTTCCTGCTTACAAGACCACAAGACCACCTCTCTTTTGCTTTTCCGCTCTTCCTAGCCCCTCGTTCCAGCGCTTCTTTTCCTCGTCCCTCCCGCCTTTCTCTGCGCATAAAAAACGGAAGACTTTCGCCCTCCGTTTTATGCTTATCCTAGTCTCTTAAGACTCGAAACTAGTCCCTCGTTCCTAGTTCTTTAGCTCTAGTCCCTCGATACTCGAAACTAGCGCCTCGAACTTACTTCTTCTTCGCGTTGGCAAAGGCGGCGGCGAATGCCCCCCCCATGGCAGCGTTATTTTGATTGCCACCGTGGTTGCTTGACTGATTGCCTGATGGGCGAGAGCCCGTCGAGCGTGGTGCCTGAGTACGGTTTTCTTGCGGTTTGCGCTGTGGCTTTTCTTGACCCGGCTCGTCGCTTAGGCGCATCGACATCCCGATACGTTTACGCTGCAGGTCAACTTCCATGACCTTCACCTTCACGATGTCACCGGCTTTGACCACTTCACGCGGATCAGAGACAAACTTGTCAGACAGGGCGGAAATATGGATCAGGCCGTCTTGGTGAACACCGACATCGACAAATGCACCGAAGTTGGTGACATTAGTGATCACGCCTTCCAGTACCATGCCTGGGATCAGATCTTTGACTTCATTGACGCCATCGGCAAAGGTGGCCGTCTTGAATTCAGGGCGGGGATCGCGGCCGGGTTTATCCAGTTCACTGATGATATCGGTCACGGTTGGTAGGCCAAACTGGGCATCGATGTAGTCGGCCGCTTTTAGTCCTCGTAGGAACTCGCTGTTACCGATGATAGCATCTAGCGGTTTGCTGTTTGCGGCGGCAATGTTCTTAACCACCGTGTATGATTCAGGGTGCACCGCCGAGCTATCGAGCGGATTTTTGCCATTCATGATCCGTAGGAAGCCCGCGCACTGTTCGAAGGCTTTTGGCCCCAAACGTGCGACTTTTTTCAAGGTCGTACGGGCGTCAAAGCGGCCATTTTCATCACGGTAGTTAACGATATTTTGGGCAATGGTGCCGTTGAGGCCAGCAACACGAGTCAGCAGGGCGGCAGATGCCGTATTCACATCAACCCCGACGGCGTTAACACAGTCTTCGACGACCGCGTCCAGACGCTTGGCCAGCATATTTTGGCTAACATCATGTTGGTATTGGCCCACCCCGATGGATTTTGGATCAATCTTCACCAGCTCTGCCAGTGGATCTTGCAGACGACGGCCAATTGAGACCGCACCACGCAGCGAGACGTCCAGATTCGGGAATTCGTTGGCGGCCAGCTCTGATGCTGAATATACCGAGGCGCCCGCTTCACTGACCATCACGCTCTGAATTTTCAAGTCATTGTCTTTCAGTAGCTTGGCCACAAAGGCGTCTGTTTCACGTGAAGCAGTGCCGTTACCAATCGCAATCAAGTTGACGTTATGTTTGGCGATTAAAGCCACAACGACCTTGCTTGATTCGGCTATTTTGTTGTGTGGCTGGTGCGGATAGATAGTGGCGGTATCAAGTAACTTACCGGTTTCATCCACGACTGCAATTTTACTGCCGGTACGTAAACCGGGATCGAGAGCCAAGGTGACGCGAGGGCCCGCCGGTGCCGACATCAGCAAATCTTTGAGGTTATCGGCAAACACCTGCATTGCGCCGTCTTCGGCTTTTTCGCGCAGTGCGCTCATCAGCTCGGTTTCCATGTGCATCAGGATTTTGACCCGCCATGCCCAGCTGATCACCTGCTTGCGCCATGCATCGGCAGGTTGGCTGCCCAGAGTTACCCCGTAGTGGTCGGCAATCATCACTTCGCAGTATGAACCTCGGCTGCCTGCTTCTTGGCCTGGGTCGGCATTGAGGGACAGTTGTAAGATCCCTTCATTTCGACCACGGAATAGGGCCAATGCACGGTGTGACGGGATATTTTTCAGGCCTTCATTGTACTCAAAGTAATCTTTGAATTTCGCACCTTCGTGCTCTTTCCCCTCCGCGACACGCGCCGTTAGCTCGGACTGGCTCTGAAGATGGCGGCGAATTTTTTCCAGCAGCGTGGCATCTTCGGCAAAGCGTTCCATTAGAATCGCGCGGGCACCATCCAGTACCGCTTTGATATCGGCAAAGCCTTTCTCGGTATCTACGTAGGCTTGTGCTGTTGTTTCTGGGGTCTGACTTGGATCGTTCCACAGCGTATCGGCTAGCGGCTTGATACCCGCTTCAATGGCAATCTGGCCTTTAGTGCGGCGTTTCTGTTTATAAGGAAGATAGAGATCTTCTAGGCGGGTTTTGCTGTCTGCAGACAGGATGTCAGCCTGTAGCGCTGGCGTCAGTTTACCTTGCTCGGTAATGGCTTTTAGGATCACCTGACGGCGGTCTTCCATTTCACGCAGGTAGCCAAGGCGCGACTCCAGTGTCCGTAACTGGGTATCATCTAACCCGCCAGTGACTTCTTTACGGTAACGGGCAATGAAGGGCACGGTGTTACCGTCATCAAGCAAAGTAATGGCAGCGATGACTTGTTCCTGGCGAGCGTTCAGCTCGAGGGCAATCGTCTGGTTGATCGTGTTGCTCATCCGTTTGTTTCTCTTGTTATCGTGAATGGCCCCATTTTACGGCGGAATAGGGGGCTGGCAAGGTGTGGCGTGTTAGCGTCGTGTCAGTACGTGACCGGTGGCTGATTGTCGGCTTACTGATAACGAATGCTGTTGACGAACCATTCTTTCTTTCCTAGCGGGGTGGTGACGGTGAACTCATCGTCAATCTCTTTCTTGAGCATGGCGCGGGCCATCGGAGAGTCGATTGAGATATAGTCATTACGGCCATAGATCTCATCCGGGCCGACAATGCGGAATGCTTTGGTATCGCCGTCATCATTTTCAATCTCAACCCAGGCGCCAAAAAATACCTTACCGTCTTGCTGGGGGGAATAGTCTACCACTTGGACTTGTTCGAGACGTTTACGCAGGTAGCGTACCCGGCGGTCGATTTCACGCAGACGCTTTTTATTATACTGATAATCGGCATTCTCTGAGCGATCACCCAGACTGGCGGCCCAGGTGACTTTTTTGGTGACTTCGGGGCGCTCTTCTCGCCATAAAAAATCGAGTTCAGTTTTGAGCTTGGTGAATCCTTCACGGGTGATAAGGTTGGTTTTCATGAATGGTGTCGCTCCTGTCAGGTTGCTGAAAGCTGAACAAGGTGTTATTACAGAGCATTATGCTACAGGTCTGATGATCAGTGCGATAGCTTTTCTGTTCGGGATAATTTGGATAGTTCGTTGAATTTAGGTTAGTTTAAGCGAAAGGTAAATGTAAAACGGTCCACCGGGGATTACGTTGATGAAAAGACGGCCCTGACTAGACATAAACAGTAACAATTTAACGCGTATTTTAGCCGCAAAATTCAGTGAGACATGGGATGGGTCGAGTAACATACGCGCAAGTTCGATAAATTCAGTCGACGCAAGCAAGGTGATTTATGCAGGAAAATTATAAGATTCTGGTTGTTGATGATGATATGCGCCTGCGTGCGCTTTTGGAACGTTACCTGTCTGAGCAAGGCTTCCAGGTTCGTAGTGTTGCCAATGGTGAGCAAATGGATCGTCTATTAGCCCGAGAAACTTTCCACTTGATGGTGTTGGATTTAATGTTGCCGGGTGAAGACGGTTTGTCGATTTGTCGCCGGTTACGTAATGCCAATAATATGTTGCCGATCTTGATGTTGACTGCCAAAGGCGATGAAGTCGATCGTATTGTCGGGCTGGAGGTTGGGGCTGATGATTATCTGCCTAAGCCGTTTAACCCACGCGAACTGTTAGCGCGTATTCGTGCGGTATTGCGTCGTCAAACGGTGGAGGTGCCTGGGGCTCCGAGCATTGACAGCAAGACGATTGAATTTGGTGAGTTCCGCCTGAATCTCGGTACCCGTGAGATGTTTCGTGGCGAAAATTCCATGCCGTTGACCTCCGGTGAATTTGCGGTGTTGAAGGCACTGGTCACTAATGCCCGTGAGCCAATGTCGCGTGATAAGCTGATGAATATGGCGCGTGGTCGTGAGTATTCGGCCATGGAACGATCGATTGATGTACAGATCTCCCGTTTGCGTCGGATGATAGAAGAAGATCCAAGCCGGCCTCGCTATATCCAGACTGTCTGGGGGTTAGGCTATGTCTTTGTGCCGGACGGTAATGAGGCGTAAGTCATGCGATTATCTCCTCGCAGTACTTTTACCCGAACTCTGATCCTGCTAGCTGGCTTGCTGATTGCAAGCCAGGTTTTCTCATATCTCGCGGTTTTAAATTATGCGTTGCTGCCCAGTTTGCAGCAGTTCAACCGTATTCTGGCTTATGAGGTCAGGCTAATGCTCAAAGAAGATGTGGAGCTGGCCGATGGTAAGACGGTACACCTTGATACCCCGATCCGGCGACAATTGCTTGAGCAGCTCGGCGTGACGCTGCATGCAATGGATGGCTCCGATGTCACTGATGCAGATATGGAAGAGTTTAAGAAAGCCACCGTGGTGGACTACCTGAGCGAGGAAATGAGCCGAGAGCTCAATTCACCGACCGAAGTTCGACTGGTGCTAGGCGCTGACAGCTATGTGTTATGGCTACAGAGTAAGGCGATTCCGGGTTACCTGATGCGGATCCCGCTATCAGAGCTGCAGGAAGATGATTTCTCACCGCTATTTCATTACAGCCTGATCATTACTTTTATGGTGATCGCTGGTGGGTGGCTGTTTATCCGGATCCAAAATCGGCCATTAGTCGCGTTGGAAAAAGCCGCGTTGCAAGTGGCTCGAGGAGAAACACCGCCCGTGTTACCTGCGCGTGGTGCCTCTGAAATTCGTGCTGTGACCAAAGCATTTAACCGGATGTCGGCTGGGATCAAGCAACTGGAAGATGATCGGGCGCTGTTATTAGCAGGGGTGAGCCATGACTTGCGCACCCCGTTGACTCGGATCCGGCTGGCGACAGAGATGATGTCGCCGGAAGATGCTTATTTAGCTGAAAGCATGATTAAGGATACGGAAGAGTGTAATGACATCATCAGCCAGTTTATGGACTATTTGAAATCCACCAAGAAGCAGGCTGAGGAAGAGTTGGATCTGAACAGCTTGCTGGAGGAAGTCGCTAATTCGGAAGGTGGCTATGAGCGACGGATTGAATTGGCACTGACCGCTATCCCTGGTGTGATTATTGCTAATGGCGTGTCGATTAAACGATCGATTGCCAATCTTGCGATTAATGCACTGCGCTATGGTAACGGCTGGGTGAAAATATCCAGTGGGGTGACGGCTGATCGTAAGAGTGCTTGGTTCTGTGTTGAAGATGACGGCCCTGGGATTGAACCGGATCAGGTTGCGAAGATGTTCCAGCCACTGACTCGGGGTGATACCGCGAGAGGAACCGATACCGAAGGAACGGGGTTGGGGTTAGCTATCGTTAAGCGGATCATTGACCAGTATGAAGGTTCTATTCAGGTGTCTAATCGCCGAGACGGCGGGCTGAAGGTGCAAATAAGCCTACCGTTAGCCATCCGAAAATAATCCATTTACGTCGAACAAAAAAAAGCGGGAGTCATTGACTCTCGCTTTCTTGTTTTTACACTCACCTCGAACCTCGAACCTCGAACCTCGAACCTCGAACCTCGAACCTCGAACCTCGAACCTAGTCTCTATCGTCCGGAAGTACCAAGTTCAGGATAATTGCGGTGATCCCACCGGCAGCCATGCCTGATGACAGGATGCTTTTGACTATATCTGGCATGAACTGGAGGATCTCCGGTTTTTGAGCAATTCCCAGACCCATTGAGAACGACAGGGCCATGATCAGAATGGCTCGGCGGTCGAGTTTACAGCGTGAAATGATCCGAACTCCCGAGGCGGCAATGGTACCGAACATGACGATGGTCGCGCCGCCAAGAACCGGTTCTGGAATGAGTTGCACTAAGTTAGCTACCCCTGGGAACAATCCGAGCAAGACCAGCATCCCTGCTACAAAGTAGCCAATATAGCGACTGGCAACACCGGTTAGCTGGATGATGCCATTGTTCTGGCTGAAGGTAGAGTTGGGGAAGCTATTGAGCAGTGCAGCAACGGCAGAGTTAATGCCATCAGCCAGTACACCGCCTTTGATCCGCTTCATGTAGATTGGGCCAGCTACGGGTTGCTCAGACGTTTCAGAGGTCGCCGTGATATCGCCAATCGCTTCCAGTGAGGTAATCGCAAAGACAATCACTAGCGGGATCAATAATCCCCAGTCGAAGCCTAGCCCGTATTGCATCGGGATAGGGATCGCGATGAAATCAGCCTCGGTGGTGCGGCTGGTATCGAGCATACCAGTCATCCAGGCCAACAAGGTACCTGCGGCCATCGCAATCACAATCGAGGAAACGCGCAAATAAGGATTTTTAACGCGGTTAAGCAGCACAATCATGCCTAGTACCGTGCCGGCTAACATCAGATTGTCGAGACTGCCGAAGGTGCCACTTTCAATGGCTTCATAGCCACCACCGATGGAGGTCAGGCCGATTTGGATCAGAGTCAGACCGATCAGGGTGACGACAATACCGGACACCAGTGGGGTAATGACCCGTTGTGCATGCTGGAGAATCCGAGAGATCAGGACTTCGGTTAGTGAGGCAAACAGAATGGTACCGAAGATAGCGGCCATCATGGTGGGAATATCTGCGCCCCCGGCTTTTAAGGCGAGGCCTGAACCGATGATTGGGCCAAGGAAATTAAAACTGGTGCCTTGGATAGACAGTAGGCCTGAACCAACCGGACCAAATGTGCGGATTTGAATGAACGAGGCGATACCAGACGCAAACAGTGACATGCTGACAATGGTATTGGTTTCACTGGCGGGTAATCCCAGAGCTTGACAGATGATCAGCGACGGGGTGATCACAGCAACAAACATCGCCAACAAATGTTGGGTGGCGGCAAATAAGGTTTGTGGCAGAGGTGGTCGATCCTCTAAGCGATAAATCAAATCCGACTTGTGTGGTGTTTCAACGGTGCTGTGCTGGTGAGTCATGGCCAATGCTTCCTTGGTGTTTCTCTTTATTCCTGTTTATTGCGCTGAATGGGCGATAAACCGTGGGTCTGGATTGCTCTGTGATTGCTGTTACTCAGAACCAGAATTCCACTGGAGAGAAGGGCTAGATAGAATTTGTCGCTATTTTAGTGATCTCTCAGTAGAAAGCAATCGTTTGCGTTATTGCGCGGTGGAAAGTAATGATGCATACATGCAATCTACGGCAGAGAGGGAGCCATTGGTCTGGCGCTAGGCATTAGAGTAGTTTTCGCGTTGACCAAGCCAGCGGTCGATAATCGCCTTGGCATTGCTTGGGTAATTATCGTGAAGGTAGCGTGCCAGTTTTTGCACCTGCGGGATCAGATGTTGGTCGCGAATAAGATCTGCCACTTTGAAATCGGCAATCCCTGTTTGTTTGGTGCCGAGTAGCTCACCGGGGCCGCGGATCTCCAAATCACGTTGGGCGATGACGAAGCCATCGCTACTTTCGCGTAATACCCCCAGACGTTTCTGAGCGGTCTTAGATAGTGGCGCATGATAGAGCAGCACGCAATGGCTGGCGACTTGGCCTCGACCTACCCGGCCTCGGAGCTGGTGGAGCTGGGCCAAACCAAGGCGTTCTGGATTTTCGATCACCATTAAGCTGGCATTGGGGACATCGACCCCGACTTCAATCACAGTGGTGGCGACTAGTAGCTGAAGCTCACCTGCCTTGAAGCGCTGCATCACGGCTTGTTTTTCTGCCGGTTTCATTCGGCCGTGCACGAGGCCTATATTCAGTTCGGGCAGTAGTGCGGTGAGCTCATCAGCGGTATCTGAGGCTGCTTGTGCTTCCAGCACCTCGGACTCGTCAATCAGGGTACAGACCCAATAGGCCTGACGTCCTTCATTGAGGCAGGCAGAGCGGATCCGCTCGATAATGTCAGGACGACGCGAGTCCGGCAAGGCAACGGTTTGGATTGGGGTACGGCCTGGTGGTAGTTCATCGATCACCGAGGTTTCCAGATCGGCATAGGCGGTCATCGCCAAGGTGCGTGGGATAGGCGTTGCGGTCATGATCAGCTGATGCGGGAAACGGCCGTCATTGGCTCCTTTTTCGCGTAGCTCCAGTCGCTGGTGGACCCCGAAACGGTGCTGTTCATCGATGATCACCAATGCGAGGTTATTAAACACCACCTGCTCTTGAAATAAAGCGTGGGTGCCGACCACCATCTTGGCTTCACCGCCTTCGATCTTGGTTAGTTCAGCGTCACGGGCTTTGCCTTTGAGTTTGCCTGCGAGCCAACCGACGTTGATACCAAGCGGGTTGAGCCAATTGGCGAAGTTAATTGCGTGTTGCTCGGCCAGCAGTTCCGTTGGCGCCATCAGGGCCACCTGATAACCGTGTTCGATGGCACGCAAAGCGGCAAGGGCGGCGACAAGGGTTTTACCAGAACCCACATCACCTTGGACTAAACGCATCATCGGGTGTGGCTTGGTGAGATCGGTTTCGATATCGGCCACGACCCGTTGCTGGGCGCCTGTCGGGCTGAACGGCAGGCTGTCGAGCAGTTGCTGCTTGAGGGACGTCTGTTTTAGGGAGTCCGGTGCCGCCAGAGGCCAGGCGGCATGTTGCTGGCTTTTGCTGCGTACCGCGAGCATTGAAAGGTTCTGCGCCAGCAGCTCTTCTAAAATCAACCGTTGCTGAGCGGGATGCCTGCCTTCCTCGAGTTGATCCAACGAAACATCCGGTGTTGGGCGGTGCATCACATGCAAGGCTTGGGCGAGTGTCATTTGGCGATCATACAGGCCTTCAGGCAGTAGCTCACGTACCGCGGCTTTATCGAGCAGCCGCATTGCCTGATCGGTGAGGTTACGCAGGGTCAGCTGGCGCAAGCCATCGGTAGTCGGGTAGACCGGGGTCAAAGTTTCTTCGACACTGAGCTCGGTGGGTTCAGAAAAAATACGATAATCAGGATGGATGATCTCCAGCCCGTATTGGCCGCGTTTGATTTCACCGTAGGCTTTGACTTGCTTGCCGTCAGCGAAGCTGTTCTTCATCGCGGCAGTGAAGTTGAAAAATCGCAGTGTCGCACTGCCAGTGTGATCGCTGATCTTCACGGTCAGCATTCGACGCTTGCCAAAGGCGATATTACTGCTGATGACCTCTCCTTGAATGGTCAGGTGCTGACCGGCCATCACACTGGCAATCGGCCAGATCCGGGTGCGGTCTTCATAGCGGAGCGGAAGATGGAACAGCAGATCTTGCACCGTGTGCAGGCCTATTTTATCCAGTTTTTCTGCTATTTTGGCACCAACCCCTGACAGCTCGGTCAGGGCGATGGTATCAAGAAGTTGTCCGCTCATCGCTTATCCTATTTACGGTAATCGTTTGTGCTTTTTAGGCTCGGTGGCCTGCATGGTCTGCCACCATTGTGCATCGGCATCAATTTGGCCATGTTCATCCAGTGGCGGGTAAGGCAGCCCTTTACGGCGAGCCACTTTTGCCAGTACAGGATGCCCCCGCTCGAACAGAATACGGTGAACCACGTCATCAGGCAATTGGGTGGTGTCGCGATCGTACATCCCCGCATTCTGGCGCTGGCGTTGTGCCTCATACAGGATCAGTGCACTGGCAACAGAAACATTCAGCGACTGTACCATACCCACCATGGGGATGATGATATCTTGATCAGCCATTGCCAGTGCCTGAGCGGTGATGCCATTTTTTTCCCCGCCGAGAATGATGGCAGTGGGTTGGGTGTAGTCAATTTCACGAAAATCGACCGCATCATCAGACAGGTTCGTTGCCAGTACCTGCATCCCCTGAGCTTTTAACGTGGCAATTGCATCCACCATGGAGTCGTGGGTTTCCAGCTCAACCCAGTTACGAGCCCCTGCGGATGTATGGCTGTGCAGCCGCATACTTTCTGTCGGCCAGACCGCGTGGACCTTATGTACGCCCACCGCATCAGCTGTACGGATGATCGCTGAGACATTGTTAGGTTTGTGCACTTCTTCCATGCATACCGTGAGATCGGGCTGACGGGTAGCAAGGACAGAGTGGATTCGTTGGAAGCGATCAGGGGTCATGGTACAGGTTTACCTAAAGCAAGATATTGAAAAAAGCGAGCTAAAGAAAACGCCCGCATGCGGGCGTTTGGATTAATGGTCGGGGCCGGATGATATTCCAGCTTCCGGCGATCAGTTTTTTTGTCGCGAAACACGAACCACGTTAGGCATCACTCGGATCCGGCGCATGATATTAGCCAGGTGGATACGTCCCTTGGTGGTGAGCTTAACGGTGATGGTATACAGGCGGCCATCTTTCTCTTCGGTAGCCAGACCCTGAATATTCGAACCGGTTGCCGCAATGGTATTGGTCAGATCGGCCAATGCACCTTGGTGATTTTGCATATCAACTTTGAGGCAGGTAACAAATTCCTGCTCGAAGTCTTCACTCCATTCAACAGCCATGTACTTATCGGGTTCACGCTGGTAACCGCGGATATTGGCACACTCCTCACGGTGGATCACCAAGCCTTTACCCGGGCTGACATGGGCCATGATTGGGTCACCTTGAATCGGGTGACAGCAGTTGGCAAATGTCAGTAAGATCCCGTCCGCGCCACGGATTGGTAAGCGTCGGTCGTTTTCTTTCTCCGTGAGCTCATCGGCTTTGCCTAATAAACGGCGGGCGATCACTACACTCATTAACTCGCCTAAACCAATTGCGGCTAACAGTTCTTCGAGAGTATTTAATCGCAGATCGGCCAGTACCTGTTGCAGGTTGTCGGTGTTGATTTGGTCGATATTTAATGAACCCAGGGCATGGTTGAGCAGACGACGTCCAAGCGTGACGGACTCTTCACGACGCATGGTCTTGAGAACCTGACGGATCTTCGCGCGGGCCCGAGAGGTCACAACATAGTTGAGCCAGGCGGCATTAGGACGTGCGCCAGGGGCACTGATGATCTCGATAGTCTGGCCGTTCTTCAGCGGTTTACTGAGCGGATAAGGTTGGCGCTCGACGCGCGCACCGACACAGGCATTACCGACATCGGTATGTACCGCGTAGGCAAAGTCCACCGCGGTTGCCCCGACGGGCAGTTCGACAATTCGGCCTTTTGGCGTGAAAACATAAATCTCATCTGGGAACAGATCAGATTTTACACTCTCGATAAACTCAAACGAGCTGCCTGCACTTTGTTGTAATTCCAGCAGGCTCTGCATCCAGCGCTGGGCTTTCACCTGTGCTGTGGTGCTTGAGCTTTCGCCATCTTTATACGCCCAATGGGCAGCAACCCCTTTATCGGCCATTTGATCCATGTCTTCGGTACGGATCTGTACTTCAACCGGGACCCCATGTGGGCCAACCAACGAAGTATGTAATGACTGGTAACCGTTAGCTTTAGGAATGGCGATATAGTCCTTCATCTTGCTTGGCCGAGGCTTATACAAGTTATGGACTTGGCCGAGAATGCGATAGCAGGTATCCAGATCAGAGACTAATACGCGAAACGCATAGATGTCCATGATGCTGTGGAAGCGCTGCTCCTTGTTCTTCATCTTGTTGTAGATGGAGTAGAGGTTTTTCTCGCGGCCGAGGACGGTGCCTTGGATCCCCGCATCATTGAGACGACCTTCAATTTCAGCGTGGATTTTGTTGATCATTTCTTTGCGGTTACCACGCGCGGCGGCGACCACTTCTTTCAAAACTCGGTAGCGATTGGGATAGAGCGCTTCAAAGCCCAACTCTTCCAGCTCGGTCTTGATGTTATGAATACCCAAACGATGGGCCAGTGGAGAGAATATCTCCAGCGTCTCACGGGCAATACGACGGCGTTTATCCGGACGCAGGGCACCTAAAGTGCGCATATTGTGCGTGCGGTCGGCCAGTTTGATTAGAATGACGCGGATATCATGGGCCATAGCCATGATCATTTTGCGGAAGTTCTCAGCTTGCGCTTCTTTGCGGTCGCGGAACTTGAGCTTGTCCAATTTTGAGACACCATCCACTAACTCAGCGACGGTTGAGCCAAAGCGGCTATCGAGATCATCTTTGGTGACTTCGGTATCTTCAATGACATCATGGAGCAAAGCGGACATCAAGGTTTCGTAGTCGAGGCGCATTTCCGCCAAGATACGTGCCACCGCGATAGGGTGGATGATGTATGGTTCGCCGCTGGAGCGTGTCTGTCCCTCATGGGCGTCACGCGCAACGAGATATGCCTGCCTGAGGGCCTCGATTTGAGTCTCAGGCAGGTATTGGGTTGCGACTTCTTTCAGGCTATCAAAAAGATACAATTCGCCCGGTTCCCTGAATTAACGGTGGTTGTCGCCAGCAATAGCACTAACAGCGGCTAGCTCTGCAGCTTCTTGCTCTTGAAGTTCCTGACGCTCACGTGCATCAAGGATATCCTTTGTGATCAGACCTTCTTCGATTTCGCGAAGGGCGATAACAGTGTACTTGTCGTTTTCTTCAGGAACCAATGGATCCTTGCCGCCGGTTTGCATCTGACGAGCGCGGCGTGAAGCAATTTGGATCAGATCGAAACGGTTGCCAATTTTATCAACTGCGTCTTGAACGGTTACGCGTGCCATGGAGGGCTCCAGTGGTTATAAAAAATAAAGATTGAAAATTGTACAAAAATACTTACTGATCTGCCAGTAGAGCATTCAGCATACTGGTATATTTAGCAGCTTGTTTATCTTGCTTCAATCGTTCTGCACGAATGATGGCTTTAAAATCCACCAACGCCATGTCGAAATCATCATTAACGATCACATAGTCGTATTCGTTGTAATGAGAGATCTCCGAGCGGGCTTCTTCCATACGGCGGGCAATAACAGCATCGCTGTCTTGACCACGGGTATTCAGACGGCGCTCAAGCTCTTCTTTCGATGGCGGTAAGATAAACAGGCTTTTCGCTTCTGGCATTTGTGTGCGAATTTGACGCGCACCCTGCCAATCAATATCAAGGAATACGTCGATTCCTTTATTTAGCTGCTGCTCAATCCAAGGGCGTGACGTTCCGTAATAGTTACCGAAAACTTCAGCATGCTCAAGGAAGGCACCCTGATCCGCCAGGTCAGTAAATTCTTCCACACTCACAAAATTGTAATGAACACCGTGCTCTTCACCTGGGCGCATACCGCGCGTAGTGTGGGAGACGGATACTTTCATGTCATAGGTCGGATTGGTTTCCAAAAGGGCATTAATCAGACTTGATTTACCAGCACCACTCGGGGCCGACACGATGTATAGAGTACCTTTGCTCATTACCTATTTTCACTCAGTGATAGAAGGGCGCGCAGATTATCATGAACTGCGCCTAATTGAAATTGGCTGATTGCTTGATAATTCATCTTTTTGCTTAGGGTATGAAGCCCTAGTTCAAGCCTAGATGGAATTTGTCGTAATTTCATGCCGAATGACAAAAAGTCAACTTAACTATACACCTTCAATCAGCCGTTGAAGGGTAATTGCTCGACCTATAGCTAACGATGACTTAAATATTGTAAAATCGAGAAAATTTTCACCATTGCTCATATCCATTATGTATAGCTCCTTAAAAAACAGGTACATCCTCACGCTTGCGTTAATCACGCTTTTTATTTTTTTTCTCAATGTACTTTTTCCATTGATTTCTGATGACTTCTGTCATCTAGATAGTTACTTAACCTACGGAGGACTCGATGCTGCGATAAGAAGCTACATGACGTGGAATGCAAGAACAGGAGAAATATTGGCGGTTTTATTTGGTACGCATTTAATCGGCCTTCCTTTTGCCATTGTTAATACATTGGTGTTTTTTATTATTTTCGCTATGATTCATCCTCTCCTTTTTGCTCGAAAAGGCGAAACAAGTCGTGATGGATTATTCCTCATAATCTTTTTTAGCTTATTGTCGATATCAACAGTTTTTGGTGCGGTATTCTTATGGCGTGCTGGCGCGATGAATTATGCATGGTCACTTGCATTTTGTATGATGCATTTTACCATTTATCGATATCACTATACGGGCATAACGAGCTGGTATAAGAGCACGAATAGTTTTGTTATTGCACTTTTTTGTCTACTCAGTTTTATTGCTGGGATGAGTAGTTTTGATTTAGGTGCTTTAGGCTGTTTGATTCACTTTGGTTTTTTTGTTTACAGAAAAATCACGAAGAAACAAGAGAGCAGTCTGCGTTTCATGCTGCCTGTTATCTGCTTTATCGCCGGATTTATTACGCTATATACCGCGCCAGGTACACAAGTTAGAGTGCAGAGTGTTAACGATTATACATCGTTGGGGCAAATACTATCATGGCTGTTGAATTTTGAGCTGCCTCAATTAGCTGGGCACTACCTCGATACTCTTGGAAGATCGATGTATAAAACCAATTATTTGGTGGCATTAGCATCCATTGCAACAACCTATTTTATTATAACATTACAAAAACAATATCACTTTATACCATTTAAACGCATGAAGCTCCTTTGTGGGTATCTAGTTGCAATTATCATTCAATTGGGCCTGCTTTATCTCAATAGCAGTAAACCTTCTGGGGATTCATTAGGGGCAACGATTCTTTTTAGTAATTTTTTATTCTCTGTTATTGCGCTTATATATCTAGTTAAAACAAAAGTCTTGAGCGTTGAGCAACGTTCAACTGCTCTTATGTTTGTCTTTTTATATTGTCTCCTAATTATTGATGTTTCAGCATATACAGTTGGTGTCCTCCCTGCTCGAAGGGCTTACTTGACAGCTAGCGTACTTGCATCACTAATATTGGCACTATTTGTTCAATTAAAATGGAAAACATTCATACAAAAATGCTTTTTCATTCCATTGTTTTTTATTAGCGCTTCCTTTTTAACTATTGAAACATGGGGACTATCGATAACGAATGAAGCTCTTATTATCAAACCGATATCCGCTCTTTCTGTAGAAGATGATTTCATCATCCGTTCTGAGCAGTTATTATTAAAAGCACCACAATTTTATGATTGGTCTCCTCTGTCAATCGATAAAAAGAATTGGGCTAATCATTGCTTTGTTCGTTTTTATAACATTAAAAGTATATCGCAACCCCATGAGATAGAAGAGGTTTCTATTACTGATTATCTTGATTATTTAACCAAAATTAAGAGTTCGTTATAGTGTTTATACGTTATATGTTGGTCGGTGTATTAAATACATCCGTCCACTTTTTTACATATTTTACTCTGATTGCTTCAGGATTTAATCAGAGTAATAGTAATGTTATGGCTTTTTTTGTTGCTGTAACCTGCTCATATTTTCTAAACGCAAAATTCACATTCCAAGCAAAATACAGACCTAAAGAATATGGTCTGTATATCTGCTTTATGGGCACGGTTAGTTATCTAATCGGCTATATTGGCGATCAGCTGGCTTTTCCTTCAATCATATCGCTGTTAACATTCTCAGCATTAAGTTTATTCATTGGCTATAAATTCTCGAAAATATTATTTTTAAAGGAACAGTAATGCTTATATCTCTCGTTGTACCTGTTTTTAACGAAGAAGAAACGATTGATACGTTTTATAATACAGTGCGAAACGATGCCTTCTTACAACATAAAAATGTAGAGATTATTTTTGTCAATGATGGCAGCAGCGATCAAACTTCATCTATTATTGAAAAAATAATCAAGACCGATAATTTTGTGCATCTTATTAATTTCTCTCGTAATTTCGGTAAAGAGCCCGCACTGTTTTGTGGTTTGGAACATAGTCAAGGGGAGGTGGTTATTCCACTAGATGTCGACTTGCAAGATCCTATTGAATTGATCGAAGTTATGTATAAAAAATGGGAAGAAGGTGCAGAACTTGTTTTAGCTAAGCGTAGTGACAGAAGTAGTGATCATTGGTTAAAACGGATCTCGGCGAATTGGTTTTATAAGCTCCATAACAAACTATCATATTCTAAAATAGAAGAAAATGTGGGTGACTTTAGGTTAATGGATCGTCGTGTTGTCGATATCGTTATTACCCTCAAGGAGAAGAATCTGTTCATGAAAGGGCTTTTATCTTGGCCTGGATTTAATCCTACTATTGTTGAATATAAAAGACCTGAGCGTATTGCAGGGGAAACAAAATTCAATGGTTTCAAATTGTTAAATTTAGCAATAGAAGGTATTACTAGTTTTAGTACAACACCATTGAAGCTAGCAAGCTATATCGGATTTACTATTTCATGTTTGTCATTTTTATATGGCTGCAGTATTATTTTTGAAAAGATTTTCTTTAGCATTGATGTCCAAGGATATGCATCTTTAATGACGGTTATGGCGTTTATGGGAGGTATTCAATTAATTACGAACGGTATCTTAGGTGAGTATGTTGGTAGAATTTATACCGAGGTAAAAGCAAGACCACGCTATGTTATTCAGTCGAAAAAGAGTAATAAAGATTCTGTACGCCATGAATCAAATTTAACGAAATAAAAAAGTATTCATGTGAGTAAACTGATAATTAAAAAGGGTCTAGTTTTAACTAGACCCTTTTTAATTTATGGTTAGATATGTTTGTGAAAACTAATAAGCCAGTAAAAATCTTACTCGATATTCTGGATCTGCTCGCGCATTTGCTCAATCAGCACTTTTAACTCTACCGCTGAGGCGGTGATATCAGTGTTAATCGACTTTGATGCTAGGGTGTTCGACTCGCGGTTAAATTCCTGCATCATAAAATCCAGACGACGGCCACACGCCCCGCCTTTTTTCATGATCTTGTGCGTCTCTTTAACGTGAGAGTCAAGACGGTCTAATTCTTCCGCGACATCACTTTTTTGCGCCAGTAAAATCAGTTCTTGCTCAACACGGCTCGCGTCAAGTTCGATTTTGGCTTCTTCAAAGCGGTTGATCAGGCGGTCACGCTGCCATGCCATGACTTCCGGCATGTGTGCGCGTACTTTATTGGCTTCAACCGTGATGGCTTCTAGGCGCTGAACAATCAGATCTTTCATGTTCTCACCTTCGCTGGCTCGGGCCGCGAGAAAATCATCTACTGTGGCTTCAAAGCCAGTCAGAAGATCTTTGTTAATAATGTCAAGATCTTGCTCTGGGGTTTCCATCACGCCCGGCCATTGCATGACCTGAAATGGGTTAATGCGGCTACGCTCTCCGGTCATCGTCATCACCTGCTCTGCCGCTTTAATTACTTGGCTGGTCAGTGTCTTGTTGATGGTCAGTTCGGTTTGGGTGGCCGTATTGGCCTCGAAGCGCAGGTTGCACTCTACTTTTCCGCGCGCGAGACGTTTACGGAAACGTTCGCGAAGCACAGGCTCAAGGCTACGAAATTGCTCTGGCATACGTAGGTAGGTTTCTAGGTAGCGCTGATTAACAGAGCGAATTTCCCAAACGGCGGTGCCCCAGTCGGCTTTAATTTCGCGACGGGCATAAGCGGTCATGCTATGGATCATTGGCGGGTGGCCTCTATATAGAAAAAGATAACTGCTAATGAGCTCGCAGCCTAGGAGGCTGTGGGCCGCGGGGTGTGTCGATACGGCGCAGTTGTCGTCGTAGGCTGATTATACTGAGCCTTGCGGGTAAAAGATAGGCAACGAGCATAGGCAACGAGCCAGTGATTTGTTCTGAAGGGGAGAGGCAACCGAAGAAAAACCGATGGTATTACGGTGGAATATCGGTAAGAGATTGCGGTATTTTTTAATCCTTGGTCGCCAAGGGGCGTTGTGCGCATATTTTGAGTGCACTTCGCCGAGGTTACGGCTACACTCCGCGCTTTTCTACTTGCTTATTTTATCAACAATGAAAAACGTTCGTGTTGTCGCTGTGTTATCGACATTATTGACCCTCAGTGGTTGTGTGACTTTTCCGACTGCCGAGTCGAATCGAGTGCGGGTGCTGTGGGATGATACCCATGCGCTGCGTCATTGTGAGCATCGTGGCACGGTGATTGGCTCACAAGGGCATTTTTATGATTATTGGCTTCATGCCGATCGCGATATGGTGTGGGGAACGCTCAATGAAATGCGGATTAAAGCTGCGGATTTGGGCGCCGACACGTTATACCTGTATCAGCCATTAGGCTTTACAGGCTCGGTGACCATGATGGCGAATGCTTATCTGTGTGAGGTTGCTCAAGCGCCTGTCGTGGTGTCCCCTTCCATCTCTGAGGGGATTGAGGTCGAGGTTGAGTAACTGATGGGTTTTCTCGTGCACTGCTGCGTGGTTGTAGCTATAATCGCCCGTTAATGTCAGCCAGCCAAAGGGAAAACCCGATGCGTCCAAGCGGAAGAAGTGCCAACCAGGTTCGTCCAATTACCATTACCCGTAACTTTACTGCCCATGCCGAAGGCTCGGTGTTGGTTGAGTTCGGCGATACCAAGGTGATCTGTACCGCCAGTGTTGAAGAGTCAGTACCACGTTGGTTAAAAGGCAAGGGTCAAGGTTGGGTGACGGCTGAATACGGCATGTTACCGCGTGCAACCCATTCTCGTAATCGTCGTGAAGCGGCTAATGGCAAGCAGGGTGGCCGCACCATGGAAATCCAGCGCTTGATTGCACGTAGCCTGCGTGCTGCGGTTGATCTGGAAGTGCTGGGTGAGCAGATGATCACGGTGGATTGTGATGTGATCCAAGCGGATGGCGGTACCCGCACTGCATCGATTACCGGTGCCATGGTGGCGTTGGTGGATGCGATTAACTACATGCTGGGAAAAGGCTTGATCAAAAAGAGCCCACTTAAAGGGATGGTGGCTGCTGTTTCAGTTGGTATCTACAACGGTGAGCCAATTTGCGATCTAGAGTATGTTGAGGACTCAGCGGCAGAAACGGACATGAATGTGGTCATGACCGAAGACGGCAGGATGATTGAGATCCAAGGCACGGCGGAAGGGGAAGCCTTCAGCCATGACGAATTACTGGCAATGCTGGCTCTGGCGAAGAGCGGCATTGACAACATTATCGGCGTTCAGAAACGAGCGTTGGAAAATTAATTTTTAAGCGGTTCCTATTGGAGCCGCTTTTTTTTGTCTGTTTGTTCTCAAGCGGCATCGACAGTGCCTAGTTATATATAAGGAGAAACCATGAAAGCATATCAGCGTCAGTTCATTGAATTTGCCCTGGAAAAAGGCGTATTGAAATTTGGTGAGTTCACTCTGAAATCTGGCCGTCAGAGCCCGTATTTTTTCAATGCGGGGCTGTTTAATTCAGGGCGTGATTTAGCACGTCTGGGCCGTTTTTACGCTGAAGCTTTGGTGGATGCAGGGATTGAGTACGATGTGCTATTTGGTCCGGCTTACAAGGGGATCCCAATTGCAACGACGACTGCCGTTGCATTGGCGGATCATCATGACGTAGATACGCCATACTGCTTTAACCGTAAAGAAGCTAAAGATCACGGTGAGGGCGGTAACTTGGTAGGTAGCCCATTAGAAGGCCGTATCATGTTGGTTGACGATGTGATCACTGCCGGTACGGCGATCCGTGAATCGATGGAAATCATCAAGGCGAACGGTGCCGATCTCGCGGGTGTCCTTGTGGCCATCGACCGTCAGGAAAAAGGCAAGAGCGAGTTATCTGCGATTCAGGAAGTCGAGCGTGACTTCGATTGTGCCGTGGTTTCGATTGTCTCTCTGGGTGATGTGGTGAACTACCTGGAAGCTCAAGACGGTATGGAACAGCACCTAGAAGCGGTGAAAGCCTACCGTGCAGAGTATGGGGTATAAACGTTTAGGGACGCGTTAAAGCCGGTTTGAGGGACGAGGAAGAGCAGAAACAAAAGCGTGATGTTATGTCTGATTCCATGAAGCCAGCTGCAAATTACTCAAAACGAAAAAAGCGAGTGTCGTTGACGCTCGCTTTTTTATTTTTACACACTGCTCGAACCTCGAACCTCGAACCTCGAACCTCGAACCTCGAACCTCGAACCTCGAACCTAGCCCAACTCTGCACTGAGCAAGCGCCAGTAGTCATCGAAATTGGCGGTCGGCTTATATTTGAAGCTTGAGCGGACAAAGCGATTCAGGCTGCCCTCTACTTGGCCGAGGAGCTGAGCGGCAAGAATGGACTCATCCACTGGGAAGCCTTTGCCTTCGCGCAGTTTACGTTCACGGAGGATTTGACGAAGTTGGGTTTCGATACGTTCAAACAGCTGGTTGATGCGCGCTTGCAGGCGATCTTGTTCAAACATCAGAGCGTGGCCAGTCATGATACGGGTCAGGCCTGGATTGCGTTCGGCAAACCCGAGAATAAGCTGAAGCACCATTCGTAAACGGTTAAGAGTGTCTTTTTCATCATCTAGAATGCGGTTAATCCGAGTGGTAATGGCGTCTTCGATAAATTCGATCAGACCCTCGAACATTTTCGCTTTGCTCGGGAAATGGCGATAGAGAGCGGCTTCCGAGACTCCCACCTGTGCGGCCAGCTTGGCGGTGGTAATGCGTTGGCTACCCTGAGCAGATTCCAACATTTGTGCCAGCGCTTGTAAAATTTCTTCGCGGCGGTTGTTTTTCTTGTTGCCAGCCATGAAACCGATCCTTTTCAAATAGAGACTGTCTTGGACAGTATGAAACCCGCATATCTTAGCGGCGCAGCGGGGCTGTGAAAAGCGCGGCTGACCGATACTGATCTCTTTATCGACAAAAAAAGCCCAACCTGAAGGGTTGGGCTTTTTTTTTGATCGCATTCGCTTAATTCATCAGCAGCTGTCTGACTAAAACCATGCTTATTGGTTGTGGCTGGTCCGATAGTGGTTGACGATTTCACTCACGAGTTGCAGGCCTAATTGGGTTTTGGATGTCAGCGGCAGGGCTTTATCGCCTGTTGACCAGTAGAGGTGGAGGGCGTTGCTATCGCTATTAAATCCCTGATCCTGTTGGGCGACATCGTTAGCGCAGATCAAATCCAGTCGCTTGCGGCTGAGCTTGTCTTTGGCGTACTGCTCGACATCTTGGGTCTCGGCGGCAAAACCAACAGTGAACGGGCGATTATGTTCTAGCTGGGCAATGCTGGCGATGATGTCAGGGTTTTTGACTAACCGGATCACCATTTCATCTTCCCCGGCTTGTTTTTTCATCTTCTGCTCAGCCACGCTGGCTGGACGGAAGTCGGCAACGGCGGCGCAGCCAATGAAAATATCGCTGTGTGGCGCATGCTCTAGTGCTGCCTGATGCATGTCTTGGGCGCTGTTGATATCGATACGGGTAACGCCTGCGGGTGTCTCTAGGTTTGTCGGCCCGCTGATTAAGGTCACGCTAGCCCCTCGTTTGGCCGCCGCCGCCGCAATGGCATAGCCCATCTTGCCGGAGCTGTAGTTACTCAGGTAACGGACCGGATCGATGGCTTCTCGGGTCGGTCCTGCTGTAATGGTGAGTGTGAGTGCATGCAGATCAGCTGGCTGGAAGAAGTCCTCGGCGAGATGGACCAATTGCATTGGTTCAAGCATCCGCCCTGGGCCAACATCGCCACAGGCTTGCTCACCGCTGGCTGGTCCCCAGATATGGTAGCCACGGCGCTTAAGGGTGGCAATATTGTCTTGGGTAGCGATATTGCCGTACATCTGTTGGTTCATTGCCGGCGCAATCGCGAGCGGGGCATCCGTTGCCAGGCAAAGGGTCGACAGTAAGTCGTTCCCCATTCCTGCTGCGATTCTGGCAATGAGATCAGCAGTAGCCGGGGCCAGTAGTACCAGATCTGCCCATTTTGCGAGCTCGATATGGCCCATCGATGCTTCGGCAGCAGGATCGAATAGGCTATCTGCGACAGGGTTGCCAGATACGGCCTGCATGGTCAACGGGGTAATGAATTCCTGAGCGGCTTGAGTCATGACGACACGCACTTGGGCACCGTGTTCAATTAACCGTCGAGTCAGTTCAGCACATTTGTATGCGGCAATGCCGCCGCTGATCCCAAGAAGTATTTTTTTTCCTGCCAGAGTGTGCATCTTAATTGCCTGCTTTCAATATTGGGAATAGGACTGCGCCACACCTTACCACCAACAAATACGGGTCAGCAAAAAAAGCATGCGCAATGACAGGGGGGCAGCATGGCTCTGTAACGGTTAAATGCTCAGAACTGTGAGCCGGCACGCATTACGGCGGTGGTTATTGCGTGGTGTCTCGGCAAAGTGTGTGTAGTCGCTGGGCTATGGCTGTTTTCATCTTGTCGTGACGTTGTTGGGGCGATTAGCTGGGGGGATAGGAGGTGCTTATGTCACTAAAGTTATTGCCCGAACAATCACGACCTCGGGAAAAACTGCTTGAGAGGGGAGCCGGGGCATTGTCTGATGCCGAGCTGCTGGCCATTTTTTTGCGTACTGGGATCACGGGCATGAATGCCATAGAGCTGGCGGCGGACTTATTGGTTAAGTTTGGATCATTACGGGCGTTGCTGGCGGCGGATCAACAGGCATTTTGTCTCCATAAGGGATTGGGGCCCGCCAAGTTTGCTCAATTGCAAGCGGTGCTGGAAATGAGCCAGCGCCACTTTGAAGAGATAATGCAAAAGGGCGATGCCCTGACGAGTCCGGCGCATACCCGGCGTTATTTGAGCCAGATTTTACGCGATCGCCAGCGAGAAGCCTTCTATGTGTTGTTCCTGGATAATCAGCATAGAGTGCTAAATGGGGAGGTATTATTTGAAGGAACCATTGACGCTGCGAGCGTGTATCCGCGAGAAGTTGTAAAAAGATCACTAGAACTTAATGCAGCCGCGCTCATTTTAGCGCATAATCACCCGTCAGGCGTAGCTGAGCCGAGTCAAGCAGATCGTCGAATCACCCGTCGCATTACAGATGCATTGGCGTTGGTGGATATTCGCGTTCTGGATCACTTTGTTGTCGGTGACGGAGAAATTACTTCTTTTGCTGAGCGAGGATGGCTATAAATTAGCCTATTTTTGCTTAAAAAGTTGAGAAAGCACTGCTCGGGACTTGAGCAACTGGTTTTGACTTAGTATAATGCGCGACCTTTGATAGCTGTGGTTAGATGCAAAAAAATATTTTTGTATTGAATAGACCACGGTAGATATCGAGCTGAAACGATTTGGAGAAGACAGTAATGTCCCGAGTATGCCAAGTAACTGGTAAGCGTCCTGTAACGGGTAACAACCGTTCACACGCACGTAATGCCACCAAGCGTCGTTTTCTGCCGAACCTGCAAACTCATCGTTTCTGGGTAGAAAGCGAAAAACGCTTCGTTAAACTACGCCTTTCTGCGAAAGGTATGCGTATCATTGATAAGAAAGGCATTGATGTCGTTCTTGCAGATATGCGTACTCGCGGCGAGAACGTTTAAGAGGATTTGAACAATGGCTAAAGGCATTCGTGAGAAGATCCGTCTAGTATCATCAGCTGGTACAGGCCACTTCTACACTACCGACAAAAACAAGCGTAACATGCCAGGCAAATTTGAGATCAAGAAATTTGATCCAGTAGTTCGCCAGCACGTTATGTACAAAGAAGCTAAAATCAAGTAATTGATTTAAGACTTTTTTGATAAAAACCCAGTTTTTAGCTGGGTTTTTTTATACCTGAAATTTCTCCCCGCTATCATCCCTGTTATCTTTTTGTTCTCCCTTGTGTTTTTCTGCTGCTTTGAACCGCACTTATCCATGCTATGATTTTCACTCTTATTAGCGAAGGAAATGAGTATGAGATTGTCTCGCCGGGGATGGAATAATGTCATTATCATCGGGGTGGTCTGCTTTATCGCGGTGATCCAGTTGCCCGAGTTGGTGAAAAACCGTTTTGCCAGCCAAGATGCGCCTGCCGCCAGTGATGCTGCCTTAACCCGTTTATTACCGGAAGGAGCCAAACCGGTCCGGATGGTATTGCCTGAGGCCGAGCTATCGCGCCAGTCGCTGGGGTGGCAGGCTGTTCCGGCATTGAGTGTGCCCGCTCATACATTGATAGGCCATTGGCAGACTCTCGCCGGGACACCCGTGAGTCATGACATGATGACTAAGCTGAAGCCACAACTGACAACGCCTCGTACCGTCGAGATTTGGCTAGCCGATCATGAGGAGCCGGTTCGGGTGACGGTATATGCACTGCCTCAGTTTTGGTTACTGAATAACTGGCAGGGCGACTGGTTTGCGCTGTCGGTTGATGAGGCGTATTTATTTCCGCCTACCTCTAACCAAAAATAGCTCTGTGAGGGTATAGATGCCTGAATTACCAGAAGTGGAAGTAAGTCGGATGGGGATTTCCCCCCATGTGATTGGCCAGCGTGTGACCCAAATAGTGGTGCGTAATGCAAAATTGCGCTGGCCGATCCCGGACGAGATCACGCAGATTGAAGGCCAGGTGATCCGCCGGGTGACCCGTCGGGCTAAATACCTGATGCTGGAAACTGACATTGGTTACGCCATTATCCATCTTGGCATGTCGGGTAACTTACGGATACTGCCTGCCGAGATCCCTGCGGAAAAGCATGATCATGTCGACTTGTGCCTGGCGAGCGGAGAAGTGCTGCGCTATAACGATCCCCGCCGTTTTGGCGCTTGGTTATGGCAAGTATGCGGCAGTGAGCATCCGGTATTGCAAAAGCTTGGGCCGGAACCACTCAGTGACGCGTTTACTGCTGAGTATTTGCAAACCAAAGCCCAAGGGAAGCGAATTGCTATCAAGCAGCTGATCATGGATAACCACGTGGTGGTAGGGGTGGGAAATATCTACGCCAACGAGTCGTTGTTCATGGCGGGGATCCACCCTAAGCGTGAAGCGGGTAAGGTATCAGCCAAGCAATTGGCGCAGCTGGTGGAAGAAATCAAAGCAGTGCTGGCATTTGCTATTGAGCAGGGCGGAACAACGCTCAAGGACTTTAAAAATGCCGATGGTAAGCCGGGCTATTTCGCTCAGGAGCTGCAAGTGTATGGTAAGGGGGGGCAGCCGTGCCCGCGCTGTGATAAACCGCTGAGCGAGCTTAAAATTGGCCAGCGTGCAACGGTCTATTGTAGCGATTGTCAGAAGTAGTACTGTTTATTGTGTAGTTTCCTTTCAATTAGGCTTACTACGAGGGTCAATATTATTGACTCTGGTTTTTTTTCCATGACATATCCTAGTCAGCGGTTGAATGCTATGATCTTGTCATTGATGGTAATTTTTTGTGTCTTTTGGGCACTGATGTAAGGGTTAAACGGATGATGAAATATCTGGTGACAGGGGCTGCAGGATTTATCGGCAGTGCAGTGGTTGAACGATTGTGTGCGATGGGGCATGAGGTCGTGGGGATTGATAATCTCAATGATTATTATGACGTGTCACTGAAGCAGGCCCGTCTGGCACGTATTGCTCATCCGAACTTCACTTTCCTGACGTTGGATTTGGCTGATCGCGATGGGATCGCCAATCTGTTTGCTGAACAGCAGTTTAACCGGGTGATCCACCTAGCCGCGCAGGCAGGGGTGCGTTATTCGATTGATAACCCAATGGCGTACGCTGACAGCAACTTAGTCGGCCATTTGACGATTCTTGAGGGCTGCCGCCACCATAAAATTGAGCATTTGGTGTATGCCTCCTCCAGTTCAGTGTATGGCTTAAACCAGAAGATGCCGTTTGATACGTCAGATAGCGTTGATCACCCAATATCTTTGTATGCAGCAACGAAGAAATCGAACGAATTGATGGCGCATACCTATTCCCACCTGTACGGCGTACCAACGACAGGGTTGCGTTTCTTTACCGTCTATGGCCCATGGGGGCGCCCTGATATGGCGCTGTTCAAATTCACTAACGCCATTGTTGAAGGTAAAACCATTGATGTTTATAACCATGGCGACATGCGCCGTGACTTCACTTATATCGACGATATTGTTGAGGGTATTATCCGTATTCAGGATGTGATTCCGCAAAAAACGCCGGACTGGACTGTCGAATCGGGTTCTCCTGCGACAAGCTCGGCACCCTATCGGGTATATAATATTGGTCATGGCAGTCCGGTGAAGCTGATGGACTATATCGAGGCATTGGAAGACGCGTTGGGGATCGAAGCGAAGAAGAACTTCATGCCAATGCAGCCGGGTGATGTGTATGCGACGTATGCTGATACTCAGGACTTGTTTGCTGCGACAGGCTATCAGCCCGCGGTGAAGGTCAAAGAAGGCGTGCAAGCGTTTGTTGACTGGTACCGTGAGTATTATCAGCGTTAATGACATTGTGATGAAATAAAAAAAGGAGGCTTGGCCTCCTTTTTTTATTGGTTGTGATTGATTGTAAACCGGTTATTACTGCTGACTGAATTTTTTCAGCAATGCTTGGGTCACTATAGGATCAACAAATTGGCTGACATCGCCTTTGTGCAAGGCGACTTCCTTGACGATAGTGGAAGAGATGAATGAGTTTTCCTCGGCAGGGGTCAGGAACACTGTTTCCAGTTCGGGCATCAGGCGACGGTTCATGTTGGCCAGCTGAAATTCATACTCAAAATCTGACACGGCACGGAGGCCTCGAACTAAAATATTGGCTTGGTATTCTTTAGCAAAATCGACCAATAGACCGGAAAAGCCGACAATCTCGACATTCTTAAGGTGTTGGGTAATTTGTTGAGCCAGATCAACCCGCTCTTGAAGATCAAACAGCGGTTTTTTGCTGGGGCTGTAAGCGATACCGACGACAACATGGTCGAACATTGCTGCGGCACGTTCAATTAAATCAAGGTGGCCATTGGTAATAGGATCAAAAGTGCCAGGATAAATTACACGGGTTGTCATAATGGATACCAATCAATGAGATTCAGGTGATGGAATAAGTGTATCAAGCTGAGACGTGACACTCTCAAGAGTAATGTCTTTCATCAGGTTATCGCCTTTGACGCGTGTTCCCCATGGAAGCTGGCCCACGTTTTTACCGTGTTGTTGCTGCGCATGTTGGTCATAGACGCTGGCGACGATATTAAGACTGTTATAGGGGCCTGTACGTTTGGGATTACTGTGGGCATAGAGGCCAATCACGGGTGTCCCTTGTGTCGTCGCTAGGTGGGCCGGTCCGGTATCGGGGGCAACGACCACCGTAGCCTGTCCGAGCAAAGCGGTCAGTTGCTTGAGGCTGGTTTTACCGATCAAGTTCACTACCGAATGCTGGCAGTGTTGTTCTATCGTTTGGCCAAGGGTGATCTCCCGTGGCGCAGGCGAACCACATAATATCACCTGCATGCCTTTGTCACTGGCATAGTCAGCTAACTGGCTGTAACGCTCCGTCAGCCAGTTACGTTCGTCTTTACTGGCAGCTGGCGAGATGATCAGTGTTGGTTTGCCATTGATTTGCTGCTCGGCAAAGGATACATCCTCAGGCCCTAACGGGATCTGCCAATGGGGTTTATCAAACGGTACCCCAAGGTAGCGAGCAAAGTCAGCGAAGTTATCCAGTACGTGAAAACTGTCGGTGTTCGGTAGATGGCGATTGGTGAATAGCCACTGACCTTCTTTAGTGCGGTTTTTGCTAAACCCGATGCGATATTTTGCCTTGATCCCCAGAGATAGAGCACTGGCACGCAGGGCGGCTTGCATGTGTAACAGCGCATCAAATTTCTGACCTTTCAGCATTTGCCAGACCGACTTCATGCCGGCGAATCCTGCTTTTTTATCGAAAACAACAACATGAATACCGGGTAGATCACCGATCAGCTGAGCTTCTATCTTTCCGGTTACCCAAGTGATCTCCGTCGATGGCCAGTGTGCCTGGATAGCTTGGACAACGGCAATGGCATGGCAGACATCGCCAATGGCGGAGAGCCGAAGAATGCAGAGCGAGCGTGGCGGGGCAGTAAAAAGCGCCATGACAAATACCTGTTAATGATTCAGAGATGAAATTATGCAGTTCACATAAGTGATTGTAAAATACTCCGTCGCCCCAGCTTGGAGAAAATATATGCAAGAGATGTCCATTGGTAACCAGCGCATCTGGTTTAATCCGGATTTGTTGACTGACGATCCTGAACAATGCTTTGACTCTGAGTATTGGCATCGTGCTGGCCGAGTGGTTGGGTCGGCGCAAGGGCGTGGCACTACCTGGTTTGTTAAAGGCGATCAATTAGAGATGGCGTTGCGGCATTATCGTCGCGGTGGTCTGTTTGGCAAATTGGTTAAAGACGCTTACTGGTTTACAGGCTGGGAGAAAACGCGTGGTGCCGAGGAGTTCCGGTTATTAGATAAGTTGGCTCAGGGGGGAGTTAACGTCCCACGGCCTGTTGCTGCCCGGGCGGTTCGCCGAGGCATGACTTATCAGGCGGATCTTTTAGTTGAAAAGGTGGTGGGGGCGCGTGATTTAGTCGCCTTGCTAGCGGCTGCCGCCTTACCGGAAACATGCTGGATGGCGATCGGCCAGATGGTGCGTCAGATGCATGATCTTCAAGTCTGTCATACCGATCTTAACAGCCATAATATTTTATTGGATCAGGCACAGCAGGTATGGCTGATTGATTTTGATAAGTGTTATGAGCAGACAGGCGATGAGTGGAAAGCGCGTAATTTAGCCCGCCTGCACCGCTCTTTTGTCAAAGAGCAGAGCAAGCGGGGTATCGTGTTTGATGCGCAGTGCTGGCAATGGTTGCTGGCGGGTTATCAGCAGGATTAATTGCCCAGCAGTTGAGTGAGGGTGTTGAGTGTTTTTGTGACTGCGCCCTGATTTTGCTTTACGATTTGTTGTGCAGCCTCTCCCATTGTAGCTTGCTTGGCTTTATCGCTGAGCAGGGCTGACAGGTTGGTGCCTAACGCGTTAGCATCATTGCACACTTCAAGCGCTCCCGCGCTTTCTAGCTGCAGGGTAATATCGGTAAAGTTGTAATAGCTCGGTCCGGTTAATATCGGTTTGCCGAGGGCGGCAGGCTCTAACATGTTATGCCCACCGACACGATCACCAATCAGGCTGCCCGCCATAAAGGTGATATCAGCCGCTCCCATCATTACTAGCATTTCGCCCATGGTATCAGCGAGATAAATATCTGTTTCGCTATCCGGCAGCTGCTCTGATGTACGGCGAAGGCAGTTGAATCCTTGTTGCTGGCAGAGCTGTGCCACCTGATCAAACCGCTCGGGATGGCGCGGTACTAGGATCAGCAAGCAGGTTGGGTGTTGCTGCCTGACGTGTTGAAAGGCCGTGAGCACTTGTTCATCTTCCCCTTTGTGGGTGCTGGCTGCGATCCAGATCGGGCGAACGGTCCCCAGTTGGTGGCGGAGCTGGCTGGCTTGTTCAAGAGTAGTGACATCGATCTGAATATCAAATTTGACCGAACCCGTGACACTTAACCGATTTGCCTCAACCCCCAATTGCTGGAAACGTTCGGCGTCATCGTGATGCAAGCAGAGCAGGTGGTCGATATGTCTGGCCATCATATTGAACACAGGCTTAAAAAGAGCATAACGTGCCGCAGAGCGTGCTGATAAGCGGGCATTCATGACAATCACCGGGATCCCGGTGTTATGGACGGTAGCCAGTGTATTGGGCCACAGCTCGGTCTCCATGATCAGCAGGGCAGACGGTTTCGTTGCACGGAGAAATCCACGAATACACCAGACAAAGTCGATGGGCATGTAGCGATGTTCAACTAAATCCCCTAGTCTTTCGACTTGTTGAGCGCCCGTGCTGGTGGTGGTGGTGACCACAATGGCTTGCTGCGGGTTGCGTGCTTTAATCGCCTTAATCACCGGAATGGCTGCAATTGATTCGCCTACCGAGACAGTATGGATCCAAATGGGGTTAACGCCTGTGGTGACTGGCGTAATGCCAAAATGCTCTTTCCAGCGCGGACCGAAAGTAGGTTTGCCTTCTCGTTTACGGTACAGGCCATAAAGCAGGAAAGGAGCCGCTAAACTAAGCAGCAAGGTATATAAGCAGCGCAAGAGCATATAATGTGTCCTGTATCTCGGTGAATATTGTGCAACCGAGAGTGTAAACGATGTTGTTGTGGGTGTGCGTTTTTTTATCAACCATTTGCCGTAATGGCAGGGAGATGATGGATTTTCTGATATGATTATTGGCCTTAAAATGAATCGCAATGGCTTTATGTTGAACCGACACCCGTTGAAAAATCAGCCAGGAACACCCCATGCAAGCAAATGGTAATATGCCCCCCAAGACACCGTTATACCGGTTCTTGTTTTATGTTGAGCAAAACTATTCTTTTTCAATTCTTCGGTCGTTACAGGACTATGCGAAGTCACAGGGCCATGACGTGAAATGGTTGCTGGTTGGGCAAGATGTCTCTCCCCAGTATTTGTTGCCAGATGACGAGGTACTGGAGAGTGTGACGGCTGCAGTGGCTTATCGACCGGATGCTGTGTTTGCGCCAGGTGATCGCATACCGAATTTTATTCCGGGGATTAAAGTTCAGGTATTCCACGGTTTGAATGAAAGTAAGCGTGGTAATTTATATCCGGAGCGCGGTTTATTTGATCTCTATTGCACTGAGGGTCATGAGCGAACGGGGACCTTACAGCCCCTGGCGGAACAGCGTGGCTATTTTAAGGTAGTTGAAACCGGCTGGATCAAACTGGATAGCTTGTTTGATTATATCCCGTCAGGCGATGAGGTTGGTCATAAACCGCAAATTGCCTTTTCGTCGACATTTTCGCCGAGTTTATCGTGTGCTGAGTTGGTGTATGAGCAAATCAAGACGTTGAGTCAGCAAGGTCATTGGCACTGGCTGGTGACGCTGCATCCTAAGATGGCGGCAGAGACGGTGGCCAAATACCGGGCGTTGGCCAATGACAATTTGACGTTTTTTGAGAATGATCAGGTCATAGAAGTACTCCACCGTGCTGATGTCATGGTATGTGATAACTCATCAATTTTCCAAGAGTTTCTCTTATTAGGTAAACCTGTGGTTACGGTAAATAATCGCGAGGTTCAGCCAAGCTTTATTAATATTACTCAGCCTGATTTGCTGGGAAGTGCAATTGAGCGAGCCTTGAATCCTGAACCTGAGTTAGTCAGTGAAATTGCGGCATATGGCCCTGCTATCACACCGTATTTAGATGGGCAATCAGCCCCGCGAGTACTGGCAGCTGTTACGGATATGTTGGGGCAGGGCTGGACAGACAAGAAGCCGAAGAACCTTTGGCGTAATTTAAAAATGAGAAAGTCACTAGGGTATTGGGAGTGGTAGCACGATGAGAAAACATACGCTTTCAGTTATGTTGATCACAAAAAATGAAGCCGATAGAGTGGAGACGTGTCTGCGCTCTGTGGTTGATATTGCAGATGAAATTATCATTTTAGACAGTGGTTCTACCGATAACACGGTAGAAATCTGCCACCGCTACACCGACAATATCACCATTACAGACTGGCCGGGTTTTGGTAAGCAGAAGCAGCGAGCTTTGGACAAGGCGACGGGTGATTGGGTATTGTCTATTGATGCAGACGAGGCCCTTGATGCAGAGATGGCAAAGGCGTTGGTAGCCTTACTGGATCAAGAAACGATTGAACATACTGCTTATAAATTACCATGGGGTGTCACGCTCTATGGTAAAACCCTGAAATATGGCCGTAGTGCTCGCTCTGTGTTGCGCCTATTTAAACGTGATGGAGCACGGTATACCTTAGATGAGGTGCATGAGACTGTGATTCCGACTCAGGGTTCAACGGGAACGTTGAAGGGTTTTTTGCTGCATTATACCCATCGTGATTATGGCCATGGCTTGGATAAAGCAGCTCAGTATGCATGGCTCGGTGCGCAGAAGTACCATCGGAAAGGGAAAAAATCACATGGATTAGGCTTGGCATTGCTGCGGGCAATGTGGACATTTTTCCATATCTATATTTTGCGCCGCGGCTTTCTCGATGGCAGTGTCGGCTTTATTATGGCAATGACCTACGCTCAAGTGAACTTCAATAAATATGTTGGTTTGTGGCTGCTTGAGCACGATAGATAATACGCTGAACGCAACATATCATGGGGGAGGACTCCCCCATGATGCGGGGTATTAGATGTTGTTGTAAGAGGGGATGAGAGGTAAAGCTAATCGCATTATCCTTAACTGCCCATTACAATTATTAATGTTAATCATTGAGCTATACGGGATCATTTCTTAATGTGGAATAATTAACTAATTTTCCACTCCCGGTGTTAACTTTTATGTCGATATCATCGCCAGCATGGAAAAAGTCATAATTATTATTCAGCTGAGATGATTTAACTCCGATCCATTCGGATAAAAAATGAATAAAGTGCATGCCAGAACGTTGTCTCTCGATATAAGAGCGTGTGACGTCATCACTGGATATCATAAATAAGGGGATATCATAAGCTTGCTTGACGTCGGGATTATGTTTTAGGTTGTTTTTTTTGTGGTTTGGATGCCCTAAACCATGATCCGCCAAATAGAGCATTGAAAAGTTATTGCCGCTATGTCGTGCAATATTATTAATCTCTTGGAGTAACGCGTCGGTATTATAGATACTAGTTAAATAGCAAGATATTTTTTTATTGACATAGTCAAAGCGAATATTATCACCTGCTCGTTGACAGAAGTTTTGGTGTGATCCCATTAAATGCAGCACAATCAACTTCGGTGCTGCGGTTTTTTTGTTTAGGATATCTTTTAAATGAGGGAGAAGATCGCTGTCAGCCGTGTCGACATCTTGATAGCTGCCTTTTTTTAAAAAGAAAACATTATTAGCGTAGTAAGCTATCGTGCTAATGACCGTGTCTACCGGGCCAATTTTTCCTTGATTGGATAGCCAGTAGGTTTCGATACCAGATGCATTAGCGAGCGAAATGATATTTTTATTTAATTCTACATCAATGCCATTATTATTCGAAAGTAGACGTACGACAGAGGTATAGGTATTGGGGCCCGGGGCGATTAAGCCATTCCAGAGGGTGCCAGGTGCGCTTGACATAAAAGGTGTGCTCTGTAATGGAAACCCATAGGAGTGTAAGTAGTCTTTGCGGACGCTCTCTCCGATAACCAGAATGTAGTTTTTATATTTCTGGTTACTTGATATTAAATTCCAGTTAGGTTTTTGATGGACTTGTTTTTTTATTTTTTCATTTTCATCTTGATATGCGTGATAAGCTGCATAAAAATCATAAATAAATTCTATAGGGGTAAATCTAATGTCATTTATAAACCCATGGCTTTTATCTTTAATGTAATACTCAATAGGTTTTAAGAAAAATAATAAGATGAACATTGCTATAAAAATATTATGATTATTCGTATTTATAGGTGTTTTGTTTTTGTAAATAAAAAAATATACAATAGCTATATATAGAATGGAACTAATAATGGCGATAACAGGTAGGTCAAATAAAAATTCTGTTGCCTCATCCATATTTGTTTCAAGGATTGCCGACATAATAGTTAGGTTTGGTTGGCCGTAATACCAAGATGTCGGGAAAAATAGTGCAGCAATAATCGCTATGCCAAATATAATATTCTTGCCAAGATTAGTATTAATAAGTATGCAAATGAATGTGAAGAGGACGAATGTTCGATCTGCTTTAAATTTATAGCCCATCATATAGTTAATACTGATAGCTAATATAAATATTAACAAAAGCTGTAAAATGAAGTTTCTTGATTTAATGTTCATTACATTCAACGTGGCATAGTACAGAAAATAAAGTGCAGCACTATACCGCTTTTGCCGTATTTATTGTATTGATAATTATGTTTTTATAAAGAAATGTGAGCCATAAGGTTTGAGCTTAGCCTTGCTACGCTGACCGTTTTTTTAGTAATGTGTTGGTGTACGTGTCAATCAGGGACCCTCTCGATCCCTGCTTGACTGTGTTACTAATGTTGCTGAAGCAGTTGCTCAAAGAAGGTTATGTGTTTTTTAACTGTTTGAGCGGCATTAAACTCCGTTGCGAGTTTTTGTTGTGCCGCCTGACTGAATTGTGCAATAAGGGCTTTGTCGTTAATGAGCTTGTTCATTGCCCTTGCGAGTGATTTCGCATCTTTGGTTGGCACGATGAATCCTGTTTCCCCATCATCGACCAGTTCTGGTGAGCCTCCTGTTGTGGTAACGACTGATGTTGTCGCATTCGCCATCGCTTCGATAATGGTACGAGGAAGCCCTTCACCACTGACTGATGGCTGAACTTGGAAATCGGCCATCGCCATAATTGATGGCACATCTTTGCGATGACCGATAAGGTGAATGCGATCGGCCATAGGACTTTGCTTGATTTCCTCAACATGCGGTTCAAAACCGCTGCCTACCAGCAGCAAATGGAAGTTTGGATTATCAATATGATGCGTGGCTTCTACCAGTACCGAAATCCCTTTACTTGGACGTACATGTGCGGCACAGACCGCAATGACGTTATCATTTGTTAGGTTAAATTCACTGCGTTCGGTGGGAGCCACACTGTACCAGTCGAGTTGATGACCTTTATAGATGGTGACGATATTCTGTTGATTGCGCCATACTCGCTGGCTAACATCTTTGCGTACGGCATCTGATACACATACGATCCCATTAACGCGAGGATGAAGATGGGTTAGATAGGCGCTCGGGTCATGACGGTAGAGTCCGCCCGTGGTACCCCGGTAGGTGATCATTTTGGCACGGGTACCGATACAGGCAAACGCAGCATTAGGGATCGTTTTGGAGTTAAACGCATAACAGATATCGTAATCGCCTGCTTTTAGCTCTTGATGAAGCGTCTTAATAGTTTGCCAGCAGATTTTTTTCTTCGGGTAGCAGTCGATCACTTTAACGCCATGCTCACGAAAGCGCGCCACGTACTCGGCATCACCTTGGGTTGCAACCGTCACTTGATGGCCTTGGCGAACCATTTCAATGAACATTTCTGCTTCAGGGCGAACGCTGTTCCAGGCGTGGTGGTAGGAGCTGGCAATTAAAATTTTCATAATGCTACTTTTTGTTGAATTTGAAATGAAGGTTATGGGTTTCTCGCTGAATAAATTCATTGAGATTGAACCATTCTCGCTTGCACTTGGTTAGCAAGCTACGAGGGGCTTTTTTGCCATAACCAATGTCTGAGATTTCATCATCATCGTGCAGTACACACTCAGGAACCAGCCCATAGCACTCAACATGAGTCGCCCAAAAGCGATCCATCATGATATCAACGGGGAATATCCATTGTTGTGAGTGGTTAAGAAATTGCTTCGCCGCATCAGGAGTCAGGTAATAGCCAATCGTGCCCATCTGACCTTTGCTAAAGCGATGAATCGTAACATTATTGTGATGATAAACTTCACAAGAGCTGTATTTCTTGCGCTGATGTTTATGCAGGCGAATAAACCCTAGCTGGCTGGGTAGTAAAGCGCTATCTTCACAAAATTCAGAAAACAACGCCGAGTTAAACAGTGCATCATCTTCCAGTACGATGATGGGCTTATTGAGCTCGATGCATTTTTCCCATAATAGATAATGGCTGGCGTAGCAGCCTAGCTGGCCTTTACTGAGCGATTTGCCCCGATAGTGCTGGCTGAGATCATCGCGGTATTTTTGAAATAAAGGGTGTTCGCCAACTCGTCCATCAACCGCTGGGAAAATATGATAATTGAGGCCTAAAGCATCCAGCCTAGCAGAAATACTGGCCTTGCGTGCTGTAGATGTTTCAAGATTTACAACAAAAATATCAATCATAATAATGTTATTTTTTCGGTAGCTGGTTGCATGTTCACACTCGATATTACGATCAAATAGAGCAGTAATGTCTGAGTATGATTAAAGGGCACATCAGTGAGTGATGCGATAGCATAGAGCAGAGATATACTAAGAAGGATGAAACGCCTATCTCGTGATAGTTTCATTGAACTGTATACGGGGAAAATTAACAGTGCAAGCAGGATAGCCAAGCCAACAATGCCATTTTTTATTGAGCGATCAATGTATTGATTATGATAATGGGCAGGTTTAAACCCTGCCAGATCACTTGATACCTGACCTTCTGCCGTAAGTTCTTTGAATTTAGTCACATGGTCATTACCCAACCCTAAGACCCAATCATTGCGTAGCATTTCTGGACTGAGCATCCACATCTGCAAACGTAGGCCAATAGAGGTATTTAAATGACCGCTGAGAATACGGTTAATTTCATATTGAGTTTGTGCTAAGCGTTCACTGATCACCGGCTTGAGTGAAAATCCAGTCACCGACAGTAAGGCAACTGCAATGGCAATTGCTTTTATATTTAGTACCTTACCTCTGTTTAAAGTGATGGCTACAATGCCGGTAACAATGGTATAGCCAAGCCAGATCCCTCTGGTTTGGCTAAACAAAACGGCACCAGAACTGAATAATATTGCCAACAGTGTGATGGCGATATTTTTTTTTGTTCTCGGGGCGGTAAATAACAATGTCACTGAAATCAGCCCGAAAGCAGCACTCATGGTCGCCAATGGTATGGCATTAATCGGCCATAACCCACGATCGATTCCTAAGTATTGGTTAAAATAATAGGTGGTTCCGAGGGCAAAAATACTGCCAATCAACGCCAATATCTGGAGCTTGGCTATCGTCAGTAGTTGCTTGGGGAAAAACAGTAAAAACAGTGAGGCCGTGAGTAACGCACGTATTTCACGCGAACTCAGGCCATGGTAGTGGTAACTGAATAAGGCATAGCCCGTCATGGTCAGAATAAGCCACAGCGTTTTGTCATGCCTGATATTGGCTTTAGCGCTTGTCAGACCGTAGCTGAACAGAGTGACGATGATGGAAATCAGTGTGATGGCGACCATCGGCTTATCACCGCTGTTCATAACGAGCATCCCGCTGAAGAGCCAGTAGACCGGCAGCAGGATCAGGGTATTTGAGAGTGTATTATCTTTCATGTCACTGACTGGTCTTATAGGGATTTGACTCGCCATTTGGCCGAGTTTTCAATAAACGTAAAATCCACATGTACTGCTCGGGACGTTCAGTCACATACTGCTCGATACACTGGTTCATCATTCGGGCGTCTTGGGCTTCGTTTTCCATCGGAAACGGAGAAAGCGGCGGGTAGATGTCGATTTCATACTGACCAGTTTCACTGTTATAGATGGAATACAGCGGGACGATTTTCGCGCGGCTGAGTTTAGCCAGGCGGCCAAGGCCGGCAATGGTGGCTTTGGTGGTGGCAAAAAAATCAACGAATACACTATGCTCTGGGCCAAGATCTTCATCAGGGAGGTAGTAACCTAGATACCCTTCACGGATCGATTTGATGAAGGGTTTGATTCCACCGCTACGCTCATACACCCGACCGCCGTATTGTACTCGCTGTTTGTGCATTAGCCAGTCAGAGACGGCGTTTTTTTGTTTTTTAGCCATCGCCGAGACGGGGAGTCCGCGAGATGCCAGTAAAACCGCGGGGATATCAATGGCCCAGGTATGGGGTACCAGTAAAATCACGCTTTCGCCACGTTCTTTAAGTGCGGTTAGATGCTCTTCACCACGGATCACGGTATTGTTTTCGAGCCATTGTTTGTTACGTAAGCTCAAGGAGGCAAAGCCCATCAGAAAGCTACCTGCAGTGGTATAGCTGTCTTGCAGCATCATTTCCCGCTCAGTGTCTGATTTGTCAGGAAAGCACATTGCCAGATTTATCCGGGCCCGTTGATTCGCTTTGCTATTTAACTTAACCGCTTGTTTAGCAAACGCGGCAGCAAGCGTACGACGCACGTTGTGGGGTAAGAGGCTGAGTAATGAAGCTAATAGCACAGCCAGCCAGGTCCCCCAATACTTGGGATGCAGGAAAGACCAGCTAAAGGCTGGGTGGTAGGCTTTGTTGTCGTAATGATCATTCATAGGGCGATACTATTCACTGGCTCATATTATTTCTGGTTTAGATGCGTCATGTATTCCGCCACGCCCTTGGCTACAGACTTAAATTCTTCCTTGTAACCCACGGCGCGAACCTTGGTCAGATCGGCTTGGGTAAATTTTTGGTAACGGCCTTTGAGGTGCTCCGGAAAGGGTATTTCCTCAACAGCGCCTGTACCGTGATGCTTGATCACCGCTTTGGCTACTTCGCTAAAGGGTTCGGCATGGCCGGTACCACAGTTGAAGATCCCTGAGACACCATTTTGCCAGAACCAGAGGTTCATGTTGCAGACATCGCCGACATAGACAAAATCACGCTTGAGCAGATCAGAGCCTTCAAACAGTTTCGGGTTGCTGCCTGCGGTGATTTGGCTGTTAAGATGAAATGCGACCGATGCCATGCTGCCTTTGTGTTGTTCGCGAGGGCCGTAGACATTGAAATAGCGAAAGCCGGTAATTTGTGACAGGTTTTCACCGCGTTGTTCGGCATCTTGCCACAGGCGGCGAACATAATTGTCAAACTGCTGTTTAGAGAAGCCATAGACATTCAGCGCCCCCTCGTAGGGTTTTTCTTCGATGAAGTCATGATCACGACCACCATAGGTGGCGGCGGAAGAGGCATACAGGAAAGGAATGCGGCGCGTCAGACAGTAGTGCAGCAGTGTTTTCGAATACTCGTAGTTATTGCGCATCATGTATTTGCCATCCCACTCGGTGGTGGATGAGCAGGCACCTTCATGGAAGACTGCGTCGACATGACCGAACGCTTCGCCGGCCTGGATGCGAGCGATAAAATCGTCTTTATCGAGATAGTCGGCAATTTCCAGATCAACCAAGTTAGCGAATTTGGTCCCATCTTTCAGGTTGTCCACGACCAAGATGTTGGTGTGGCCTCGTTCATTAAGGGTTTTGATGATATTGCTGCCGATCATACCAGCCCCACCAGTTACAATTATCATGGCTATTCCAGTCTTCTATTTGGAGTAACGATGGGTATCCGCCATCGTTATGAATTATCTTTATGATAGTATGAGCAGAGTGCCAACTGTATGGGCAGAGAAGAGAGAAGCAAATGAAAACCCGCGATAAAATCATTCTGGCTGCCCTTGAGCTTTTTAATGAAAGCGGCGAGCCGAATGTAACTACGAATCATATAGCTGCCCACCTAGGGATCAGTCCCGGCAATCTGTATTATCATTTCCGCAATAAAGAGGAGATTATACACAGTATTTTTGATCAATACGCGGATGATCTCAGTATTCATTTTCAGCCGCTTGAGCATACACAGATCACTGTCGATAACGTATTGGTTTATCTTGATGCTGTTTTTATGCTGATGTGGCGCTATCGTTTCTTTTACGCCAACCTGCCCGACATACTGCGTCGTGACGCGGTACTGCAGCAGAAATACCTGTTGGCACAGGACGGTTTACGCCAGAATATCATGGCGATGATGAACAGCTTTTGTCTGAGTGGGCTACTGGATCTGGATGATAGCGAAATATTGAATTTAACCGACACCCTTAAATTGGTGGCATCAAGCTGGATCTTTTATCAAACCACACAGGTGCCTGGCGCTAAAATTACCAAAGCGGTGATTTACCAAGGGGTGTTACAAATGCTGAGCATTGTCCGGCCTCTGACAACCGAAAGAGGCAAAGCACAGGTACAGCAGCTTGAGGCGCACTACTGTAATCAGGTTAAGCAAGATCAGTGATGCTTAAGATGGTGGATAGAGATCGGAGAGCCGGACCAGGGTAATACCTTGAGCGGCGAGAGAGGGGAGCTGTTGCTTTATGGTGGTAAGGGTTACCGGGTAGGGGTGACCAATCGCGATAGCATAACCATGGCGTTTAGCATGCTTAGCTGCCAAGGTTAACTGTTGCTTAACAAAGGCTTCGGAGCGAAAGTGGTCTAAAAATACATCTCTTCGCAATACGGGAACTTGATGGGATATTGCCTGTTCGAACGCGACAGACTGGGCCGATGTCCGGCTGTCGAGAAATGAGAGTCCTTGATGTGCTAGCACATCCATCACCCATCCCATCGCTGTTGGATCTTGGGTTAATGCGCTGCCCATATGGTTGTTAACGGCAATAATATCGGGTATTCGGTTAAGGGCTTGCTGCAAGGTCAGCTGTAGTGTCTCTTTGGTCATACTGCGGGTCAGGGTAGCATGCTCAAGGGAGACGTTGCGGCTGGGTTCCATCGGCATATGGAGCAAGATATCACGTTGTTGTTTGCGGGCTAGCTGGCTGATTGCAGCATCAAATGGGGTACCCGGCAGGATAGAGATGCTCACTTCCGATGGTAAGGCAGAGAGCGCGGGGGGCATGGCGCGATACCCCAAGTCATCAATGATGATGGCCAACCGCGCAGCCTGTACGAGGGTGGGTAGGGAGGCCAAGAGTAAAAGGGTTATCCAGAAAGCAATCCGTCGCATGTCTGTTATCTAATATCTAAGGTTCTCAGTAAAAGCGCTAGCGAGTCAGCCAGCCTCGCGGGTTGGTCGGGCTGCCTTTACGGCGGATCTCAAAATACAGTGAGCTCTGTTCTTGGCCTCCACTGTCACCGACCAGCGCGATAGCTTCTTTGGCTTGTACGTTGTCGCCGACTTTCTTGAGTAAGGTCTGGTTATAGCCATAGAAACTCATATCACCTTTGCCGTGATCAATCACCACCATCAGTCCATAGCCTCTTAACCAGTCGGCAAAGACTACTTTTCCGGGGTAAATGGCTTTGACTTGACTGCCAGCGGCTTCTTGGATCACCATCCCTTTCCAATGCAGCTCGCCCTGTAGGGTTTCCCCAAAATCATGCAAAATTGCGCCCTTTGCCGGCCAGGGTAGCCGACCTCTATGTTTAGCGAGGCCATCCATCGGGGCGATTCGTCGTGCCGCTTCTGCAGCAGCTTTAGCTTGGGCAATTTCTTTGACCAAGCGCTGTTCATTGTGCTTGAGTTCAGTGAGGTATTGATTGTCTGATTGTATTTCACCCTTAATGCTACGAACGGTTTTCTGCCGTTGGTAACGTTCAGATTCCAGTTGTTTTTTATGTTGGGTCAGCTGAGTGAGCAAGGCCTGCTGCTGTGCTTGTTGTTCACTAAGTTGGTGTTGCTTGAGCTGTAGCTCGGTTGCCGTTGCTGCGAGTTCGTCTAAAGCATGACTGCGGGCAAGACTCAGGTGCTCGGCATAAACAGTATAGCGATCAAGCTGACTACTGTTTTCATCACTGAGTAGCAAAGCCAATTGGCTTTGCTTGCCTTGGCGGTATTGGGTGTTGAGCAGTGCTCTGAGCATTTCTTGTTGACCAAGCTGTTGCTGCTTGAGCTGGGCTAATTGCTGCTGGAGAGTTTGAATCGATGTTGTCAGTGAGGCTGTCCGCTGTTTAGCTTGATGCATTGCCTTGGTTGTTTCAGCAATCTTGATTTCTTGCTGGCGGAGTGATTTTTGCAGTTTATCAATGCGTTTCTTATTCGCGGTAACCTGAATTTGTTGGCGTGAGATTTCTTGTTTTACGCCATCAAGCTGGCCTTGGTTGGCATTGACCAGTGAGGCAAACGTTAGGCATAACAAAGCGCCAGTGCATAATGCACTGGCGCGGAGAGTATGGTGTAGGTGTTTGATTAATTCCCGCATAGGGGGATTATTTCAGATCAAATAGCACCTGACCAGTCATCTCTGAAGGGATTTCAATATCTGATAGCGCCAGCATGGTTGGTGCGAGATCAGATAGCTTGCCGCCTTCTTTTAATGTAAGCGCTTTATTGCCGACGTAAACCAGAGGAACAGGCAGGTTGGTGTGTGCAGTGTGCACGCCGCCCGTTTCTGGGTTAATCATCATTTCAGCGTTACCGTGGTCCGCTGTGATCAACAATTGGCCGTCGACTTCTTTGATTGCCGCGACAACCTGGCCGATACATGAGTCTAGGGCTTCACACGCTTTTACTGCAGCGTCGTAAACGCCAGTGTGGCCAACCATGTCACCATTCGGGTAGTTACAGATGATAGTATCGAATTCGCCGCTCTTGATGGCAGCAACTAGCTTCTCGGTTAGCTCCGGTGCACTCATCTCTGGTTGGAGATCATAGGTTGCTACTTTTGGTGACGCGACCAATTGGCGTGATTCGCCCTCGAACTCATCTTCAATACCGCCATTGAAGAAGAAAGTAACGTGTGCGTATTTTTCTGTTTCAGAAATACGCAATTGTTTCTTACCCTTCTTCGCCAGCCATTCACCCAGCGTGTTGTCTAGGCTTGCTGGCAGGTATGCGGTGGTCAGGTTGATGTCCGCTGCGTATTGGGTCAGCATGACGAAATCAGCCAGTTGTGGGAACTGAGCTCGTTCAAAACCAGTAAAGCCTGGCTCGAAAGCACGGGTGATTTGACGGGCACGGTCAGCACGGTAGTTCATGAAAATCACAGCATCGCCATCTTCCATTGCCGCTACAGGCTGGCCCTCGGCACGAATTTCAGTGGCTTTGACAAACTCATCATTTTCGTCGCGAGTATAAGCGGCTTCCAGACCGTCAACCGCCGTGGTGGCAGTAAACTCAGCAGTAGCGGCCGTTAGTAGATTGTAAGCAACCTTTACACGATCCCAGTTATTGTCACGGTCCATGGCATAGTAACGGCCAACCAATGATGCAATGCGGCCTTTGCCTAGTTTGGCAAACAAGGCTTGGAAGCGTTCCAATGAGGCTTTAGCACTGCGAGGTGGGGTGTCACGACCATCAAGGAAGCAGTGTAGATAGATTTTTTCAGCACCACGCTGGGCTGCCATTTCAACGGCTGCGGCAATGTGGTCTTCGTGGCTGTGTACGCCACCCGGTGACATCAGGCCCATAATATGAACGGCTTTACCCGCATTCACCGCTTTATCGATTGCCGTTGTTAGTGCGGCATTCTCAAAGAAATCACCATCAGCGATTGATTTGGTGATACGGGTTAGATCTTGATAAACCACACGACCAGCACCAATGTTGGTGTGACCTACTTCAGAGTTACCCATTTGCCCATCAGGAAGACCAACATCCATACCTGATGCTGAGATCAGAGTATTTGCTTCATTCGCCATTAAACCGTCCATGACGGGCGTGTTGGCGTTTGCAATAGCGTTGTTGGCGTTGTCTTCGCGGTAACCCCAGCCATCCAGGATAACTAAAGCCAGTGGCTTCTTAGCAGACATATGCTGTCCCTCGTAAAGTAAGTTAGAAATCTGAGTATAATTTGGATCCATTACCTTAGCTGCTGGCGCGAGTGCCTAGCTAAGGTAATGGGGCTAAACGCCGTAATTTTACTACAATTTATGCCGTAAACTGTAGGGCAAGATCAAACTATGCTGTAAATGGATTGTTATCTTACTACCGCAATATAGGGCTTTCTGTCGACGAGTGTAAGTCCTGAAGCACAGTTTTTTTTACTTTATAATCGTGGCGAAATATTCGCAATCTTGTTTACGACGTATACTCAATGCACTGTAACAGAGTGAGCCGTGGCGCGTAATTATTGCATCTTGCTGTACAACCAGCTTGTCGCGGGTATACTCGGAGCCCTTAATTTGGTGGAGTTTAGCCCTGGTTACAGTTGGCTGATATTAGGAAAATAGAGCGAACATCATGCAGCAATACATTGATTTTGTAACAAGCAACCCAATTCTTTCTGTGGCCTGGGTGGGTCTGGTTGTGGCAATTATTACCTCTTTCGTCAAGCAGAAAACGGCGGGCTACAATGTCGTTACGCCGAACGAGGCGACTGCCATGGTTAACCGCGAGGACGGTGTCTTTGTTGATATTCGTAGTCGTGATGAATACCGCAGTGGCCATATTGCGGAAGCACTTCACATTCTGCCAAGTCAGATCAAAGATCAGAACTTTGGTGAGCTTGAAAAACATAAAAATGCCCCAATCATCGTGGTATGCAAGACCGGTCAGACCGCCCAAGAAAGCGCGGCGCTACTGCATAAAGCCGGTTTTGAAAATGTAAACTTGCTAAAAGATGGCCTGATTTCATGGAATGAGGCAAATTTGCCGCTGATCCGCAGTAAGTCAGGTAAAGGCAAAAAATAATTCGATAGGTCACTGAAATAGGCGAGAACACGATGTTCGCTTTGATCCGGTGACCGTCAAACTTTGTGCAGTTGTGATATCTATCATGGTTGCAATATTTATGCGCTCACGGTGGTGAGCCAGAGAGAAAAAAGGACTCTAAAATGGCTGAAGCAGCAAACAACGACGCACAACAAAACTTTCAAATCCAGCGTATTTTTCTAAAAGACGTCTCTTTTGAAGCGCCAAATTCACCACAAATGTTCCAGAAAGAATGGAACCCTGATGTGAAATTGGATCTTGATACCCAGAGCCGCGAATTGGGTGAAGGTGTATTTGAAGTGATCCTGCGTCTGACTGTGACGGTTAAGAATGCTGAAGAAACTGCATTTCTATGTGAAGTTCAGCAAGGTGGTATCTTCTCTGTTGCTGGCATGGAAGCGCCACAGCTTGCACATTGCCTAGGTGCATTCTGCCCGAATATCCTTTTCCCATATGCGCGCGAAACGATCTCTAGCCTAGTGGTGAAAGGGACTTTCCCTCAGCTAAATCTGGCACCTGTTAACTTTGATGCTCTGTTCATGAACTACCTTCAGAACCAAGCTCAAGCTAACCCAGAAAATACTGAAGCGTAATTTTTTGGGGACCGTTATGAATCCAAGCAGTGAACAAGCTATCAGCATGACCGTCCTTGGAGCGGGATCCTACGGGACCTCTCTGGCTATCTCGCTGGCGCGTAATGGGGCTAACGTGATCTTATGGGGTCATGAGCCTGAGCATATGGCTCAGCTAGAAGTTGATCGTGCCAATGAGGCTTTTCTTCCCGGTGTTGCTTTTCCCGATTCGCTGATTGTGTCTGCGGATCTGGAGCAAGCTGTCCAAGCCAGTCGTGATTTGTTGGTTGTCGTACCAAGCCATGTTTTTGGCGACGTATTGGCTAGCGTGAAGCCTTTCCTGCGTACAGATTCTCGTGTGTGCTGGGCCACCAAAGGGCTGGAGCCTGAAACCGGTCGTTTGTTGAAGGATGTCGCGGTTGAGGTGCTGGGCGATACCGTACCGTTAGCGGTGCTGTCGGGACCGACGTTTGCTAAAGAGTTGGCTGCTGGTATGCCGACCGCGATTGCCGTTGCATCACCCGATGAGGGTTTTGTCCGTGATTTGCAGGAAAAAATTCACTGCAGCAAGACGTTTCGAGTCTATAGCAACAGTGACTTTATTGGTATGCAGCTCGGTGGAGCCGTCAAGAACGTGATTGCTATTGGTGCGGGCATGTCTGATGGGATTGGCTTTGGCGCGAATGCGCGTACTGCTCTTATTACCCGAGGACTGGCGGAAATGTGTCGCCTAGGTGCTGCGTTGGGAGCCCAACCAGAGACCTTTATGGGGATGGCCGGCTTGGGTGATTTGGTACTCACTTGTACCGATAACCAATCTCGTAACCGCCGTTTTGGCTTAGCACTTGGCCAAGGAAAGAGTGTGGAAACCGCACAGGCAGAAATTGGTCAAGTTGTGGAAGGGTATCGTAACACCAAAGAGGTGTGGGTACTGTCTCAACGTATGGGCGTGGAAATGCCGATTAGTGAGCAGATCTATCAGGTGCTTTATCAGGGTAAAGATGCCCGAGAAGCCGCCAAAGATCTACTGGCACGCGAGAAAAAAGACGAATAACGGTTTAGCGGGTATCGCCGGATGGCCGGCACCCCGATCTGACGCGAAATCGCAACGCGGGCTGCAAAGCCTGCGTTGTTTTTTTTTCAGGGCAGGTTAAAGTTATAGCAAGCGGAAACAACAAATCGATAACAATACCGAGGGCACTGTGAGGGAATGTCAACAACATGCCATCTGGCAGGCAATTAAGCAGGAAGCACGGCAGCAATCAGAACAGGAGCCGATGCTGGCCAGTTTCTACCATGCCACCATCATTAAGCACGATAACCTGGCTGCGGCTTTGAGCTATATATTGGCCAATAAGCTGGCAACCCCGTCGATGCCGGCGATGGCCGTACGGGAAGTGATTGAGGAGGCCTTTGCTGCTGATTGTTATATTACCGAATCGGCAGCCTGTGATATTCGGGCCGTGGTGGAGCGCGATCCGGCTGTCGAGATGTTTTCGATCCCCTTGCTGTACCTGAAAGGTTTTCATGCGCTGCAGGGTTACCGAGTGGCTAACTGGCTGTGGAAGCAGCAGCGGGTCGCATTGGCCGTGTATTTGCAAAATCAAATTTCGGTGACGTGTCAGGTGGATGTCCATCCTGCTGCAAAGATCGGCCAGGGGATCATGTTTGACCATGCGACAGGGATAGTGGTTGGTGAAACGGCGGTGATTGAGAATGATGTATCACTGCTTCAGGACGTTACGCTTGGCGGAACCGGCAAAGAGGGCGGAGATCGCCATCCGAAAATCCGTGAAGGCGTGATGATTGGCGCCGGGGCTAAAATCTTGGGCAACATTGAAGTGGGCAAGGGGGCTAAGATTGGTTCTTGTTCTGTGGTGCTGAATGCTGTGCCGCCTCATACCACAGTAGCTGGTGTCCCCGCGAAGGTCGTGGGACGACCAAGCACGGAAAAACCGTCCATGGATATGGATCAGTGTTTTAATGGCACGAGCCAGACCTTTATTGCCGGTGATGGTATTTAGTGGCAATGGGTGATGAATGATAAAAAGCGAGAGTCTAGGCTCTCGCTTTTTTAATGGAGTTGGATCCGTGTGGGATTTAAATCGCGCCATTGAATCCAAGTTGACGCCAGGCTTCATAGCCGATGATGGCAGCAGCATTGGATAAGTTGAGGCTGCGGCTGGTGGGATGCATCGGGATCCGCAGGCGTTGCTCCAGTGGTAGGCTGGCAATATAGTCAGCAGGTAGACCTCGGGTCTCCGGGCCAAACAATAGTACATCCCCTTCCTCAAATTTTGCATTGGTGTGGAAGTTGGTAGTCTTGGTGGTGCAGGCGAAAATCCTACGGTTACCAATGTGGGCAAGGAAGGCATCGAAATTTTTATGACGGTGGACATGTGCTAAATCATGATAATCCAACCCTGCTCGGCGCAGCTTCTTCTCTTCTAAATCAAATCCGAGTGGCTCTATCAGGTGCAGGTTCGCACCACAGTTGGCGCACAGGCGGATAATGTTACCCGTGTTAGGGGCGATTTCCGGTTCATACAGGGCAATATCAAACATTGTGTTTCTTTCCGTGGTGACAGTCGCGCTATTGTAGCGAAAAAATGGCGAAGCCGTTATGGTTCGCCATGGTTCTGTCTCAGATAATGCCAGATTAGTGGCTCAGTGGCAGCGTGATGGTGACCATCAGTCCCCCTAACTGGCTGCGACTGGCCTTGATTGTACCACTATGTTGACGGATGGCGCTTTCAGTGATCGCCAGCCCTAGCCCTGTTCCGCCACTGCTGCGGTCTCGGGCGGTGGAGACCCGGTAGAAGGGACGGAAGATATCATCCAGTTCAGGTTCTGGAACGCCGTCACCATTGTCGTCAACGGTGATTGTCAATCGCGTCTCATGCACAGTGAAAGCCACGTGAATGGTGCTGTCTCCATACTTAATCGCATTACGGACTACATTTTCCAGTGCGCTGATCAGCAAGCTAGGATTGCCGCTGATCGGCCACTCTCCTAGAGGGCTATAGTCGAGAGACTTACCGCACTGCTCAGCCTCGAAACGGGCATCTTCGAGCATGTCGTACCATAATGTTTGGGCATCAGAGCGCTCTCGTTGCTCGTGGCTGTTGACTTGCATACGGGATAGCTCAAGCAGCTCGCTGATCATCGCTTCAAGTCGCTCGGCTTCAGTATCAATGCGGGTCAGCTCTTTGCTCTGGCCTTGTTTGCGTTGGGCTAGCGCAGTTGCCATGCGCAGTCGGGTCAGCGGGGATCGAAGTTCGTGAGATATATCGGACAGCAGGCGCTGCTGGCCTCCGATCATCTGGTTGATCGCTTGCACCATTTGATTGAAGCTCGCGCCAGCTTGTTTGAACTCTAGCGACCCTGACTCCAGTGCCGGATCGGCTTCGAATTCCCCTTTTGCGACACGCTCAGCCGCGTGTTGCAGCCGACGTGCGGGAATGGATATCGCCCATGCCAGCCAGAGCAGTAACGGGGTACTGACCAGCATGGTGATGAGCAGTAACTGGAAGGGTTTATCGAGGATTTGGATAAAGAACGGTGGGGCTTCACGCCACATTCTTCCCACATACATTAAGAGGGTGTCACTGTTATATTTCACCACAAAAGGACCCGCCATCATCCAGCGGCCATACAATTTTTGTCGCGGCGTGGCCGGATCATCAGCCATGGTAATGAAATTGCGCAATGCCTTATTACGCCCCTGAGGGGCGATTATTTCGCCCTCCGTTGTAGTGAAATAGAGTTGGCTACTGTTGTGACGTTCATGTTTGGTCAAACGCTGCAGGCGTTGTTTCAGGCTGCCGGTATCATGGTTGATTTGCGCAGAAATTCGCAAAGCGGATCCATTCAGGCGCTTGAGCTGTGGTTCGGGAATCGTGTGTTGAGTCCGGGGATCAAGATGAGGCAGCAGAAGCAGAGTCAGTACCACAATGAGCAAGGTGAGCCAGAATACCGCAAAAATCCGGCCGTATAAGCTTGTGACTCGAGGCAATTTCATCAGGCATCCTCGACCAATAAGTAGCCTTTGCCGCGTAGCGTTTTGATCCATGTCTTTCCATCGCTGCGTTCAGGGAGTTTTTTACGCAGATTGGAGACGTGCATGTCGATAGCGCGATCAAACGGTGCAAGGCGTTTCCCTAAAACTTCTAGACTGAGTTCATTCTTGGCGATAATTTTTCCCGGATGCTGAATGAAGTAGCTTAGTAGTGCCAACTCGGTGCCCGTCATCTCAATCGGCTGGCCGTGGCACAGTACCTCCTGGCGGCCAGGGTAGATGATAATATCTTGATAGGTTAGGCACTCTGGCCCAGACTTGGTTGTCGCCGCTGATTGGGTTCGGCGCAAGATAGCCCGCATCCGAGCCAGAAGCTCGCGATCACTAAAGGGTTTGGGCAAATAGTCATCAGCGCCAAGTTCAAGGCCAAGGACACGGTCGATTTCTTCTCCTTTGGCCGTCAGCATCAGTACCGGGGTCGAATGTTTCTCCCGCAGGCGGCGCAGCATCTCGGTCCCGTTCATTACCGGCATCATCACATCCAGTAAGATCAGATCGATACTGGTATCTATTTTGGCTAGGCCTTGTTCGCCATTATTCGCCTCTTCCACATCAAAGCCTTCCATTTCGAGGATATCCGTCAGCAATGAAGTAAGCTCGATATCGTCATCAACAAGCAGGATTTTGGCCATGAGAGCTACCTTTTAGTGTTTATCTATTCGCATTAGTATGAAGTATCTCTGAACCGCCTCAGTACGCCAAGTGAGTATGGCTTAGCTTTACGCAATTTTACGTTTTTTAGACAGCTATTTACCTTGTAGCGGATAAGCTTAGTCATATACCCAATATCGTAACGCTGAGACAGCAACCCTGGAGACGAATATCATGACATCATTTAAGAAAACACTGGCCCTCGTTATTGCACTACCACTGGCTTTGGGCTCAGCGTCTGCGCTGGCATATGGTGGTGGTAAGCAGCACCATGATCAGGGCGGCAAAAACAGTTGCGGAATGAAAAGCGGGCATGCCATGTTTCGTGGACTGGATTTGACCGATACTCAGAAGAAAGAAATGAAAGCACTTCGTCAAGCAAATCGCGACACGATGCGCAGCGAGATAGCCAGCCACCATGCAGAGATGCAAGCCCAGCATCAGAAGATACAGCAGTTGGTGCTCGCGGATAACTTTGATGAATCTGCGGTGAGAGCGCTGGCTGAGCAGATGACAGAGCAGCAGGTTGATCGCCGGGTGTCGATGCTAAAGCAACGCCATGACATGCTACAGATTCTGACCCCTGATCAAAAGGTAAAATATCAGCAGCTACAGGCGGAACGTAGTGAGCAATGTCAGGCCCGCATGGCCGAAAAACACAATAACTAAGCCTGTACACGATCATTAAAACAGTGATAGCCACCCAATATGCGGTGGCTTTTTTATGTTAGTTAACCTCAATAGTTGGTAACAAATCACCAATGGTGACTTTTTTTGTTATTAATTTTCATCGTAAAAAAGCTATACTGCGGGGTATTGCCCAGTCAGTGCAGCACATCAAGCGTGATTATCATGGATGAATGTATCATCACCCGCGGTCGTCGCCCTCGCTCAGCACAACTGGTGGCTCTGTTGTCAGGGGATATACTTGTCACAGTGGCGTTGATTTGAGTTATATCGTCCGCCCAGCCCCTGATATCAACCAATGGCTAACAGTTTCGATTGATATCCGGCCCTGCCAGAGTGGGGTGAAAGTTCTGCAGACTGATGCAGTCTCAGGCTATCGTGATGTGAATCAACAAAATTTTTTATCAAAATTGTAATACTCCTACATTAGTAGGAAAGTTACAGTTTACATGAGCACAGGCCTGAACATGGTGTGTGATGCCAAGCGGGGGAACCTTGGCAACTCGTGTCGGATTTGAAGTTTCATTTCCCAAAGTCAGAGGGTAACCATGATTAAGAAGATTGGTGTATTGACCAGTGGTGGTGACGCACCTGGTATGAACGCGGCAGTTCGCGGTGTGGTTCGCATGGCATTGTCTGAAGGTATTGAAGTCTACGGTGTGTATGACGGTTACCAGGGCTTGCATCAGAACCGTATCGAAAAATTGACTCGCCAAAGTGTGTCAGATGTGATCAACCGAGGCGGTACATTCCTGGGTTCTGCACGTTTTCCTGAGTTTAAGGAAGAGAAAGTGCGCGAGCAAGCGATCGAGAATCTGAAGATTCACGGTATCGATGCGCTGGTCGTGATCGGCGGTGACGGCTCTTATATGGGCGCCAAGAAGTTGACTGAGATGGGTTACCCATGTATCGGTTTGCCGGGTACAATCGATAACGATGTAGCAGGAACAGATTACACCATCGGTTACCTGACGGCATTGAATACCGTTATCGATGCGATTGACCGTTTACGTGACACGTCTTCTTCTCACCAGCGTATTTCAATTGTTGAAGTGATGGGGCGCCATTGCGGTGACTTGACGCTGATGTCAGCCATTGCAGGTGGTTGTGAATACATCATTACGCCAGAGACCGGTTTGAACCGTGATAATCTGCTGGCGAAAGTGAAAGAAGGTATTTACAAGGGTAAGAAGCACGCCATTATCGCCATTACTGAGTTAATGACGGATGTGAATGAGCTAGCTAAATTCATCGAAGATGAAACTGGCCGTGAAACACGTGCAACCGTATTGGGCCACATTCAGCGCGGTGGTCAGCCGACGGCATTTGACCGTATCCTGGCTTCTCGCATGGGGGCTTACGCGGTTGAGCTTCTGATGCAAGGTCACGGCGGTCGCTGTGTGGGCATTCAGAACGAGCAAATGGTTCATCACGATATCATTGATGCCATTGAAAACATGAAGCGTCCAGTGCGTAAAGACCTGTATGAGTTGGCGGATAAGCTGTTCTAAAGAACAGTACGTCAGACATACCATGATAGAAAGTCGGCCTTGTGCCGGCTTTTTGTTTTTACGGTCGTTGAGTCGTGTACGCCGAGCATGAATGTGCGAGTATAAAAAAGGCCACCCGAAGGTGACCTTTTGTTATCATCGTGTATGGATGATTATTTCTTTGCTTCAGCCGCTGCTTTAGCAATTGCTGCAAAGCTTGCTGCATCTAGTGCTGCGCCACCAACAAGTGCGCCGTCGATGTCTGGCTGTGCGAAGTATGCTGCTGCGTTTTCTGGCTTCACTGAGCCGCCGTACTGGATCACAACGTTCTTCGCGACGTCTTCGCTCTTCGCTGCAATGTGAGCACGGATTGCTGCGTGAATGCGCTGTGCGTCATCCGCGGTTGCTGCTTTACCCGTACCGATCGCCCAGATTGGTTCGTATGCGATGATTGCGCCGTTCAGTGCTTCAACACCTTGAGTGTTGATCACTGCGTCAAGTTGACGTGCACAAACTGCTACCGTCTCGCCCGCTTCGTTTTGTGCTTCTGATTCACCGATACACAGTACAGGAGTCAGGCCGTTCTCTTTCAGGAACGCAAACTTCTGTGCAACGAACTCGTCTGATTCGTGGTGGTATTCACGACGCTCCGAGTGGCCGATGATGATGTGGCTTGCACCAAAGTCTTTCAGCATCGCTGGAGAGATATCACCCGTAAATGCACCGCTTAGGTTCACGTCTACGTTCTGTGCACCAAGGATAATTTTGCTCTCTGCCTTACCGATTAGCTGCTCAGCCAGGTCAAGATACATCACAGGTGGAGCAACTGCTACGTCAACACCGTTAACACCCTTAAGTTCTGCATCCAGACCTTTAAGTAGGTTAGATACCATTTCCTTGCTGCCGTTTAGCTTCCAGTTACCCATAACCACAGGATGGCGCATAGCTTTTCTCCAAATCAATTTGATGTAATAAATGAATACCTAATAGCATAGTGATCTGATTGATGACCAAGGTGCATCTATCGGACAACCCAGATGACTATGCTGTGGGGTATCGATGATTGAACATCTCTGTAACTATATAACAATTTGGGAAGTTAATTTACTGTCCGAAATCATTTCTGTGCTTGGTTGTACCTTTTTCACCGGAAAAAGTGAACTGCTGCGAGGAAATAAATTTCATTTAGGCCTTAATTTGATCATCACAATGCGAATAAAAGAGAGTGATCGAGGGTTGATATCTCCGTCGTAGATTTGGCTTGCAAGACCGATTTCCGCTACTGTGTTACCGAGGTTATATACCCAAGCGATCTCAAGACAATTCGCCCACTGGGAGTGAACCCTGTATCTTGAGCTAACTTGGGCATCTGATTACATGGAGGATGTTGAGATGCCAAACCTTGTTATGGAATATGCAGAGCCAGTGGCTGAGCGGGTTAATATACCTGGGCTGCTGACTGATTTGCATCAAGCTTTGTTGGGCTGTGGCTTATTTACACCCGATACCGTCAAATCGCGAAGTTACTCTTGCCAAGATTGGCTGGTGGGCGATGAGGCTGATATTGCGACGTTTATCCATATCGAAGTCAGTATGCTTTCGGGGCGTACGGCAGCGGTAAAGCGGGAGCTGTCACAGTTGCTGATGGGGGTATTGGAGCAGCATGCCGCGACGATAAACAGTTTAACCGTCGATATTCGAGATATGGATAGAGACTGCTTTCTGAAGCTGACCTGTTAAGAAACGCGTGAGGTGGGCTATTTCTCAGCGTGATTTTGGTTCGGGCGGACAAACGGATGAATATCAGCCTGGTTTTCAGTCAGGGTGTCAGGTGCGTTGAGCGCTTGAGCAAACCGTTTAAGCTGTTGCTGTAGTTCTGCCATCAGTAGAATATTGGTATGGTTCGGGTTTTTACCGTATTCAATAACATGGTTGATATGGCTCATTTGGGCGCGCAGTCGTGGTTTCATGGCATCACTGGCCCGCTCAATGATTTCCTCACTCATCGTCAGGCGCAGCGCTTCGAGTTCTTCCGGCGCATTTTCGGCCATGTGCTTTAAGGTATCAAAGTCAGGCAATGTCTGCATAGGTGGTCCCTATCGGTCATGAAATGGGGCTATGCCTATAAAACTAGTTTGCGCTTTTGCGGCGGAGTGCTTCAAGGTTGAGACGGTGGACGAAATGGCCACTGGCTAGTGACCATTGTGCGTGTGACGCAATGATAGCGGATGAGGTGAATTACCAGTAATGCTCCATGGTAATTTGGCCTGGTTGTCGGCGTAGGTTTTTGTGAAATCCCATACTTTCTAGCACAGCCCTGGTGTCTTTGACCATTTCAGGGTTACCACACAGCATGATTTGGCTGGTCTTCGGATCCAAATTAACCCCAACATGGCGCTCTAGCATGCCATCTGCAATAGCTTGTGGGATCCGTCCTGACAACGCGGGTGGCGCGGGTTCTCTGCTGACAAACGGCTGAACGATCAGCTGATCGGGATAACGCTCCTTGAGCGCATTAATTTCGGCCTGATAGCTGAGATCCGCAGAGAAGCGTACCGCATGGCTGAGGATAATTTTACGAAATCGCTTCCAGACCGTTGGTTCGTGAAGAATGGATAGGTAGGGGCCGATGGCGGTACCCGTGGCCAGTAGCCAGAGGTTATTGCCCTCGGGCACTTCATTTAAGGTAAAAAAGCCATTCGCACGGGCAGAGATAAGGACTTCGTCTCCGGCTTCCAGAGCGTGAAGGCGCGGTGAGAGCAATCCGTCGGCAACGCGGGTTGCATAGATTTCGATATTGCTGCTGCTTGGGGGATTAACGAAAGAATAAGCGCGTTGGACTAATTGACCATCAATCTCCAGTCCCAGTTTAGTGAACTGACCCGCTCGAAATGGCTCGATATTGGCATTGAGGGTAAGACTAAATAAATCATGGTTCCAGTGGCGGTTGGTGATTATTTTTGCGGGGATCCAGTCAGCCATCGTTTTCTCCTCATTATGATTTTATTATGTGATAAGCGCAGCGCCTCTCTCCGGCAATAATGTGTTCATTCCTTGTCACATGATACTCGCTCCCCAGCAGACGCTGAATAACGGTTAGCTCGGATTGGCATAGCGATGGGCAGCGCTGGGCAGCATGGCAAATCGGGCAGTGATTTTCGATAAAAATGAAATCGTCGCCATGTTGATGAAACTCAGCCATGTAGCCTTCCTGCTCCCTGAGTGTAGTCAGGATTTGCAGTTTTTCTTCTATATTTGCCGTATCGACCAGCTGTGATTGATAATGGGCCAGGGTTTTCTTCTCTCGCTGTTCAATGACTTGGGTTAACCCAGAGTGACCGAAAATATCTTCTACTGAATCAATCATTTGGATGATTAGTTCGCCATGGTGATTGGCAAAGCGGTTATGCCCTTTTTGTGTAAGGTTCCAATGGCGGGTGGGGCGCCCCACTTTGACTTTAATATCTTCAAAGTCAACCAGTCCATCCTCTTCCAGACCCTGTAAATGCTGACGTACCCCCATGGTGGTGAGATTGAATTCTTCAGCCAATTTCTTAGCCGTGACAGGCCCTTCTCGTTTCATTTGGTACAGTATTCTGTCTATCGTTTTCATTGCTGCCGTCTCTACAATCTCTACGGGTGGGTGGGGAATACATCGGCCTTAAGTTAATTATGTAATCAGCAAGCTAAATAAAGCAACCACTTTACATAATGAGGCGTGATAGGGGGAGGCGGAACGCAGAAAAATAAGGCGCACTAGAAAGTGCGCCTTGCTGAGGTTATAAATATTGTGATGGATTACAGAATGTGGCTCTTAATCGCCTCATCCTTGCGTTCCAGATAGTGGGTCGATTTGATGCGGCGAATGGTACGGCATTTGCCGCGGATCAATAGTGTTTCGGTGGTTGCAATGTTGCCTTGACGGCTGATCCCGTCCAGCAGATCCCCTTTGGTGATCCCAGTACCGGCAAAAATGACATTATCGCTCTGTGCCATGTCTTCCATACGAAGGAGCTTATTGGGCTCGATACCCATTTCATGGCAACGGTCAATTTCAATTTGACCCAGCTTGCGGTTTTCTTCGGTATCGCCTTTGACCAGATGGCGAGGCAGTAGACGGCCATGCATATCACCACCCAGAGCGCGGATGGCTGCCGCAGAAACCACACCTTCCGGTGCGCCGCCGATACAGTACATGACATCGACTTCACTGTCTGGCATACAGGTCAGAATAGATGCGGCCACATCGCCATCAGGGAAGGCGAACACGCGTACACCCATTGCCTGCATCTCCGCGATAATCGCATCGTGGCGGGGTTTGGCTAACGTGGTGACGACTAAGTTGCTGAGCGGTTTATTTAGCGCTGCGGCGATATTTTCTAGGTTCTCTGCCAGTGGTTTCGCCAGATCGATGCTGCCTTTGGCGGCTGGGCCAACGACCAGTTTTTCCATATACATATCAGGCGCTTTTAGGAATGAACCTTTTTCACCGGCCGCCAACACTGCCAATGCGTTGTTCTGGCCCATGGCTGTCATACGGGTACCTTCAATTGGATCGACAGCAATATCAACCGAATCGCCTCCGACGCCAACTTTTTCACCGATGTAGAGCATCGGTGCTTCATCGATTTCGCCTTCACCAATTACGATTTCACCGTCAATCTCGGTTTGGTTAAGCAGGGTGCGCATTACCTCTACCGCAGCACCATCTGCCGCGTTCTTATCACCTCGGCCAAGCCATTTATAGCCAGCTAGGGCTGCACCTTCAGTGACACGAGAAAATGCCATCGCCAAATCGCGTTTCATGGTAACTCCAGACATAGAAATCAGTGGGCAAGAGGTAGGATCTTATTCATTATCCCACCCCCAATAATTTGGCGGCGATTTTAGCACAGCTAACAGTGAAACGTTTGCGTTAAAACAAAAATGTGCCAATGTCCGACGTTCACGGCGGATCTCTGCATATAAGGATAGGAAAAAGGCCTGTGATACAGGCCTTTTGATGTGGACGTCAGTATCAGTGATCAGACTCATCCTCGATAGCCCAGCCTTTAGCGCATTCGACAGCCCGCTTCCAACCTCGATAACGGCGGTGACGTTTGGTTTCATCGTGACAAGGGATAAATGTACGATCCAACTCCGCTTTATCCTGCAATTCATCAATACTGTCCCAGAAGCCGACGGCGAGACCCGCTAAATAACCGGCTCCCAATGCCGTCACCTCGGTCACCACTGGGCGCTGAACCGGAGTATTGAGAATATCGGCTTGAAATTGCATCAGGAAATTATTGGCGACGGCTCCGCCATCGACCCGTAAAGTATCAAGCTTGATGGCGGCATCCATCTGCATCGCCTCGAGGACATCACGGGTTTGGTAGGCAATACTTTCCAGTGTTGCCCGGATGATATGCTGGCTATTGACGCCTCGAGTTAAGCCGACAATGGCTCCTCGGGCATACGGATCCCAGTAGGGAGCGCCCAAGCCCGTAAAGGCGGGGACCATATAAACACCATTGGTGCTGCCGATGCTTTCAGCGATGGCTTCTGATTCTTTGGCGTTATCCAGTAATTTGAGCTCATCTCGTAGCCATTGAATCGACGCTCCTGCCATGAAAACGGCGCCTTCCAGCGCGTAGGCCACTTCCCCTTTCGGACCGCAGGCCAGTGTGGTCAGCAGGCCGTTATGAGAGGTCACTTTCTCTTTACCCGTATTCATGAGTAAAAAGCAGCCAGTGCCATAGGTATTCTTTGCCTGACCGGGATTGACACACATCTGGCCAAATAGTGCGGCTTGCTGATCGCCAGCGATGCCTGCGATGGGGATTCGAGTGCCGCTCTTTCCGCCGATATTAGTCCGTCCATAAATTTCAGAGGAGGATTTCACTGCGGGCATCATGGTCAATGGAATATTCAACGCCTGGAGGAGTTTTGGATCCCAATTAAGTGTATTGATATTAAACACCATGGTGCGTGAGGCATTGGTATAATCGGTTACATGGACTCGGCCCTGAGTCATTTTCCAAATCAACCAAGTATCGACAGTACCAAAGAGTAGGTTGCCCGCTTCCGCTTCTGCGCGTGCACCCGGCACGTTATCGAGGATCCATTTGATTTTGGTGCCGGAAAAGTAAGGGTCAACCACTAGGCCGGTGTTTTCGCGGATATAGGTTTCTAATCCGGCTGTTTTTAGTTCTTCGCAGATGTCGGCTGTCCGGCGACACTGCCAGACAATAGCGTTGTATACTGGTTTGCCGGTTTTTTTGTGCCAAACAATTGTAGTTTCACGTTGGTTAGTGATCCCGATCCCTGCGATTTGGTCTGGCCGGATTCCGGATTTCGCTAAGGATTCAATGAGGGTTGAGCTTTGGGAGGCATAGATTTCCAGCGGATCATGCTCCACCCAACCAGCCTTCGGGTAGATTTGGCTAAATTCACGCTGTGATGAGCACACAATGTTGGCGTGCTCATCAAGTATTACCGCGCGTGAGCTGGTCGTACCTTGATCGAGTGCAACAATGTATTTTTGCTCAATGGTCATGACGGTTCCTCTTTTGCTCTTTTATTCGTATTGGGGGGTAGGGATTGGAGTCGCTTGGGGATATATTTTCTCACTCAGTTCTTATCAGCACAATGTGCCACGAGTGATAACATGATCCCTGATGAAAATTGTTATATACAGGAAAACCATATATATAATTGTAGTTGATTAAAAGATGCAATATAAATATGTCAAAAATAGATAACTTTTTGCACTTTGTGGAAAAATATTGCGGTTGTTGATATTTTTAAGCACTGAGATAGTGGAAGGTTAACGTATAGCGTGACTATATCATAAGATGAAATATAAAAAGACTGTTTGATTGAATATTGAACAACAAATACTGTGAAAGTATGTAATAGTGACCTTTAAAATAAATATATAGAATGCAACATTGTTATGGAATCATATAACAATATCTTGTTATGGAAGTTGTAAATATAAAGGTTAAAATGAATATTTCAAAAAAATTAACACTAATGCCTATTATTGCGGTCAGTAGTTTAATATTACTGAGTTACATATCTTTCTCAAGCTTAGAAAAAATGAATGATTTTATGCATTCGATTTATATTAATCGAGTGGTACCGCTAAAAGAATTAAAAACATTATCAGATGAATATTCCGTCGATATTATTGATAGTTTAAATAAGTATAGAGTAGGAATTAAAACACGAGAAGAAACGTTGTTAGAAATTGAAAAATCAATTGTATTAACAACAAAGCTTTATAATGCATACTTAAATACAAAGTTGACGCCAAACGAAGAGGCATTGGCACTTGAGGTTAAGGTTCGACTATACAATACGAACAATGAACTTAATAATATTGTGTCTAGACTTAAAAATCACAGTCAAAAAAATATAGATGATATTATAATCGATACATATAGGATTGTTGATCCGCTTACGGCAGACTTAGAAAAGTTAATAAACCTTCAGCTGGATATTACTGAATCGGTATATAATAAATCAACAACGCTCAGTAAGAAAACAACCATTATTAATGGTATTCTCAGTGTTGCCTTCTCTATCATTCAGATTTTAATATCATTTATGATAATCAGAGCAATAACCACATCAATTTCAAATATTAATAAAACGATGAATGATGTAGCGAGAAATTATGATTTATCGTTACGGATTAAAATGACAGGTGATGATGAATTGACACTTTTATCCGCAGGGATAAATAAAATGTTGATACAATTCCATGATGTTATTAATAAAATTAATATATCTTCTGAGGCTATTACAGTCGAAGTGGAAGAGATTAAACAACAGTCAGAGACGAATGATAAAGCACTGCTCCACCATAGTTCAGAAACAGAGCAAATTGTCGCAGCGGTTGCTGAAATGAGTGCGACAGCCGCTGATGTTGCCAATAATGCATCAAAAGCGTCACAGTTTACCCATGAGACCACAGAGCAGGTTGTGATTTCTAAAAATACCGTTGAAGGGGCCACGGAGACCGTCTCTCAATTGGCCGAGGAAGTTGATGCAACGTCTGACAGTATTGAAGAGATCGATAAAGACACGATTGATATTACTAATGTGTTAAAGGTCATTGGTGATATTGCCGATCAAACAAATCTTTTAGCTTTAAATGCTGCCATTGAAGCCGCGCGTGCGGGTGAGCAAGGCCGTGGTTTTGCGGTTGTGGCTGATGAAGTACGTGCATTGGCGGCAAGAACACAAAGCAGTACAGCAGAAATAGAACAAACGCTGAGTAAGCTTCGTTCTGGTTCTGGTCAGGCGATTTCTGCGATGGGGGCCACCAAGGTGACGTGTGAAAAAACCGTAGAGAGTACGTCTGAGGTTGCCGGGAATCTAGATGTTATCGCGGATTCTATCGGGCATATTAATGACTTAAATACGCAAATTGCGACCGCTGCAGAAGAGCAGAGTGCTGTTGCTGAGGAAATAACCCAAAATATGACGGCTATTCGCGATATGGTAACAGAGCTTCAGGTGAATAGTCAGGCAACCGTCGACAGTACTCATAGCTTGATTGAGTCAAACAGCCACCTCGTGAATATTGTGAGTCAGTTTAAACTCGGCTAGTGTTGCCCACGGTGGCGCTGAGTGAAACCGGTACGGATTGTTGATTTGTTATCCCCTATAGGTGAAAGGGATTTCCGGACGGAGGGCCGGTGGAAAGCATCAGAGCGAAAGCAATAATTTCATCAAATTTGCTTGTTTTTTGTCCACTCACGGTAAAGCGTGGTATTTGTAGATGTAAGAATGCAGTCGCCTCGTTAGAATAGGCAGTAATGAATCGCAACCGTGCCTGTAAAAAGTTGCCTTAACGGTTAGGGTAAACAGATAGGCTAAAGACAGGTGGATACTATGTCATTAGAAATGTTTGAAAAGCTGGAAGCCAAAGTACAAATGGCTGTAGATACAATTTCTTTGCTACAAATGGAAATTGAAGAACTAAAAGAACAAAATGAAAGCCTTATTGCTGAAGCTCGTGAATTGCGTGCTGGTGGTGAAACGCTAGCACAAGATAACGATAAGCTACGTAATGACCATGAAGCATGGCAAGAGCGTGTACGTGCGCTACTTGGCAAGATGGAACACGTCGAGTAAGTCAGCATGACAGTCGGTGCCTTGATGGTGATGGACTTGAGTGATGAATAAAAAAAACAGAGCCTTATGGCTCTGTTTTTTATGGCACCGCTTTATGGTGCCGCCATCCCTAGGCGGTTGGATTTAATCAATATCCAGAGGCTCAGGCGATAAGATCACGCCTGTGTTATCAGCGTAGATATGATCTTCTGGCAAGAAAGTGACACCGCCGAAATTCACCGCCACATCAATTTCACCGCCCCCTTGTTCATCCGCCCCGACAGGCATTGAGGCCATAGCTTGAATGCCCAGCTCCAGTGCATCCAGTTCATCCACATGGCGAACACAACCATAGACAATAATACCCTCCCACTCATTGCGCGTGGCGAGCTGGGCTAATTCAACATCGATAAGAGCCCGGCGTAATGAGCCGCCACCATCAACCAGTAATATCCGGCCCGCTCCAGGCTCTTCTAAGACAGTGCGGATCAGACCACAGTCTTCAAAACATTTAATGGTGGTGATCTGGCCGCCAAATGAGCTACGGCCGCCATAAGAACTGAACATAGGTTCGACAACATCGACCTGGTCGAGATAGATGTCGCATAACTCGGACGTATTGTATTCCATAAGCGCGCTTCTTCTTGTGGCAAGTGGGAAAGAGCTATTTGGCTACGGTATTGGCAGCCAAATAACAGAGGGTGAAAGCTACTCAGCTAGCGTGTCGCGATGCCAAACTGATTAACAGCATTATTCTTTCATTTTGCAAAGGTTATCACGATGTGGCGAGTATAACGCCAGTGGCGAACAGCAGGTTAGTGAGCAGAGCACACTTGACCATCGTGGCCATCATTGGACGTAACGCCGCCCCGTCAGTGGCTTGCATGACTTGTTTACCATGCTTGAATAACAGCGGAGCACTAAGGATGAAAAGCCAGCCAAAAGGTGAGTGCAGCTCTAACAGGGCAAATAATGCCAGACAGATCACGCTGGTGATAAGCAAGAATAAGTGGTATTTACGTCCCCATTCCGGCCCCATGCGCACTGCGAGGGTCAGTTTGCCACAGGCTCGGTCATTATCTATGTCGCGTAAGTTGTTGATATTTAAAACGCCGACCGCTAGCAGTCCACAGGCAGTTGCCGGTAGCATGATAATAGAGTCAATTTGACCCGCTTGCAGGTAATAGGTACCTGCTACGCCTAACCAGCCAAAGAACATCAGTACCGACAGATCGCCAAGGCCACGGTAGCCATAGGGTTTATTGCCTACGGTGTAGGCTATCGATGCCACGATGGCCATGATGCCGAGCAACATGAAGCCAAACATATCGTGTAAGTTATTGGTGGCGAGTAAGATTAAGCTTAGCCCGCTGATCATAGTCAGGATAATATTGAGTACCATGGCTTTTTGCATTGCCTTGGGTGTCACTAAACCTGATTGAATGGCACGCTGGGGGCCGAGTCGTTGGTTGTTGTCAGTGCCTTTCACGGCATCGCCGTAGTCATTTGCCAGATTCGAGAGGATCTGGAGTAAGAGCGCGGTTAGCAAGGCGAGGCCTGCTATCACTGCAGAAAAACTTCCTTGCCATCCTGCTACTGCGCTGCCGCATACAATTGAGGCGATGGCCAGCGGCAGGGTTTTAGGCCGTGCAGCATCTAGCCAAATTGCGAGTGAAGATGATTTCATAGTGTGGTCTTATGCCTATAACGTGTAGAGACCTATTATGGCGAAACTGTCGCAATGGGCAACTTTATCGCGATATTGTTTGTTTGAGAACAAAAAAACGGCGTCGTGGGACGCCGTTTACGGGTAAATAAGCAGCTTGTTGCTATAGGATAAAGCGGCTCAGATCTTCATCTTCTACCAGCTCACCAAGGCGTTTGGTGACATAGGCCTCATCAATGATGGTCTTTGAACCGGACTGATCCGTTGCATCGAAGGATAATTCCTCCATGAGACGCTCCATAACGGTATGCAGGCGGCGGGCACCAATGTTTTCGGTCCGCTCATTGACCTGCCAGGCAGCCTCAGCCAATTTATCGATGCCACTTTCGGTAAACTCGATCTCGACCGACTCGGTTGCCATCAGTGCTTTATATTGCTCCGTTAGGGAAGCGTTAGGCTCGGTCAAGATACGTTTGAAGTCACCACTGGTCAGGGCCTCTAGCTCGACTCTGATCGGTAGACGGCCTTGTAGCTCGGGGATCAGATCTGATGGTTTCGCAACCTGGAATGCGCCAGATGCGACAAACAGGATGTGGTCAGTTTTGACCATACCGTGTTTGGTCGTGACTGTGCTACCTTCAACCAGAGGAAGCAAATCACGCTGTACCCCTTCGCGAGAAACGTCTGGGCCTGATGACTCACCGCGCTTACAGATCTTATCGATCTCATCTAAGAACACGATGCCATTATTCTCGACTGCAAAGATAGCTTGTTCTTTGAGCTCGTCATGGTTAACCAGCTTGGCCGCTTCTTCTTCCGTGGCTGCTTTGATCGCGTCTTTGATCTTCATTTTGCGCTTTTTGGTGGTGTTGCCAGCCAGATTCTGGAACATGCCCTGTAGCTGGTTGGTCATTTCCTCCATGCCTGGAGGCGCCATGATTTCAACCCCCATTTGTGGCGCGGCAACATCAATTTCAATCTCTTTATCATCCAATTTGCCTTCACGCAGTTTTTTACGGAAAGACTGACGTGTGGACGAGTGAGTGTCGCTTTCTTCGTTTTTCCCCCACGCATCGCGTGCGGGTGGTAGCAGAATATCAAGAATGCGATCTTCGGCGTGCTCCTCGGCGCGGAAACGGACTTTTTCCATGGCTTGTTGGTGGGTCATTTTCATCGCCACATCCGTCAGATCACGAATAATGGTTTCCACTTCCTTACCCACATAGCCAACTTCTGTGAATTTGGTGGCTTCTACCTTAATGAAAGGTGCATTGGCCAGTTTGGCAAGACGACGAGCGATTTCGGTTTTACCTACACCAGTCGGACCGATCATCAAGATATTTTTCGGTGTGACTTCGACACGCAGCTCTTCAGGGAGCTGCATACGGCGCCAGCGGTTACGCAGGGCAATAGCAACTGCACGCTTGGCTTTATCTTGACCAATGATATGGCGATCAAGTTCATGAACGATTTCGCGAGGGGTCATCTCAGACATGGTCGCTTCCTTCTTTTGTGTCGAGCTCTTCGATGGTGTGGTAGTGGTTGGTAAACACGCAGATATCCCCTGCAATATTGAGGGCTTTTTCTGCTATTTCACGGGCATCGAGATCGGTGTTTTCCAGTAGAGCTGTTGCTGCGGCTTGGGCAAAATTACCGCCAGATCCAATTGCAATTAGGTCATTTTCTGGTTGTACGACGTCACCGTTACCTGTGATGATCAGTGAGCCGGTTTCATCGGCGACGGCTAACAGGGCTTCCAGCTTTCGTAGCATTCGATCGGTACGCCAGTCTTTGGCCAGTTCCACGGCTGCCTTGAGCAGGTGGCCCTGATGCATTTCCAGCTTGCGCTCGAAACGTTCAAATAGGGTGAAGGCATCGGCCGTGCCGCCAGCAAAGCCTGCGAGAACTTTGTTGTTATATAAACGGCGTACTTTGCGCGCGTTACCTTTCATAACAGTGTTGCCCAGGGAGACCTGGCCATCACCAGCGATAACGACTTTTCCGTTTCGACGAACAGATACAATAGTTGTCACGGTGTTACCTCTTTGAGTCTTGCCCGGCGAGTGCCGGTTTCGATATACCTTTCGATCTGGGGATCAATTGTGGGACTTTCAAGGGGCGGCGCTGAAAGAAAAGGATGCCGAAGCATCCTTGAACAATATATATCAGAGAGACGATTATGACTCCCAAAACCAAATAGCGCAGGGCTCAATACCCGCTCTGCGAAGCTGGTTGCGATCGCTTTCCGCTTTGCGCTTTTGTTGATAAGGGCCAAGAATTACCCGATACCAGTTGCCTTTTTCACCTTGGCTGATCTTGATTTGGCTGGTTAACCCTTGAAAAGCAATCATGGCTTTTCGTTCATCAGCCTGACTCTGACTGCGGTAGGCTCCGCATTGCATCAGATATGGCCGTGTTGGGGCTTGTTCTTTTTTAGCCTCGACCTGAATTTCTTTGTTTTCCAGTACCTTTATATAGTCCCACTTTTCTTCTGGTTTGGGTGGCAGCGGTTTGGCCTCGGGCTTTGGCGTGACTTTAGGGGGCTTGACCGATGGTGATTCCGTATGTGGCTTGGACGGCGTTATTACCGTCTGCTGCGGTTCAGGAACCGGAGCACTGGATAGGAAGTGTAGTCCATAGCCTAGCGCGGCCACCATACATAAGGCAATGATGGCCCATACGACGGGGAAACCATTGCTTGGTTGTGCCTTACGGCTGTTGCGGGCTGGCCGTTTGGTGGCACGGCCGCGTTTTACGTAATCTTTTGTAGCCACGGTAATAATGAGCCAATGGAGAATAATGGGCTATATGTTACAAACTTGCGGCATAACTGACTAGACCCTGATAGGGGTCTGTGTCGTCAGCTTATTGCAAAAGGCGTTGTTTTTGTGAGCTTATGCGCAAAACATAAGCTCATTGTTGTAATGTTCACCGCTGGGTTCAGTTCGCAGGTGGTGCCGCACTTTCCCTTATCACCAGTTTAGCATCCAGCAGGCGGGAGCCGGAGGCTATCTCTTTACCTTTGAGAATATCCAACAGCATGAGCATCGACTGACGGCCAATCTCATAGCGAGGCTGGGAGACCGTGGTCAATGGTGGGTCACAGTATTCGGCAAATTGAATATCATCGAAGCCGACGATAGACAGATCTTGTGGGACCCGGAAACCCAGACGTTTGGCTTGCTGCATCGCGCCAATGGCCATCACGTCATTATGGCATAATAACGCCGTTGGTGGCTCAGGCAGAGAGAGCAATGTAGTGACCGCTCTGGCACCGCCAGCGAAGCCGAAATCGCCTTTAGTAGTATACGCTGGATTGAGTTCGATGCCTGCTCGGCGCAGTGCTTGTTGGTAACCCTGAGTGCGGAATTGGCACAAAACAGCAGAATCAGGACCGGCAATTTGAGCGATGCGCTTGTGGCCCATTTGGGTCAGGTAATTAACGGCTTCAAAGGCGGCTGTCAGGTTATCGATATGAACCGTGGGGAGTTCCAGTTCAGGGGCAAACTCGCAGGCCATGACCATCGGTGGGAGGTTTTTCTGTTCTGGTTTACTGACATCAAACGGCAGATCGATTCCCAATAACAGCATGCCATCCGCTTGCTTGGTAAAGACCAAGTTGACGAATGAATTTTCTCGGGTTTTTTGTTGTCCACTGTCGCCAAGCAATACCAGATAACCATGCTCCATTGCCGCTTCTTCGATACCGCGGATGATTTCTGTAAAATACGGATCACAGATATCAGGGACAATGGTGACGATGGTTTTTGATTCGTTGCGACGAAGATTCCTAGCCAGTGAATTGGGTGAATAGCCAGCATCCATGACAGCCTGCTCGACCTTTTTACGGGTTGAGGCTGACACCTTTTCTGGGTTCATCAAGGCACGGGAAACCGTGGCCGTCGAGACACCAGCGAGCTGGGCAACATCCTTCATTGTCGCCATAGTTAATGTTCCTCTCTATTATTTCTCTCTCTGTAAACCGCTGAAGGATCATGGCCAAACCGGGCTGATACCTGAAACAGCGAGATTGTTATTGTAGGCTGTCTGCTTGGGATTAAACATGCTCAAAATGGCATTAATTACATCGTTCGTGTGAACTGTGTCGCATTGTTCATTTTAAGTTAAATCCTGTGGTTCGACATCAATCGACCAGCGAATTTTCTTGGCGAGTGGCAATAATGCGATTGCGGGTTTGGCAATGCTCAGTAGTTGCTGCAGGGTTTTTCGGCTTGGGGCCTGCACCAATAGCTGCCAACGATAGCGTCCAGAGCGACGAGCCAGAGGGGCAGGGTTCGGTCCCATCACCATCGTGTCTGAGTTGAATATGGGGTTAGATTCAACGATCCCCCGAACCTGCTGGAGAAATTGCTCAACCTGCTCGCTGTGGTTTGCCTCCGCCCTCACCAAGGCAAGATAAGTGAAAGGAGGTAACCAGGCTTGTTTGCGCTCGCTCAGAGCCCCTGAGGCAAAATGGCCATAGCCCTTATACAGCAAGGCCTGCAGCAGGGCATGTTCGGGATGATGGGTTTGCAGTACCACTTCACCGGGTTTGCTGGCACGCCCGGCACGCCCTGCAACTTGTATGAATAGTTGAGCTAAGCGTTCTGGCGCACGAAAGTCATTACTAAACAAGGCACTGTCGACATCAAGCAGGGCAACGAGAGTCACATCGGGGAAATGGTGCCCTTTAGCCAGCATTTGAGTGCCAATGAGAATTTGGTACTCATTGTTTTTGATCGCCTCGAGATAATTTTCCAGGCTGCCCTTGCGGCGGGTACTATCACGATCGATACGCACGGTGCGATATTCCGGGAAAAGTGTCGCCAATTGTTGTTCGAGCTGCTCTGTACCCACCCCGACGGCATTGAGCTGGGTTGAGCCGCAGTTGCCGCATTGGTGCAGCATTGGTCGCTGGGTGGCGCAGTGGTGGCAGCGTAGTTCCCCGCTTTGCTGGTGAAAGGTGTAATAGGCATCACAGCGCTTACATTCGGCCAGCCAGCCGCATTCATGGCAAATGACGGCGGGGGAAAAACCGCGACGGTTGAGAAATAGCATGACCTGATTGCCCGCTTTGAGGTGCTGGCGCATCCGAGCGATCAGCGGGGCAGAGAGCCCCGCCTCAAGGTAAAGCCCTTTGACATCAAGCACACCGTGGCGCGCTGACTGGGCTTGGCCTGCTCGGCGTGACAGGATCAGATGGTGATATTTGCCGCTTTTGGCATTGTGTAAGGTTTCCAGTGCCGGGGTGGCAGAGCCAAGAATGATGGGGATATTTTCTTGACTGGCTCGCATCACGGCCAGATCCCGGGCATGGTAGCGTAAGTTGTCCTGCTGTTTGTAGGAGCTGTCGTGTTCCTCGTCGACGATAATAATGCCCAGATTAGCAAATGGTGTAAACAGTGCAGAACGGGTGCCGATAATGATCCCGGCTTGGTTGTCACGCCCCGCCAACCAGGCCGCGAGTCGTTCACTGTCATTGAGGCCAGAATGGATGGTTTCCAATGGCACATTGAACCGACGTCGGAAACGGTTGATGGTTTGCGGGGTCAAGCCGATCTCAGGTACCAGGATCAGTGCCTGCTTACCTGCGGCAAGCACGGGCTCTAACAAATTGAGATAAACTTCGGTTTTGCCCGAGCCTGTAACACCTTCTAGTAGATAGCAACCAAAATCTGGGTTGGCGTTGACTGAGGCTATCGCCAGAGCTTGCTCTTCGTTGAGTTTAGGCTTTTCTTCAGTGACCGTGAAACTGGCTTGCCAGTTGTGCAGGGCTGGTTGTTCGTCAATAGACTCAATCCAGCCTTTGTCACTTAATGTTTTGAGGGTGGCGCTGCTGATTTCTTCAGCCAGTAATGCTTCATGACTGACTTTGCCCTGACGTAGCGCATTGAGAGCCTGTACTTGGCGTGGTGCTCGTTTTAAGGCGGTTATTGGTTGATCGCGTCCTACAGCTGTCAGTTGCCATTGTTTCAGTGTCGCCGTTGTGGCATCGCGACCTTTGCGCAGCAGTGTTGGCATCGCATTGGCCAGTGTATCACCCAGTGGATATTGGTAATAGCTGCTAGCCCAGCACAGTAGCTTAAATAAGGCGTGTGGCCATAACGGTTGTACGTCGACAACATTACTCACGGGCTTGAGCTGGGCGATGGGGTAGTCTGAGTGATCGGTGAGGGCCGTGACGATACCCACGAGGTGTTGGCGGCCAAACGGTACTTTAACCCGTCCGCCGATGATTGGCTGCTGGCCCGGTTTGATCAAATAGTCAAACTGCTTGTCGAGAGGAACAGGAAGGGCCACGCGGGCAATGTTGGGCGTCATATCAAACCGCATAATGAGTATCTACTAAGATAGGGAAGTGTACCTCGGCGGAGGGGCGGCAGCAAAGCGGTGAAAAAAGGAGCGTATCAGTTGATTTGGTCGAGATGATTGATTACTATACGCCGCCTAATTTGATGTATTGGTATGTTACCAGTACGTTGATTTTTTTAATGACGTGTGGTGCCCGGCTTTGGATCGGGAGAGCGACACGGCCTTACTTTTTGAGGTTATCCCATGAAACAAGGTATTCATCCTGAGTACACTCCAGTAAACGCTCGTTGTTCTTGTGGCAACACTTTCGTATTTAACTCTACTATGGGTAAAGACATCAACCTTGATGTATGCGACAAGTGTCACCCTTTCTACACTGGTAAGCAGCGTCAAGTTAGCTCTGGTGGTCGTATGGACAAATTCAACAAGCGTTTTGGTACTCTATCTAGCAAGTAATTGCCTGATTGAATGTCGAAATGACCAAAAAAAGGAACGCATAGCGTTCCTTTTTTTATGTCTTTTTTTTACGGCGCGATGCTCACCGTTGCCTTCAGGTTTACTTTTTCATACAAATTCGTTAACCGGCAAAAAAGAACGGTTATTGGCAGGTGCGGACGTAAAAAAACCAGCACACGGCTGGTTTTTTATACCTGAATGACACCAACGGGTTTATTCGTTGATGTCTTCGTATTTAATTCCCATCTCGTCCATCAGGCTTTTTGCTTCCGCTGGAAGGTCATCCGGACGGTCTTTACGGATATCATCATCGGTCGGTAACGGCTGGCCGGTATAGGCATGCAAGAAGGCTTCACACAGTAGCTCACTGTTCGTAGCATGACGTAAGTTGTTGACTTGTCGACGTGTACGCTCGTCTGTCAGGATTTTTAGCACTTTCAATGGAATCGAAACAGTAATTTTTTTTACTTGTTCGTTTTTCTTACCGTGTTCCGCGTATGGACTGATGTATTCGCCATTCCACTCTGCCATTGTTAACCTTCTCAGCGATGTTAGATTGAAGAAATATTGTAGAATTGGATTTTAGCGGGATTTACCGCCATAAGCAAAGACATATGGACGTCTGGAAGTATTGACGGCTTTTTTTGTTGTGGTAATGTTGTTACGTAAACGTTATTTAGCCGCAGAGGTTAGCCTCACAAGGAAGTGAATATGAGTGACAAGAAGATTGCCACGATTGCCGTGCGTACTGGCATCGATTCGGATACGCAATACAATGCGGTGGTCCCGCCATTGTATTTAACTTCAACATACAGCTTCTCCCAGTTGGGTGAGCTTCCTCAATATGATTATTCCCGTTCGGGGAATCCGACTCGTAACACCCTCGCTGATGCCTTGACGGAATTGGAAGGCGGTGCGGGTGGCGTGGTGACTAACTGTGGTACTGCCGCCATCAATTTGCTGGTATCGGCACTCCTAGGCCCGGATGATCTTCTCATCGCCCCTCACGACTGTTATGGCGGTACATACCGTTTGTTCAATACCCGGGCGGAGAAAGGAGACTTTAACGTTCGTTTTGTTGATCAGACCGACCCGGCCGCATTGGCTGACGCGCTGGCATGGAAGCCAACACTTATTTGGGTCGAGACACCATCTAACCCTCTGCTGCGGATTGTCGATGTGGCAGAGCTCTGCGACGCGGCAAAACAGGCTGGGGCTCTAGTTGCCGTTGATAATACGTTTTTAACCCCAATCCTACAGCAACCGATCGCCCTTGGTGCCGATTTTGTTGTTCACTCGACGACAAAATACATTAATGGTCATTCTGATGTCTTGGGTGGGGTATTGATCGCCCAAGATACAGAGCAAGCAGAGAAGATCGCCTGGTGGGCAAATTGTATTGGTGCTACTGGCGCACCATTTGATGCCTACCTGACCCTGCGAGGCTTACGTACTTTGGCGCCTCGAATGCGGCTTCATGAGGAAAACAGTGCTGCGATCCTCACTTATTTGCAACAGCAACCATTGGTGGGAATGATTTATCACCCCAGTCAGCCAGAGCATCTAGGCCATGCCATTGCGCTGAAGCAGCAGAGAGGATTTGGGGCAATGCTGAGCTTCGAAGTGGCGGGTAGCATGGCGCAGTTGGAAACAGTAGTTCGTGAGCTGAAATATTTTTCACTGGCGGAATCACTGGGAGGAACAGAGAGCTTGATCTGTCATCCTGCCAGCATGACGCATCGAGCCATGTCGGATGAAGCGCAAGCAGAAGCGGGGATTTCCCAATTACTTGTCCGTTTATCGGTTGGGTTAGAAGACCCCGCGGATTTGATTGCAGATTTGGAACAGGCCTTTCATAAAGCAGCGGTGGTAGACTCATGAGCACATTCGTTCCGCGTCAGCTACACAAGTTTGGAGGCAGCAGTTTGGCTGATCCTGACTGCTATCGTCGAGTGGTTGAGATCATACGAGAATATTCGGGGCCGAATGATTTGGTGGTGGTATCAGCGGCCGGTAAGACGACGAACCAGCTTATCGACTGGGTGACATTGCTCAATAGAGATGGTCGACAGGCGCACGAAACATTGCAATTGGTGCGGATTTTTCAGCAGCAACTGATTGAAGCTCTGCTGGAAGGGGATGTGGCGGATGCATTATTGACTCAGCTACATCTAGATTTGGCGGATATTTCCCGCCGAGGTGAGCAGCCACTCGCTGATGATGATATTGCATTGGTGTTGGGCCATGGTGAGTTGTGGTCCGCCCGTTTGTTAGCGGCATTGTTGACGCAACAGCGGCTGCCTGCGGTTAGCCTTGATTCGCGCGTGTTCTTGCGGGCAGAGCGCAGTGCACAGCCCGAGGTGGATCGTGTGCAGTCCAAGCCATTGCTGAACCAGCAGCTGGCTCAACATAGTCAGCACCGTATTGTGATCACGGGTTTTATGGCCGGTAGCAGCTGCGGTGATACGGTTTTGCTCGGACGTAATGGATCGGATTACTCGGCGACGGTGATTGGTGCACTGGTCGATGCTGAACGGGTGACTATCTGGAGTGATGTGGCTGGCGTATACAGTGCTGATCCGCGAAAAGTGGAAGATGCTTGTCTACTCCCCTTATTGCGGTTAGATGAAGCGAGCGAGTTGGCTCGATTGGCAGCCCCTGTCTTGCATAGTCGTACTCTGCAGCCCGTGGCGCAGAGTACGATCGATCTGACGTTGCGCTGTAGTCATCAGCCAGAATCGGGCTCCACCCGAGTGGAGCGAGTCTTGGCCTCAGGTCGAGGGGCCAAGATCATTACTTCATTAGAGGATGTCTGCTTGATTGCGCTTGATGTATCAGGTTCGCGTGATGTGGGTCCTGTAGTCATGGAGCTGGAGCGGATCCTGCAGCGAGCCCAGTTATTACCATTAGCGCAAAATATTGAAGTCGATAAAGGGCGGATCTTATTGGCCTATACCTCAGAGGTCGTCAACAGTGTCCTGGCCTTACTCCAAGACAGCGGCATCGTGGCTGAATTGCGCTTGAGAGATGGTTTCTCGTTGGTTGCCGCAGTAGGTGCGGGCGTCGTGAATAATGCGATTCATTGCTATGGCTTCTATCAACAATTAAAAGATCAGCCCGTTGAATTTGTGTCGGTATCGGAGTCTGGACTCAGTTTGGTGGCGGTGTTACGCCGGGCGGATACGGACCCATTGATCCAGCGTATTCACCAGAGCCTGTTTCAGGCCCAAAAGCGGATTGGCTTAGTGTTGTGCGGAAAGGGGAATATTGGTAGCCGTTGGTTAGAACTGTTTGCGGCTGAAAAATCTCCCCTTGAGAAGCGCCATGGGATGACGTTTACCCTTGTTGGTGTGGTGGATAGCCGCCGTTATTGGATGGACTTTGACGGTATTGATCCGTTGGGGGCGTTACAGAATTTTGATGATGAGGCCGTGGATTATTTGCCGGGCGAATGGTTGACCGAGTTAGCATCGCATACCTACGATGATGTCATTGTGTTGGATGTGACGGCCAGTAGTGAGCTCGCCGCCCGATATCCGCAGATCGCGGAGGCGGGGCTGCATTTGATCTCGGCGAATAAGGTTGCTGGGTCAGCATCGGGAGAGCAGTATCACTCGGTGATCGATGCGTTTGCTAAAAGCAGCCGCTTCTGGCTGCATAATGCGACGGTTGGCGCGGGTTTACCTGTTAATCACACCGTACGCGATTTGTCGGAAAGTGGTGATACGGTCATTGCTTTATCCGGGATATTCTCAGGCACCCTGTCATGGCTGTTTCAACAATATGATGGTTCGGTACCCTTTTCTCAGCTGGTGGAGCTCGCTTGGCAACAGGGGCTTACTGAGCCGGATCCGCGCCATGATCTGGATGGCAGTGATGTGATGCGAAAACTGGTGATTTTAGCCCGAGAATCGGGGCTTCAATTGGAGCCGGAGCAAGTGAAGGTTGAGACATTGGTACCTGACGAGCTTGTCGATCTTTCGTTGGATGGTTTCTTTGAACAGTCTGCCGTACTTGATGATCTCCTTTATGATCGGTTATGTAAGGCTCAGAAAGAAGGGAAGGTTTTGCGTTATGTGGCCCGTTTGGATCGGCATGGAAAAGCAGTGGTTGGCGTAGAGGCTCTTGCTCACGAGCATGCGTTGGCCAATTTGTTGCCGTGTGACAATATTTTTGCGATAGAAAGTCGTTGGTATCGAGATAACCCCTTGGTGATCCGTGGCCCGGGAGCAGGCCGCGATGTGACGGCTGGGGCATTGTTATCAGATACTAACCGCTTGGTTGCGATGTTATAACGACGTGAAAATACTGCAATGTGATGTTGAGAAATATTCATGATCATCCGGTTGACATTAAATTGGTTACAATACATCCTGTAGACATATAGACGTCTAAATGGATATTTCCGGCGTCATAATTGAGGGAGTGGCCAACCGGCCAGCACAGGAAGGAAGGGACTATGGGGTATTCACACGCGAGCCATCTGGATGCACTGAATCAAAATATTGCTGAGCTTGATGGCAATATCAATGTGTCATTTGAGTTTTTCCCACCCAGCAGCGCGCAGATGGAACAGACCCTGTGGAATTCCATTCACCGCCTGAAAACACTCAAACCTAACTTTGTTTCTGTGACCTATGGCGCAAACTCTGGCGAACGCGATCGAACCCATTCCATTATCAAAGATATTAAGGATCAAACCGGCTTGGCTGCGGCCCCGCATTTGACCTGTATTGATGCAACGCGTGATGAGTTGCGCACCATCGCGCGGGATTATTGGAATAACGGTATTCGTAATATTGTCGCGTTGCGGGGTGATCTGCCACCACAGGGTGGGAAACCGGATATGTATGCGACTGATTTAGTCGCGTTGCTTCGTGCTGAAGCGGATTTTGATATTTCCGTGGCCGCCTATCCGGAAGTGCACCCTGAAGCCAAGAGCGCTCAGGCGGATCTTATCAATCTCAAACGCAAAGTGGATGCAGGGGCATGCAGAGCCATTACCCAGTTTTTCTTTGATGTAGAGAGCTATTTGCGTTTTCGTGACCGTTGTGTGGCTGCTGGGATTGATGTCGAGATTGTCCCTGGGATCTTACCAGTATCTAATATGAAGCAGGCTAAGCGTTTTGCCGGTGCGAATAATGTCAAAATACCAGGCTGGTTGGAAAAGCAATATGAAGGGCTGGATGATGATTTGCTCAGTCGTCAGATGGTCGGGGCCAGCAATGCAATGGATATGGTCAGAATATTGAGCCGGGAAGGGGTAAAAGACTTTCACTTTTATACGTTAAACCGCGCTGAGCTCACTTACGCTATATGCCATACGCTTGGGGTCCGTGCGGTGCAGGACGTATGAGCTGATGAGTAAAAGGGCCGCAAAAAAGAAAAGCCGCTGATAGCGGCTTTTTTGCTTAGTAAGCGGTTATTACAGGGCAACAGGGCTGTTTGGGCCGTCAATGTCTTTCAGCTCGCTCAGTACTTCTTCAGCCCATAGAATCCAGGCTTGACGGTTGTGAACCGCACGACGTAGTGTCAGGCGATCAAGACGCGACTGGCGATCCATCGATTTGTAATTAGCGAAATGGACTTTTTCCATTTCGTTATAGTGGCTGATCAGAGTGTGGGACTCTTCAATCAGTGCTTCCAGTTGCTGCTGCATAGGTTCTGAATTGTAAACGCCGCAGACAACTAGTTTGGCTGAAAACTCATCACGGATGGTTGGATTACGTGCAGGTTCTTGGAACCATTCATACAGTGCTTGGCGACCAAGCTCTGTGATTGAGTAGACTTTGCGGTCAGGTTTGCCTTCTTGAGGTTCAAGCTGGCAAGTTACCTGATTGTTGCCCGCCATTTTATTCAGTTCACGGTATACTTGTTGGTGGCTAGCTTTCCAGAAGTAGCCAATGCTGTGGGAAAATTCTTTGGTGATATCGTAGCCTGTGGCGTCGCGGTTGCTCAGCACAGTTAAAATGACATGTGGTAGTGACATCTCTTCTATCCGTTAAAATACTACAAAAAAAGAAAATCAATCAGGTCGCCCATCTCGGTGCAACATTACCCTTCCGCTCTTTGGCGTTTTATAGTCACGTTGTTGCAGTACCTGATCGAGATCGCGTAGCATACACATCAAACGGTAATTTATCGACATCAGAGCGTAATATCACGAAAATCTGATGCAACCAATTATTCATCTTGTGATGCTGGTCTAGATATTGGGTATTTTTACTATGCTTTGTGCACTGCAAAGAGTTGGGATTCACCTGCTTTCACAGTGTGCACTTTTACACTAGTCTATATCGCTAATGGTTGACTGTCTCATTATTGAGTGTCGTTGATATTGATGATCCCATAAAGGCTATTCTAGATAGCCTTTATGGGGGTGAGGTACTGAGCTGATTTATCCGGTATTACGCATCCCCGTGGCTATACCCGCAATGGTGACCATTAAAGCTTCTTCCAGTAGTGGTGATTGGGCCTCTTGCTTACGGGTACGATATAACAACTCGGCCTGTAGCATATTTAATGGTTCGACATAGATATTACGCAGTCGAATAGACTCGGCGCCCCATGGATTTTGTTCCATCAGGTGAGCACTGTTTTCAACCGTTAATACCGCTTTGATATCCAATTGAAGCTGTTCGCGCAGTTGTTGCCCTAGTGGCCAGAGGGACGGTTCAGTTAAGCGCTGATCATAGTACTCAGCAATTCCCATGTTGGTCTTGGTAAAGACCATTTCTAGCATGCCGAGACGAGTTGAGAAGAAGGGCCATTCACGGCACATTTCTTCCAATTGAGCGGCATTGCCCTGGTCGATGGCAAATTGGATCGCTTCGCCTGCACCTAGCCAAGCCGGCAGTAACAGGCGGTTCTGACTCCAGGCGAAAATCCATGGAATAGCACGCAGGCTCTCAACACCACCATTTGGGTTACGTTTTGCCGGGCGTGATCCTAGCGGTAGTTTTCCTAACTCCATTTCTGGTGTCGCGGCACGGAAATAAGGGACAAATTCAGGATTACCACGGACAACATCGCGATAGGCATCGCAAGAGACGTCGGATAACACATTCATTAGCTCACGCCACTCTTGCTTTGGTGCGGGTGGTGGCAGTAAGTTGGCTTCCAAAATGGCGCTGGTATACAGGCTCAGGCTGTTTACCGCAACTTCCGGTAAGCCAAGTTTGAAGCGGATCATCTCCCCTTGTTCGGTGACTCGCAGGCCCCCTTTCAGGCTGCGCGGTGGTTGAGAGAGCAGTGCCGCGTGTGCCGGCGCCCCACCACGGCCAATCGACCCGCCACGGCCGTGGAATAAGGTGAGATCGACCCCAGTGTCTTCACAAACAGCTACCAATGCTTCCATGGCTCGGTATTGAGCCCAGCCTGCGGCCATGACTCCGGCATCTTTGGCTGAATCGGAGTAGCCGATCATCACCATTTGATAATTCTGGATGTATCCTCGATACCAGTCGATGCTCATGAGCTGCTTGATGACATCTTCAGCATTGTTGAGATCTTCTAAGGTTTCGAACAGTGGGCAGACATCCATCCGGAAGCGGCAGCCGGCTTCTTGTAACAGCAGGTGGACCGCCAATACATCAGAGGCGGTTCTGGCCATCGAAATCACATAGGCGCCGAGCGCTTCGCGTGGCTGCTCAGCAATGGCCTTGCAGGTATCTAGCACTTCCTGAACATCGTCTGACGGTGCCCAGTCACGAGGCAGTAGTGGGCGCTTGGAGGACAATTCACGGACAAGGAAGGCAATTTTGTCTTGCTCGCTCCATTGATCGTAGTCGCCAAGGCCCAAGTAGCGGGTAAGCTCTGAAATGACATTGGAGTGGCGGGTACTTTCCTGGCGAATATCCAGCCGTACCAGATGCACGCCGAAACACTTGATGCGGCGTAGCAGATCAAGTAACAGCCCATCGGCAATGATTCCCATGTCACACTCATGCAGCGACTGGTAGCACGCGTATAGAGGATCCCAGAGCTGATCAATATGATCAATGATGCCAAAGCTTGGTACATCCAGCCCCTTAATTTTGGCATCCAGTACATCACGGGTATTGGTCAGTTTTGTTCGGAGATCTTTAAGGATGGCGCGGTAAGGTTCATGCTCATCACCAGCCAGATCGCGGACCTGCTCATTGCAGCGTACCATGGATAGTTCACTGACTAGCTCTTTGATATCGTTGAGATAAAGATCAGCCGCTTTCCAGCGTGATAACAGGAGCACCTCACGGGTGACATTGGACGTTACAAACGGGTTGCCATCTCGGTCTCCGCCCATCCAGGATGAAAAGGTAACCGGTGCCGCATCAATAGGTAGCCCTTCACCGATATGGGCGGTCAGTTTCTCGTCAAACTGGCGAAGGAATTCAGGTACAGCTTGCCACAAGGAGTTTTCAACCACGGCAAAGCCCCATTTGGCCTCATCGAGTGGCGTTGGGCGTTGTTGACGAATAACATCAGAATGCCAAGCTTGGGCGATCAGTTGCTCCAGACGGCTTTCGACTTTCTGGCGCTCCCCAGCCGATAATTCACTGAGTTCCAGTTTTGATAAGCACTTATTGATTTGCACCAGTTTATGGATCATGGTGCGACGGGCAATCTCGGTGGGGTGAGCCGTTAAAACCAGCTCGATATTCAGATCGCGTACAGCTTGAATGGTGTCGAACTGGTTGATGTCATGGCTGGCCAGTTTGGCAAACAGCGTATCAATGGAGTTTGGGTTGCTAATATGCTCTTCGCAATGGCGAGAAACGGTATGGTACTGCTCGGCGATGTTCGTCAGGTTCATAAACTGGCTGAATGCACGAGCAACAGGAAGCAGTTGCTCATCGGGCAGGTTTTGCAGCTCTTCAATCAGCTTGGCACGGTCGTCTTTATTGCCGGCACGGGCTGATTTTGATAGTTTTCGAACGGTTTCCACTTTGCTTAATAGCGCTTCACCGTGTGCATCTTTAATCGTTGTGCCCAGCATATGGCCAAGCATACTGACATTGCTTCTCAGCGCGCTGTACTTTTCGTTCATATCGCATCCATCTCGTAAATTTATTACATCCAACTTTACCTTGTAAGGGAACAATCTAGCCGCGATCCCACTTTGAGGTCAACATTGATTGCATTTACAGGTAAGAAAACAACACTCAATTGATTTTTGTCATGATCTGAAATTCAGGTGGTAACGAATAATTGCTGTTGCGGTGAAATAAGCGACAAAACTCGTGTGCTTGGTGTGCATAATGCGCTTTATGTTGGAATTTTACGCTGAGGGAGAGAGTTATGCTGGCTAAAGGCGTGAATAACGCAGGGTCTCCCTATCTGGAGGGGGGGGAATAGGGCATGTTTTTTAATCAGCGGTTGACAGGTGATATATTTACAGGTAAATATTAATTCACTTGAAATGAATAAAAATATCATTGCGTAGTATCGATGCCTAATGGAATAAATGTTAAAGCTTCGCTGTGATTTGACTCTTGCTAGATAGGACGTTAGTAACATGAGCCAAGCAGTTCCCCATCATTTACATACCTTCCGACGACGCTAAGTATTATTGCTTGGTGCGTCTGAGCACCTTCCTTTTGCAGCGCTAGCTGCTCGCGATTATTCAAATAACCTAGATATAGACGGATCTAATATGTTGAACACTTTGATCATCGGTGCCAGCGGTTATACCGGTGCCGAGCTGGCTAAAATGGTGCATAGCCATCCTCAGCTCAACCTTGCTGGATTGTACGTTTCTGCAAATAGTCTGGATGCCAATAAGCCTATCAGCGATCTACATGGGCAACTCAAAGGTATTGTTGATTTGCCGTTACAACCCCTTACTTCTCCAGAGGCGATAGCCCAAACCGCTGATATTGTTGTGTTGGCAACGGCCCATGGAGTGAGCCATGACCTGGCCCCTACTTTTCTTGCTGCGGGCTGTCAGGTATTCGATTTATCCGGAGCATTCAGGGTTAAAGGGGATAGTTTCTACACCAGCTATTATGGCTTCGAACACCAGCATCCGCAGTGGCTTGATCAAGCCGTATATGGTTTGGCGGAATGGAATCATGATGCTATTACTAAAGCACAGCTGGTGGCTGTTCCTGGCTGTTACCCTACGGCCACCCAGTTAGCCTTGAAACCTCTGATTGAAGCGAACTTGTTGGATATAGATCAGCTACCCGTGGTTAATGCGGTGAGTGGTGTGTCAGGAGCCGGGCGTAAAGCGAGTATGACAAACAGTTTTTGTGAAGTCAGCTTGCACGCATACGGCATATTTACTCATCGCCATCAACCTGAAATTGCCACTCACCTTGGGCGAGACGTCATTTTCACGCCACATTTAGGCAATTTTAAGCGCGGTATTTTGGCGACGATTACCGCAAAGTTAGCGGATGACGTGACGTCAACAGAGGTGGCTTCCGCAATGGCTGCGGCGTACACCGCATCAGGTGAACAGCACGCGGTGAGACTGCTTGGTAAGCAGACAGCGCGCTTACAGAGTGTTGTTAATACCTGTTTCTGTGATATTGGCTGGCAGATACACAATGGGCACATCGTCTTAACATCTGCTATTGATAACTTACTAAAAGGTGCATCATCACAAGCGATGCAGTGCATAAATATTCGTAACGGTTTTCCGCAGTTAACCGCGTTGGTGTAGGAGCGTTGAGATGAATCAGATCCCATTAGTGATCAAGTTAGGCGGTGCGGTGCTGTCTTGTACAGAAACGTTGGAAAAATTGTTTGGCGCCATTCGTCAATACCAGCAACGCGCCCAGCGCCCCCTGCTCTTGGTACATGGAGGTGGGTATCTGGTTGATGAGCTGATGGCAAAACTACAGATGGAGACGATAAAGAAAGATGGTCTCAGAGTGACGCCTATCGAACAAATTCCTTATATCGCAGGTGCATTGGCGGGAACCGCGAATAAATTACTGCAAGGACAGGCGCAGAAAGCGGGTGTCTCCTCCATTGGTCTGTGTCTTGCTGATGGCGGGTTGTGCCTCGTGAGTCAGATGGATCCAGAGCTTGGTTCGGTCGGTAAAGCCATACCTGGTGATGGCTCGTTATTGCGTCAACTCATGGCGGCAGGCTGTTTACCTATTATCAGCTCGATAGGGCTAGATAGCCAAGGCGCAATGATGAACGTCAATGCTGACCAAGCTGCGGTTGCCGTGGCGGCTGCACTGGATGCAGAGTTAGTTTTACTGTCGGATGTCAGTGGGGTGCTTGACGGTAAAGGGCGGTTGATCCCGGCACTGACAGAAGTGGAAGCAGAAGCATTGATCCGTCAGGCGGTGATCACCGATGGCATGATAGTCAAAGTCAGAGCCGCTTTTGAAGCAGCAAAAGCGCTGGGCCGACCGATAGAAGTGGCAACCTGGCGCTACCCTGACAGACTGGCGGCACTGTTTGATGGCCAGAGTATTGGTACTCAGTTTTCTCTTTCGGCATAGCGACTTGCCGCAAGATTTTTAATACGGATAGATTGAATCGATAACACCTGAGCGGGATGACCGTCGAGCAGGTAAGCAGGAGAGCAAGATGAACAACGTAACTAAAGTGGTATTAGCCTATTCAGGCGGTCTAGACACCTCAGCGATCATTCCTTGGCTGAAAGAAAATTATGATTGCGAGGTGGTGGCGTTCGTTGCTGACGTGGGTCAGGGAGAAGCCGAATTAGTGGGCATTGAAGAGAAAGCGCTGGCTTCAGGTGCATCATCTTGTTATATCGCAGATCTTAAAGAAGAGATGGTGAAAGATTATATCTACCCAAGCTTAAAAACGGGGGCAATTTACGAAGGTAAATATCTGCTGGGTACATCAATGGCCCGCCCCATCATTGCTAAAGCCCAAGTTGAGTGTGCACTAAAAGTTGGGGCGGATGCTCTATGCCATGGCTGTACAGGGAAAGGGAATGATCAGGTCCGTTTTGAAAGTGCATATGCCGCATTAGCCCCACAGCTAGCCGTTGTTGCACCATGGCGTGAGTGGGATCTACGTAGCCGTGAAGCGCTGCTGGATTATCTGGCTGAACGTAATATCCCGTGTACGGCCTCGTTGGAGAAAATCTATTCTCGTGATGCGAATGCTTGGCATATTTCTACCGAAGGCGGGGTATTGGAAAATACCTGGAATCAGCCAAATGAGTTGTGCTGGGTATGGACTAAAGATCCCGAAGATGCACCTGAAAAACCAGAATTGGTTTCCGTCTTGGTTGAGCAGGGTGAGATTGTCGCCGTGGATGGCGAAGTGATGTCACCGCTGAATGCTTTGATGTATCTGAATGATAAAGGGGCGGAGCATGGGGTTGGTCGGATTGATATTGTAGAAAATCGCTTGGTTGGTATGAAATCCCGTGGCTGCTATGAAACGCCGGGAGGCACCATCATGAATGAAGCGTTGCGTGCTGTGGAGCAATTGGTACTGGATAAGGAATCGTTTGAATTTCGTGAAAGTATTGGCTTAAAAGCATCCCACCTGATTTATGACGGGCGTTGGTTTACGCCGTTGTGTAAATCTTTGCTGGCTGCGGCTGATGAACTCGCCAAAGATGTGAGCGGTGAGGTGGTGGTTAAACTGTATAAAGGTCAGGCCACCGTGGTGCAGAAGCGCTCGGTGAACAGCTTGTATTCAGAAGAGTTCGCCACCTTTGGTGAAGATGACGTGTACGATCACAGCCATGCGGGCGGTTTTATTCGTCTTTATTCTCTTGCTAGCCGCATCCGTGCACTGAACGAGCAGAAAAAATAATTCCGCTCGACAAAAATAAATACCGAGTAAGTCGAGCAAGCAGATAGGAGAAGTACCATGGCACTCTGGGGCGGACGGTTTAGTCAGGCAGCTGACACACGGTTCAAGCAATTCAATGACTCATTGCGTTTTGATTACCGTTTGGCGGAGCAAGATATCGTTGGCTCGATTGCCTGGTCAAAGGCTTTGCGGCAGGTGAATGTCCTGACCGATGAAGAGCAGCAGAAGCTTGAGCTGGCACTGAATGAACTCAAGTTGGCGGTGATGGAAGATCCGGCGCAAATCTTGTGTTCAGATGCTGAAGATATCCACAGTTGGGTTGAGCTGCAGTTAATTGGCAAAGTGGGCGATCTCGGCAAGAAATTGCACACTGGTCGCTCGCGTAATGATCAGGTCGCTACCGATTTGAAGCTCTGGTGTCATCAGCAGGGGCAGCAACTGTTACTGATGTTGGATCAACTGCAAATTCAGTTGACGTCAGTTGCCCGGCGCCATCAGGCGACGGTGCTACCGGGATATACCCACCTGCAGCGAGCCCAGCCTGTGACGTTTGCACACTGGTGTCTGGCCTATGTGGAAATGTTCGAGCGTGACTATTCGCGTCTCAACGATGCGCTTGCTCGATTGGATACCTGCCCGCTCGGCTCTGGGGCACTGGCGGGGACGGCTTATCCGATAGATCGTGAGAAGCTGGCCCATAGTCTGGGTTTTGAACGTGCAACGCGTAACAGCTTAGATTCGGTGTCGGATCGGGATCATGTCATGGAGCTGTTATCGACAGCATCTATCTCGATGCTACATCTATCTCGGATGGCAGAGGATCTGATCTTCTACAATTCAGGCGAATCTAATTTTATTGAATTGGCTGATACCGTGACATCCGGTTCATCACTGATGCCGCAGAAGAAAAACCCCGATGCGCTTGAGTTGATCCGGGGGAAATGTGGCCGGGTATATGGGGCGATGACGGGCATGATGATGACGGTCAAAGCATTACCGCTAGCCTATAACAAAGACATGCAGGAAGACAAAGAAGGGCTTTTTGACGCCCTTGATAGCTGGTATGAATGCATGGAAATGGCCGCATTATGTTTTGATGGGATCAAGGTTAATAAAGATCGCACCCTTGAAGCGGCGATGCAGGGCTATTCGAACGCAACGGAATTGGCTGATTATCTTGTCGCTAAGGGGATCCCCTTCCGAGAAGCGCATCATATTGTCGGGGTCGCGGTGGTCGCGGCCATCAACAAAGGCTGTGCGTTGGAAGCGTTATCATTGGCGGAGATGAAAGCATTCTCTGATGTCATAGAAGCTGATGTATACCCTATTCTGACGATAGAATCGTGCTTGGAAAAACGCTGTGCACTGGGTGGCGTTGCGCCTCATCAGGTTGATTATGCTATTGGTCAGGTCGAAAAACGGTTAGCAAAGCGCGATTCACCCAGGGTGAAGGTGCGAGGTGCCCGTTTGACCGATCTCGATGCGATTGAAGGCATGGTGGTTTACTGGGCCGGGCTGGGAGAAAACCTGCCACGAATGCGTAATGAATTGGTGCGAGATATAGGCTCTTTTGCCGTCGCGGAGCACCATGGCACTGTTACCGGATGTGCGTCATTGTATGTTTACGACTCTGGTTTAGCCGAAGTGCGTTCTTTGGGCGTAGAAGCCGGGTGGCAGCAGCAGGGGCAAGGTAAGGCCCTGGTCGATCACTTGCTCGAAAAAGCCAGTCAGATGGCGATTAAGAAAATTTTTGTGCTGACTCGAGTCCCCGAATTCTTTATGAAGCAGGGTTTTCTCCCAACCTCAAAGTCATTGTTACCGGAAAAGGTCATGAAGGACTGCGATCGCTGTCCACGGCAGCATGCTTGCGACGAGGTTGCGTTGGAGGTACGGTTGGATCAAGATCAGGTGATATCGACGATAAATGTCGCTTAATTGCTGACATATTATCATTAATATTGAAATTTCTGCTTATTGCCCGGTCATGATGACTGGGCTTTTTTATATTTGAGCTGTAGGGCACGCAGCCCGTGAGCGAGCAAGAGTAGGCTGCAACTACTGGCAGCAATGAACACGGTAATGGCCTCAATGGTTGCCGGTTGGCTGCGGTAGAAGATAGCCCAAACCAACCAGGCAATAGGGCTGGCAATGGCGAGTTGGATCGTACAGCGGCGGCATCGGCCCAGTTTTTGCCAGAAGACCGATGTAGTACAGGCGCGGCAACTCATAAGAGAATCCCCGAAAGGTGATAGCTGGAATAAAAAGAGAGTCAGTGTAGCAGTTTCGTTGGCGAACACATAAAAAGCCCTCATAAAGAGGGCTGTTCGTAGTGCAGGGAGAGTGGATATTAACAGCCTGGACCGCAGTCTAGGCAATGTTTGATAACTTCTGGGCCTAAGTGTAGTTTCGCATTGAGATCACGTAGTGCAGTACGTACCCCTTCTTCAATCACCGGATGGTAGAACGGCATATCCAGCATTTCAGAAATCGTCATTTTATTTTGGTGGGCCCAAGCAAGTAGATGTGCTAAGTGCTCAGCATTTGGCCCCATCATTTCTGCACCAAGGAAGCGGCCAGTACCTTGTTCACCGTATACATGCAGTAAACCTTTGTTACGTAGCATGACGCGTGAACGACCTTGGTTTTCAAATGACACTTCACCAATCGCGAAACAACCACATTGACCTAAGCGAGCTTCAATTTGTTTACGCGTTTCACCAACCATCGCAATTTGTGGGTCAGAGAATACCGCTGAAATTACCGAGCGACGCAGGCCAGCGCGAATATCAGGGAAGCGACCTGCGTTATCACCGGCAATACGCGCTTGGTCAGCCGCTTCATGCAACAGTGGAATTTGGTTACTGGCATCACCGGCAATGAAGATGCTCTTCACTGAGGTTTGTAGGGTGTGGTAATCCGCCGTTGGTACGCCACGCTCATCTAATTCAAGCGAGGTATTTTCAAGGGTTAGATTATCAACGTTAGGACGACGACCTGTTGCCGCGAGTACGTAATCAACCACGAACGTTTCTAATTCACCAGCCTGATTAACAAATTGGATCTCAACCTTGTCTGTACCCTCTAGACGTTTCATTGTTTCAACTTGAACGTCCGGATCAAGGTAGAATTCTTCCTGGAATGCCTTGGTTGCATAGGCCATTACGTCTGGATCGGTGAGCGGGCCCACTTGACCGCCTAGGCCGAATACTTTGACTTTCACACCTAAACGATGCAGTGCTTGGCCGATTTCAAGGCCGATAACACCGGGGCCAAATACCGCAACTGATTCGGGTAGGTCATCCCAATTGAAGACATCATCATTGACCACTAGGCGATCACCCAGTTCATTCCAGACACCTGGGTATGCAGGGCGAGATCCCGTTGCGATGACAATGCGTTGTGCGGTGATTTGAGTGTGATCATCCACCATCAGTGTGTGGTCATCGATAAATTTGGCATAGCCTGAAATTTTATCTCCGGCAGGGATCTCATCGACGCCTTCTAGCACAAAACCGACAAAACGGTCACGTTCGCGTTTGACTCGATCCATCACTTCACGGCCATTGATGATAATTTCACCTTGAGGATGAATACCAAAGGCAGGGGCTTTCTCAATTTGGTGGACGCTTTCTGCTGCTGCAATCAGTAGTTTTGACGGCATGCAACCCACACGGGCACAAGTGGTACCATAAGGGCCGCCTTCAATCATTACCACGCTATCAGTGTGTGATTTTGCAGCGCGGTACGCACCAAGGCCTGCTGTACCACCACCGATAACGGCTACATCAACGTTTAATTGCTTCATAATGCGTCTCGCTTTTGTTTCCAATCGACATGTCAATCGATCAGAAAGAATTCAATGTCATCAAAATCTAGATAAATAGAGACCCTTCGATAAGGATTGCTACTTATCTAGATTGGAATTGTATTTTTGAAGGGTGTCTCCCGAACCCGTCAGGGCCGGGAGACGATAGGCTTGAAATCTAGGGCTTGTCAGCCAACCTATCAGGCTAAGGGATTAGCCTAGGAATGCTTCTAGCTCTTCGCTACCACCGATGTGTTTACCACCGATGAAGACTTGAGGAACTGTTGTACGGCCAGAGATAGCACGCAAGCTTACTGTTGTTGCATCTTTACCTAGTACCACTTCTTCGTAGTTCAGACCTTTATCGATTAGGTTCTGTTTCGCTTTCATACAGAAAGGGCAACCAGGTTTAGTGAATACAGTGATTGATTCTTGTTCTTTGTGCTCTGGTGCAATGTAGTTAAGCATGGTATCTGCATCAGAGACTTTGAACGGGTCGCCTGGTACGTCTTCTTCAATGAACATTTTTTCAATGATGCCGTTTTTCACTAGCATGCTGTAACGCCATGAACGCTTGCCAAAACCTAGGTCGTTTTTATCAACCAGCATACCCATACCATCGGTGAATTCACCGTTACCATCTGGGATGAAGGTGATGTTTTCAGCTTCTTGATCTGCTTTCCATGCATTCATCACGAAGGTGTCGTTTACTGATACACATAGAATGTCATCAACGCCATTCTCTTTAAATACAGAGTAAAGCTCGTTGTAGCGAGGCAGGTGGCTTGATGAACACGTTGGTGTAAAGGCACCGGGTAAGCTAAATACGATGACTGTTTTATTTTTAAATAGTTCGTCAGTGGTTACGTTAACCCATGCATCGCCTTGACGAGTTGGGAAGGTAACTTGTGGGATAGCTTGGCCTTCTTTAGATACCATCATAATATTTTCCTTTCATGTTCGAATGTTTATTTGGTTTTTTAGCAACCGGAGCTTAATACGTCTTGCTCCCTGTTGATGTGATGATTATGTGATTTCTGGCTTGATAGTTCTAATCGTTTGCTGCTATGGTTTTGATAGTTTTTATCTATCAAAGTGGTTTGCGATGAACATCCGAGATCTTGAATATTTAGTAGCCCTGTCGGAACACAACCATTTTAGGAAGGCCGCCGAAGCCTGTTTTGTCAGTCAACCGACACTCAGTGGCCAGATCCGTAAGCTGGAAGATGAGTTGGGTGTGACGCTATTGGAGCGCACCAGTCGCAAAGTTTTGTTTACTGATGCGGGGCTGAGCTTGGTGGATCAAGCGAAGAAGGTTTTGAGAGAAGTGAGAATCTTGACCGAGCTAGCCAGTCAGCAGGGCGGCAGTATGACCGGGCCTTTGCATATCGGCTTTATCCCTACCGTTGGCCCTTATCTGCTACCACACATTATTCCTCAGATTAAAGCGAAGTTTCCTGATCTGGAATTATTCCTGCACGAAGCCCAGACTCACCAGTTGGTTAATGATCTTGAAGAAGGGAAACTCGACTGCATTATTTTAGCCGCGGTAAAAGAGAGCGAAGTGTTTATTGAGTTACCACTCTATCATGAGCCGATGGTTTTGGCGGTGCCGGCGGATCATCCGTGGGCAGAGCTTGATTCACTGGCAATGGATCAATTGCGCGGTCAGACACTCTTGATGCTAGGAGACGGGCACTGTTTGAGGGATCAGGCGATGGGATTCTGTTTTGCCGCTGGTGCCGCCGAAGATGGCAGCTTTAAGGCGACCAGTTTGGAGACGTTGCGTAATATGGTTGCAGCGGGTAGTGGTATTACTTTATTGCCACAACTTGCGACGCCAAAAGATAGGGTACGTGATGGGGTGTGCTATATCAAAGCGGAAGATCCCGTGCCAAGCCGTTTGATCACGCTGGCCTACCGACCTGGTTCGCCACTGAAGGGGCGTTATGAAATGTTAGCGCAGCTGATCACTGATTATTTAGACGCGCATTTTGAGCCAAGCAGAGCGCTATGATGTGCACGACGCTGTCGATATGAGAAGCTATCGATATAAAAAAGAGCGCTCCAGAGCGCTCTTTTCGTTGATGGGGTTATCTGCTGTGATTAAAACAATTCGTCGGAACTGTCTGACGAGAAAATCCCCTCGCTACCTCGATCGCTCACCGTTTCTGTTGGCTCGGTACCTTGCTCGAAATACTCAAACATTGAGCTGGAATCAGTACGGTTGCTTAACTTACCCGTATCACGGTCAATCCGTACCTGCACAATATTGTCTGGCAACTGCTTACGCTGGACAGGCACATCTTCCAAGGCTTTTTGCATGAATTCAATCCAGGCTGGCTGGGCTGTTTTTGCCCCCGCTTCCCCGCCTGAAATTTGATCTTTGCCAAGGTTATTATTCCAAGCCGCTTTACCCAGTTCTCGGCTGTGATCATCAAAGCCGACCCAGGAGATCGCGACAATGCCTGGACCAAAACCGGAGTACCATGCATCTTTCGAGTTATTAGTGGTCCCTGTTTTACCGCCGATATCACGGCGTTTGAGTACCTGCCCGCGCCAGCCAGTGCCATTCCAGCCAGTACCATGACGCCAGTCACCACCGCCCCAGATGTTACTCTCTAGCATTTCTCTGACCAGGAAGGCATTTTGCTCGGTAATAACCTGTGGTGCATAGTGAACTGTTGGCGGTGTGTTGCCCGTACTGCTTGTACCGAGTGATTGTTCACTAATGGCAATGTCATCCAATGCTGAATTATTTGACATCGTGCTGTTGCCTTTTGCCTGCTGCTCATGCTGACATTCGCTGTTGCAGACAATACTTGGATTGGCCTGATAAACCAGATGCCCATAAGGGTCTTCAACACGTTCAATGAAAAACGGTTCTACATAGTAGCCACCGTTGGCAAAGACGGCAAAGCCCTGAGCCATTTCGATGGGGGTCAAACTACCCGCACCTAAGGCAAGAGGTTCAGCGCGTGGCAGATCCTTTTTCTTAAAACCAAAGCGGGTCAGATAGTTGATGGTTTCATCCAAACCGACATCCTGAAGAACCCGTACCGCCATGACATTTTTCGACTGGGCAAGACCAAGACGTAAACGTGTCGGACCATTGTAGGTTGGTGGTGAGTTTTTAGGACGCCAAGCGGTGCCCATACTTTGATCCCAGCGGTTGATCGGGGCATCGTTAACCAAAGTTGCCAACGTCATACCGTTATCGAGAGCGGCCGAATAGATAAATGGTTTGATACTGGAGCCGACTTGACGGATAGACTGTGTCGCTCGGTTAAATTTACTGTGGACGAAGTTGAAACCACCCACCATCGCCTTAACAGCACCATTTTCCGGAGAGAGCGCGACAAAGGCGGTATTGGCATCCGGTACTTGACTTAATACCCATTTTTCATCTTTGTGTTGCACCCAAATTTGCTGACCAGCCGTTAATATATCTTTGGCGGCAGTCGGTGCCGGCCCCTGACGGGTATCCGAGATAAATTTACGAGCCCATTTCATGCCATCCCACGCAATAGTGTGTTGCTGACCATCTTTGGCGATCATGGTGGCCGATTTCCTGTCAACCTGAGTCACAACAGCGGGCAACAGTTTGCCATAGCTTGGCTGTTTATCGAGATGTTCATTGATATGGGCGGCAGACCAAGCAGGTTGTCCCTTTTTCCATAAGGTTTCGACTGCACCACGGAAACCATGGCGTTGGTCATAGTTTAATAAGTTATCGACAGCGGCCTGTTGGGCCGCTTCCTGCATTTTCGAATCGACGGTGGTGTAGATGCGCATGCCTGATGTATAGGCTGCCTCGCCATAGCGTTCGACCATCCAAGCGCGTGCCTGCTCAGCAAAGTACGGTGCACTTAACTCAATTTCAGCACCATGGTATCGGGCAACAATCGTTTCAGCTTTCGCTTGGTCGAACTCTGCTTGCGTAATGTAGCCTTCTGTCAGCATTCGACCCAGTACGACATTACGGCGTGTTGTCGCGCGATCTATTGAGTAGATCGGATTCATTGTCGAGGGAGCTTTAGGGAGACCAGCGATCACGGCAATTTCACTGAGTGTTAGCTGGCTGACATCTTTACCAAAATAGACTTGTGCTGCAGCGCCGACACCATATGAACGGTAGCCGAGGTAAATTTTATTGAGGTATAGCTGCAGAATTTCATCTTTAGTCAGCAGTTGCTCAATATGAATGGCGATAAAAATTTCTTTTACTTTACGCATGATCTTCTTCTCGTTAGAGAGGAAGAAGTTACGTGCTAGCTGTTGGGTGATCGTACTGGCCCCTTGTCTTGCTGAGCCTGATGTGGCGACAACAAAAGCGGCTCGAGCGATCCCAATCGGGTCGATACCGGGATGGTCATAATAACGACTATCTTCGGTGGCAATGATCGCATTGATCATCTGCTGCGGGATTTCATCTAGGGACAGAGGGATCCGGCGTTTTTCACCAAATTGAGAGATCAGTTTGCCATCGGCACTGAAAACTTGCATCGGTGTTTGTAATTCAACATTTTGCAATGTAGCCACATCTGGGAGTTCAGGTTTTACATAAAGGTAAAAACCAAAAATTGTGGTGACTCCAAGAATTGTGCAAATCAATGCAAAGATGAGTAGTCGCTTTATGAACTTCACTTGAGATTTCCCGTTACACCAACATTCCAACGTTCAATATATTTCAACCAATAGTATAAAGGTAACTTCAGGAAAATTAACGCTATAACCTGGTGCTTGATTTAAATAATTAGTTTGCTTTTCCGTCTAAAGGGAGCATAGCACGGTATGTTTCGGAACCCACTAATAATTGGGATAGATATTGGTCACTACAGTATCAAAGCAGTGGTCTTACGCCAGAAAAAGTCGAGCTTAGAGCTTGCTGCTTTTACTGAGGTTGTGCTGCCTGCTGCGGTGGTCAACGAGCAGCATAGCGTGAATGCTCCTGCTTTGTTGTCAGCTATGCGTAAATTAAAAAAAAACCTTCCTTTAGGCGCCAAAAATGTAGTGCTAGCGCTGCCAGACAGCGCCGTGATCAGCAAGGTTATCCAGCTCGATAGTCACCTCAGTGATGATGAAGCCGTTTTTGCTGTTGAGCAGGCAATGAGTGCGGCGTCACCTTTCCCGGTTGAGGATTTGCGCATCGACTTTTTCCCTTTGGCGTCAGAAACCTTTTCAGAGCCCGCCCAGACCCAGCCTTATCAGGTTTTTGCTGCTCGCCGAGAGACGGTTGATAGCCGCGTTGAAGCGGTACGCAAGGCTAGGCTGCAACCACAGGTGGTCGAGTTACAGACTCATGGTTTACTGTGGTTAGAGGCTTATTTGGCAGAGCAGCTTAGTGTCGAAGGGCATTGGGGGGTGGTTGATATCGGTAAATGCTTAACGGCCTTTTGCGTTCGACCGTCTGGTGGGGTGGCGTATCACCGAGAGCTGGCTTTTGGTTGCCAGAACCTTACCAGAGGAGAGAACCCGGATGAATCGGAAGCGCAAATTGTTGCAATATCGCCAGATCAGATGGAGCAATTTACCAAGCAGTTAGTTGATAACCTGAAAAGACAATTACAGCTTTATAACTCAACCCACCCTCGAGCTACGTTACAGGGGATTTGGCTTTGTGGTGGCGGACAGAATGCGGTGGTGGTTGAGATGCTGGAGCGGATGCTGGAGATAGACGTTCGTTGGATGCATCCACTAGCCTCTTTCAATCGCGCCCATAAGATGGATGTTGCAGTGGAGCAAGGTAGTTTTGGTCAGTATGCCGTTGCGGCTGGCCTAGCGCTTCGTGGGGGTACGCAGTTGTGATAGCCAAGCTTAATTTATTGCCATGGCGAGAAGAGCAGAAGAGGCGGCATAAGACGCGTTTTTTTAGTTTGCTTGCAGGTGCATCGGTATGTGCGCTATTAGGCGTTTGGTTAGCGGGTAGCTTGTTGATTCGACAGCAAGAGATCCAGCTTAGTAGGAATAACCAGCTTAAGCAGGAAATTACAGTACTGGAGCAGCGTCTTTCTCTGTTGCCAGAGCTGGACCGCCAACGTGATGCGCTGATACAGCGACTGGATGTGATCACCAATATTCAGAAAGGCCGAAATCACATAACCCGTTTATTGAGCCTGTTACCCGGGGTCGTTCCCCAAGGCGTATACCTTGATGATATTTCAATGAAAGGCAGCCATGTTAGGCTGAATGGCGTGGGTGACTCTAACGGCCGACTGGCTACTTTGCTTTCAAATGGTGAGCAGTCGGAATGGATCAGCAATGTCAGTATGCATTCAATTGTGGTGACAAAAGATAAACCGCGGGAGCAGACCCAGTTTAAGGCGTCTTTTTCTTTACTCTCTCCTGAATCAGTGGTGGCAAAAGGTTCGCAGCACCAAGGAGGTGACGGCGATGAGTGATGGTAGAAAATCGATCAGTGACTGGAAAGATCTGGAGCTGGATGAAATAACGGAATGGCCTGTTCTAGCGCAATTATTGGTCGCGCTAATACTGGCAGGCATGATTGCCGCCATAGGAAACTGGTATTGGCTATCGCCAATACAAGATGATCTGGCACGGGTGAAACAGACTGAACAGGAACTCCGTCAGCAGTTGATTCGGCGCTCGAATCAGGTGGCAGCGCTTCCTGTTGTTAAACTGCAAGTTGAAGAGCTGCAAGACCGTTATCAATATGTGATTGAGCAGCTGCCAGAAGAAGAAGAGTTGGCGAGTTTACTGGCCGATGTGAATGATATTGGGGTACGTAATGGATTAGCTTTTCAGCGTATTGAATGGGCCAATAGTATTGATCATCCGTTATACGTTGAATTGCCCATCAGTATTGAGTTAACAGGTAAATACCAAGATATCGGTAACTTTTCTGCCGATATAGCCAGTCTATCCCGCATTGTGTCACTCAATGATATTGATTTAAAACGAACCGATAATAAAACAGAGCAGTTATCACTCAAAGTATCAGCGACGACCTATCGGTTTAAGGCGTCCGAAAGATCTGATAAGGGGGATAAATGAGAAAATTATCGCTTATCGGTTTCACTGTGATGATGAGTTTAGTCGGGTGTAAGGCCAATGATGATTCTATTTCTCAGTTCATTGCACAATCCCGTCAGCAGGCCGAAGCCAAGGTTGAGCCATTAGCTGAGCCGTCAGAGTTTGTCGCAGAGGCGTTTGTGATGACAAGCACCCGAGTTCCGTTCTTGCGACCTCGACCCGAGCTCGGTCAGCCGCTTGATGATTTCAAGCAAGCGTGTTGGCAACCTGAATCCCGCAGTTATCGTTCACCATTGGAAAACTTCCCACTGGAACAGCTCAGTATGCGAGGTGTGATGGGGGATAATAATCAGCTTTGGGCTTTGGTCTATACCCCGGAAGGAAAGTTGGCCAAGGTGAGAGAAGGGCATTATCTAGGGCTTAATCATGGGAAAATTCTAAAGGTTAGTCCGAAAGGTGTTGATATAGAAGAAATTTTGCCAGATGGCGAAGGTTGTTGGTTGAAACGGCCAATGAAACTTACGTTGGTTAAGCAAGATAAAGCCGTTTAGGAAGAGACGAAAATTATGGCAAGGAAAGCAACGCAATATAATGATCGACAGTGGTTTTGGAGAGTCGGTGTCAGCTGGCTAATACTATTGACTTTGATCGTCGTCCCTTCGACTTTCGCGGCGACGGCTAATCAGGTAAAAGGGCTTGATTTTACTCGTAGCAGTGATGAAAGCGGGGTGTTAAAGGTTGAGCTGGAAAATTCACGATCCGTGGTCGATATGCGTCGCTCGGGTAAGCAGCTATATGTTGAGTTACACGAGACTCAGATCCCGGATGATATGCTTTATGTGCTCGACGTAAAAGATTTTGCTACGCGCGTGGATACGATTGAAACCTTTCGTACTGAACGCGGGGTTCGCTTGGTCTTAACCATGAACGGCGCATATAAATATGACTATTCTTCTGAGGGTAAAGTGCTGTCAGTGACGGTTGATAATATTGCCACTGAAGTAGCGGCTGCCGCTCAGTCATCGGAAATCAGTTATAACAGTAAACCCATCTCAATTAATTTCCAGGATGTACCCGTACGAAATGTTCTTCAGCTTATTGCCGAATATAATGATTTCAACTTGGTCGTATCGGATTCAGTAAAAGGGAATTTAACCTTGCGCCTTGATGATGTGCCATGGCAGCAAGTGCTTGATATAATATTAAAATCTAAAGATTTGGATAAACGCGAGCAGGGTTCGGTCGTGATGATTGCGCCTAAAGCAGAATTGGCTGCCAGCGAACAACAAGTACTGGAAGCGAAACGAAAAGAGGCCGAGTTGGCTTCCCTGAGTTCGGAGATCATCCAGATTAATTACGCGAAGGCAAATGAACTGGGTGAGTTGTTGCAGGGGGATGAAGACGGCGTTGGCATGTTATCTGAGCGTGGATCCTTGCATATTGATGAGCGAACCAACGCATTGATAGTCAATGATCTTCCAGAGAACCTGGAGAGTATCCGCGATATTATCAGCGCGTTGGATATTCCGGTAAAACAGGTCCAGATTGAAGCTCGAATAGTCACTGTGAATGAAGGGGATATGGACGAGCTTGGTGTTCGTTGGGGGTTGTTGAGTGCCAGTGGTGATACAACCGTGGGGGGATCAATTGAAACAAATCTCGACTCGGTCGGTATGCTTGCGGATGAGTCGACAGTGGATGACTTTTTGAATGTTAACTTAGCGGCTGGCGCAGGGGCGTCGAGTATTGCTTTCCAAGTGGCTAAAATTGGCGATATTTTACTCGACTTAGAACTGTCTGCTTTACAGACAGAAAATAAAGCTGAGATCATTTCTAGTCCTCGGTTAATGACGCTGAACAAGAAAATGGCCTATATTGAACAGGGAACGGAGATCCCCTATTTAGAATCGTCATCCAGTGGGGCGGTATCGGTGGGCTTTAAGAAGGCGGTCTTGAGCCTGATGGTAACGCCACAAATTACTCCTGATGGTAAGTTAGTGCTTGATTTGGTGGTTACCCAGGATCGAAAAGGAGAAGTGGTCCAGACCGGGACTGGCGAAGCGGTATCGATTGAAACTCAACGTATCGGTACTCAGGTTCTGGTGGAAAATGGTGAGACGGTGGTACTGGGTGGAATTTATCAGAATTCAGTACATAAGAACGTCCGACAGGTGCCAGTGCTTGGTGATTTACCAGTACTAGGGGCACTGTTTAGGCATAAAAAAGAAGAGTTGGCTAAGCGGGAGTTGTTGATTTTTGTAACGCCGAAAATTGTCTACCAGTAACGGTGATTACTAGCGATTAGGGGGAATTAGCGATAGCTAATTCCCCTCTACGTGAAGAAATACCCTTCCAGCTATTGCCAAAGGCAGTCTTGTCCTGAGATAATTTTCGGTCTTATCACGCATTAAATGTGAGGAAGTTGGCGCCTCGGGCTTGTTTATCGAAGCCTGCGGGCGGTGTCGTTATATTAACCGCGCGTAAATTTGCTAAAATGGCTGAAAAACGAAATATTTTCCTGGTCGGCCCGATGGGTGCCGGCAAAAGTACTATTGGTAGACATCTTGCACAGCAACTGCATATGGAATTCTTCGACTCAGATACTGAGATTGAAGAGCGTACAGGTGCAGACATTGGCTGGGTATTTGATGTTGAAGGTGAAGCGGGTTTCCGTATCCGCGAAGAAGGCGTTATTGACGATCTGACTCAACAGCAAGGTATTGTGCTGGCGACAGGTGGTGGTTCAGTGATCAGCAAAGAAAGCCGTAATCGTCTTTCTGCTCGGGGTATCGTTGTGTATCTTGAGACAACCATCGAGAAGCAGCTGGCACGAACTCAACGCGATAAAAAGCGTCCTTTACTACAGACTGATACGCCTCGTGATGTACTAGAAGCACTTGCTGATGAGCGTAATCCTTTGTATGAAGAAGTCGCAGATTATGTTGTGCGCACTGATGATCAGAGTGCCAAGGTTGTGGCTAACCAAATCATCAGCATGCTTGAAGAGCGTTAATTAAAAAGAGAGAGCGGGCCATGGAACGGATCAACGTCAACCTCGGGGACAGAAGTTACCCAATCTCAATTGGCGCCGAGTTATTTACTAACCCGGCGCTATTCACCTCTGTGATCTCTGCAACTCGACGTGTTGTGGTGATCAGCAATGACACCGTCGCGCCATTGTATGCCGAGCAAGTGATGGGAACGCTTCGTTCTCTAGCTTGCGAGGTGGCATTGTTGGTCCTGCCTGATGGTGAGCAATACAAAACACTTGATACCTTTAATCAAATTATGACGTACCTACTGGAAGGCAACTATGGCCGCGATACGGTAATCGTTGCGTTAGGCGGGGGCGTAATTGGTGACGTGGTGGGCTTTGCGGCCGCTTGTTTTCAGCGAGGGGTTGATTTCATTCAGGTTCCAACTACGTTGTTATCGCAGGTAGATTCGTCTGTCGGCGGCAAAACAGCCGTCAATCACCCACTTGGTAAAAACATGGTGGGGGCTTTCTATCAGCCCAAAGCAGTGATCATTGATAATACTTGCCTCAACACCTTACCTGCACGTGAGTTTGCGGCAGGGATGGCCGAGGTGATCAAATACGGCATTATAGCTGACCGTCAGTTTTTTGAGTGGCTTGAGCTTAATGTGGCTAAATTACAGGCGCTAAATAGTGATGCATTGAATTATGCCATCAGTCGCTGTTGCCAGATTAAAGCCGATGTTGTGGCGGCGGATGAAAAGGAATCCGGCGTGCGAGCCTTGCTTAACCTTGGGCATACGTTCGGTCATGCGATTGAGGCTGAAATGGGCTATGGAAATTGGTTACATGGTGAAGCCGTTGCTGCTGGTACGGTGCAGGCCGCCCGTTGTGCGCAGTTTATGGGATTGATTGAGGCAACAGATGTTGAACGTATTATTCGTTTACTTAAGTTGTCCAACCTCCCCGTCCAAGGGCCTGCCGAGATGGATTTTGATGCCTACCTGAAACACATGATGCGCGACAAAAAAGTATTGTCTGGACAGTTGCGACTTATTTTACCAACAGCGATTGGATGTGCAGAGGTTGTCGCGGGTGTGCCTGAGGCGACGTTACGACGTGCAATTTCAGCATAATACTGTAGGCGTTCATGGGTACTGACACTCATCTTCATGCTCTGGAACTTGAATCCCAAATTCAGTTGTTATCACGTCTTCAGTTTCTTACCCGTTTTAGTTCCAATCTTATTCAGATAACTGGCGTCGAGGGGGCGGGTAAGACTTGGCTTTCCCAGCGTTATCTTGAACGTTGGGCCGGATCGGGCCAGCAGGCTTTGCTGCTGTGTCATCCGAACCAAAGCGACAGTCAGCACCGTGCTTTTATTCTCCAGCAGTTAGCCCCCAGAGCGGTGTTTAATGAGCAAGATCCGATTCAACAGAGTATCGAGCGAATGCTGGGTTCCTATTCGGTTAATGCGCTTATTGTGGTTGATGACGCCCATCTTCTCAGTCCGATAGTACTTGCTGAACTGTGGGCATTAGTCCAGCACGCTCGCAATACGTCAGGATGGCAGATTAATGTGTTGCTTTTTAGCCATACAGGTCGATTGGATAAATTCCTTCGCCAGATTGCTCATGGTCAGGGGGCTGCGCCGCTGGAGTTAGAAATTAGCGAACTGACAGAGCATGAAGCGCAAACATTCATAGAAAAGAGAGTGATGGATAAACCGCTTGATGCGAAGGCCCGGCGGTGGATACGAGAGCAGGCAATAGACTGTACGCCGTTACCGGGCGCGTTGGTTAAATTGGAGTGTGGGGAACATAAGGATATGGCTGATAATATATCGCGCCGACCAGCATCAGTGATGGTGTTGGCGATACTGGTTGTATTGATAATAGGTGCAATTGCTTGGTGGTTTATACCACTGACATCCAACCCGCTCAATAATGAGCGGGAAATGTCGACCGCATTAAATGATAGCGCGGTACCCGATACTCAGACGTTAGTTGAACAAGCGATTGGTGATGTATCGCAGGCAGTGGATGACCCGAACGAGAGCGAAACACTCTTAACGACGGATACCGCTCAGGATGATAGCCATAGTTTGCCCCCCGAGGTGTCTCTGGAGGGACTGACTGTCGGGCGCAGTGATGACAATCCGCGAGTGGTGGTGCCCTCGACGGTTGTTGATGCGATGATCGATGAACAAGAGTTGGGCGGAACGGGTGAACAGGCCGTTGCTCAGCAGATTGGTGAACCTGAAGGTATCGCTGAAGCTCACTCAGCCACAGCATCGGAACCTGCAATGCTAGTGGTTGATGATGGTGATGACGTTGCTGCTCCCTCTGTGACTCCCGTTACCCCCGAGAGCACAGCTGTTAATAAGATCGTAGAAGCGGCGTTAAGTCCGATGCCTGAACCAGAACAGGCCACAACGTCCACTGTTGAGCTCGGCGCGGGGTTGCGAGAGATCCCAGCTCAACACTATGCGTTGCAACTGGCTGCAATGAAATCCTTGACGGCGGCCAATGAGTTTATTGATGAGTATCAGATCGCGACGCACGCTACGGTGTATCAAACCCGGCGTAACGGCGAACCATGGTTCATCATTGTGACCGGGAACTATAAGAATGTGCTTGCTGCCCGAAAAGCAGAACCACGTCTTCCCGCGCGGTTGCAGGCATTGCAGCCTTGGGTAAAATCGTATCAGCAGATCCACCGGGAAATGAATCGAGCAAAATAACCACCTTATCGTAGATATATTTCCCTGTTAACGGTATCAGGAACGGTATGAAAGGGTGTATAATCCGCCACCTTTCGTTACAACGTAGGTATTGGTGGTCAGCTGAATGAAAAAGCATCGTGCATTTCTGAAATGGGCTGGGGGGAAGTATTCTCTGGTTGAGGAAATTGAACGCCATCTGCCACCTGCGCGTAAATTGGTTGAGCCTTTTGTCGGGGCGGGTTCGGTTTTTCTCAATACTGATTTCGAACAGTACTTACTGGCCGATATCAATCCGGACTTGATTAACCTTTATAATATTCTTAAAGAGCAGCCAGAACAGTACATCAAGGATGTACGAGAGTTGTTCACGCCGGCCTACAACCGCAAAGAAGAATATTTAAAAATTCGCGAAGCCTTCAATAATACTGACGATCCGTATCAACGTTCATTGTATTTCTTATACATGAATCGTCATGGTTTTAATGGATTATGCCGTTATAACAAGAAAGGTGGCTTTAACGTGCCTTTCGGTTCCTACAAAAAGCCGTATTTCCCGGAAGCTGAGATGTACTTCTTTGCCGAGAAAGCCAAGCGTGCCACTTTTGTTTGTGAAGGTTACCAGCAAACATTTTCTCGTGCCCGTAAAGGGTGTGTGATTTATTGCGATCCACCTTATGCCCCGTTATCGAGTACGGCTAACTTTACCTCTTATGCCGGTAATGGATTTAGCCTTGATGATCAAGCAGCATTGGCCGATGTGGCGGAACGGGCTGCACTTGAGCGGGATATTCCCGTCTTGATTTCTAACCATGATACGACGCTAACCCGTCGCTTATATCATGGTGCAGACTTGTCAGTAGTGAAGGTTAAACGTACGATCAGCCGTAATGGTAGTGGCCGCAATAAAGTGGATGAATTACTCGCACTATTCAAATCCCCGAACGCTTAAATCTTCTATATCGTATGCATGCGATGTTACGTGGCAGTCACCCATTGGCTGATTGCCACCAGTATCCCGACAAAGAGTGCGATCGCTATAATACCCACCACGATGTACGGTAGTGGTGTACGCTGACTGAAATCAATCTCCCGGTTACGTTCTGATTGCACTCCAAGAAGTGCCCCCGCAATACTCTTTATAACATTGGCTTTGGTGGTCGATGGTTTCTTCTGTTGCTCCATAACTGTCCCTCCGTGCTTCTTTGAATATAGTTCGATTCCATTTTCCCGGATGGTGTTATCACGGGTATGATAAATAAATCGATTAAGACATCGGATTTGGGATCGGGTAGAATTGCGCCGATTTCTGATACCGTTTTGGTAAATACCGTATAGAGGCTGAACATGAAGGACTTTTTGATCGCACCATCTATTCTATCTGCAGACTTTGCTCGCTTGGGTGAAGATGTTGAGAAAGTATTGGCTGCCGGTGCCGATGTTGTGCACTTTGATGTGATGGACAACCACTATGTCCCTAACCTGACATTTGGTGCACCAATCTGTCAGGCGCTACGTGACTACGGTATTACTGCGCCGATTGATGTTCACCTGATGGTGAAGCCAGTGGATCGTATTATTCCTGATTTCGCCAAGGCGGGCGCGACCATGATCACCGTGCATGCGGAGGCCTCAGAGCACCTTGATCGCACTCTGCAGCTGATCAAAGAGAATGGCTGTCAGGCTGGCGTCGTCTTTAATCCGGCAACACCGCTGCACTATTTGGATTACATCATGGACAAGGTTGACATGATCTTGTTGATGTCGGTCAACCCAGGGTTTGGTGGTCAATCATTTATTCCGACTACGCTGGATAAACTGCGTGAAGTACGCAAACGTATTGATGCATCAGGCCGCTCCATCCGTCTTGAAATTGATGGTGGGGTGAAGGTGGATAATATTCGCGAAATCGCCGCGGCGGGTGCAGATATGTTTGTCGCGGGCTCTGCGATTTTTAGTCAGCCTGACTACAAAGCCGTGATTGATGAGATGCGCGCTGAGCTGGCCAAGGTAGAGCGTTAAGATGATCCCATTTGACGGTATTAAGTTTATTGCATTTGATCTCGATGGTACGCTGTTAGACAGCGTACCCGATCTGGCTGATGCCGCAGATAAAGCCATGCGAGCATTGGGTCGTCCTGGGGTCACGATTGAGCAGGTCACCACTTGGATTGGTAATGGCGCTGATATTCTGATTGGTCGTGCCCTAAGTCAGAGCCAGACGATCGATCCCGAACTCGATCCTGCCGTGCACCGAGAGGCTCGCCAATTGTTTGATAGTTACTATGAAGCAGGGGGGCATCAGAAGAGCGATCTGTATCCAGAGGTTAAGGAAACGCTGGCGACATTCTATGGTGCTGGACTGCCAATGGCGATCGTCACCAATAAGCCAGCTCAATTTGTGCCACATCTACTGGCGCAACACGGTATTGCCGATTATTTTGTCGACGTGATTGGTGGCGATACCTTCCCGCTGAAAAAGCCGGATCCTTTCGCTCTCAACTGGTTGCTTGATAAGCATCAATTGTCAGCCTGTGAAATGTTGATGGTTGGCGATTCACGCAATGACATCTTGGCGGCGAAAGCCGCAGCATGTTATGTTGTTGGACTCACCTATGGCTACAACTATGGCCAGCCAATTAGTGCGAGTGATCCCGATATTGTGCTGGATCACTTTAGTCAATTGGTAGAAGTGGTTAAACTAGACAGCTAGTACGCTTGGCCTGTAGGCAAAGCGACAGTGTTGATATTCAGTCAGCGGCGAGATGCCGCTGCTTCGTTAAATGACAGAGGAAAATTCTCATCATGACTAAACCCATTGTATTAAGTGGCGTCCAGCCTTCAGGTGAATTAAGTATTGGTAACTATCTGGGTGCGCTGCGTCAGTGGGAACAGATGCAGGATGATTATGATTGCCAGTACTGTGTCGTTGATTTGCACGCAATTACCGTCCGTCAGGATCCGAAGGCTCTACATGAAGCGACGCTTGATGCATTAGCCATTTGTCTTGCTGTCGGAGTGGATCCGAAGAAGAGTAGTTTGTTTGTTCAGTCTCATGTTCCTGAGCACGCTCAGCTGGGCTGGTTACTGAACTGTTATACCCAGATGGGTGAACTGAGCCGTATGACTCAGTTTAAAGACAAATCTGCCCGTTATGCTAACGATGTGAATGCGGGGTTATTTGGTTACCCAGTGCTGATGGCTGCCGATATCCTATTGTACGGTGCGCATCAGGTGCCGGTAGGTAATGATCAAAAGCAGCATTTGGAATTGGCGCGAGATATCGCGACGCGTTTCAATAATTTGTATAGCCCAGAACAACCGATTTTTCAGGTCCCAGAACCTTACATTCCAACCGTGAATGCTCGAGTGATGAGCCTGCAAGATGCCACGAAGAAAATGTCGAAGTCGGATGATAACCGTAAAAACGTGATCACCCTGCTGGAAGATCCGAAGTCGATCATCAAGAAAATCAACAAAGCACAAACAGACGCTGAAACACCGCCGCGTATTGCTCATGATATTGAAAATAAAGCCGGTATCGCTAACTTGATGGGCTTGTACTCCGCGGCAACGGGTCTGTCTTTTGCGGAGATTGAAGCGCAGTATCACGGTGTTGAAATGTACGGTCCGTTCAAGAAGGATGTCGGTGAAGCATTGGTTGCTATGCTGGAGCCGATTCAGGCGGAATACCGCCGTATTCGCGAAGATCGTGCTTACATGGATAGTGTCATGAAAGCCGGTGCTGAAAAAGCCTCTTCGCGTGCAGCGATCACCTTGAAGCAGGCTTATGAAGCGGTGGGTTTTGTGGCGCGCCCATAACTGCCTGCTAAACAGCGAATGACAGAAACCGGCTGACAGGCCGGTTTTTTTTCGCCATCGCTTGCCTTTCTCTGGGCCTGTTGCAAAATAGCCGCTGTATTTTTCAGGGAGCGGCTGTATTTATGCTATTGATGATCGATAACTACGATTCGTTTACTTATAACCTTTATCAGTATTTTTGCGAGCTGGGCGCACAGGTGAAGGTCGTGCGTAATGATGAGATCGATATCGCGGCGATTGAGGCGTTAGCTCCTTCACATTTAGTGATTTCGCCTGGCCCTTGTACGCCCAACGAAGCAGGCATTTCTCTGGAGGCAATTCGTTATTTTGCCGGTAAGTTACCGATCTTGGGAGTGTGTCTAGGCCATCAATCGATTGCTCAGGTCTTTGGTGGTGAAGTGGTTCGAGCCCAAAAAGTGATGCATGGTAAGACCTCGCGGATAACGCATAATGACAGTAGTGTCTTTTCTGGTTTAAATAACCCATTGACGGTGACGCGTTATCATTCGTTGATCGTGAAAGAAGAGAGTTTGCCTGACTGTTTTGCGATCACGGCATGGACGGAGCGTGATGGGCAGCGTGATGAAATTATGGGGATCGCCCACAAAACACTGCCGATTGAAGGGGTGCAGTTTCATCCGGAAAGTATTCTGACTGAGCAGGGACACCGGTTATTGGCGAACTTCCTCCGCCGTCGTGTTTAATAATCCACTCTCATGATGGCAGGGGATAACGCTGCCATTTTTGTCTCTTGTTCCTTCCTTTCTGTTTTTTTTCCTGATGTCTTTTGGGTGTTATTACCCTGTCATTTTAGATCTCCGCCATAGGTTTTCTCCTCTCGTGATTGCAAGTTAAAGCCTGACAGATGAATACGCGCGACCAGCACTATATCAGCTATTTCATTCCTGATAGGAAAGAGACTCTTCCATGTTACGGTATTAATAAAATCCCATTATAAATGCATAACTATGTTCCCGGTGGGAGATTGGCTAATCAGTTGAGATCAATAAAATGATAATCAGCTATTGGCATTGGTTAATAATATGTAAATACTGTGTTTAGGCAGAAATAGAGAGAGGGATACGAGAATGGCAAAGGAACTCAAGGTTGATCGTCTGCTATTTGATGAAGTTATGGTACCTTGCTACGCCCCCATGCCGATCATTCCGGTCAGAGGGGATGGATCGCGGTTATGGGATCAGGACGGTCGTGAATATGTTGATTTTGCTGGTGGGATTGCGGTGAGCTGCCTTGGTCACTGTCATCCGTTGATGGTGAATGCCATCAAGGAGCAGGCTGAAAAGCTTTGGCATGTGAGTAATGTGATGACCAATGAGCCTGCGCTGCGACTGGCAAGGTTGCTTACTGACAATTGTTTTGCAGAAAAAGTTTTTTTTGCTAACTCCGGTGCAGAAGCCAATGAAGCCGCCTTGAAGCTTGCCCGCCGTTATGCCGCCGATACCTTTGGCGCAGAAAAATCTGAAATTATCGCCTTCCAGCAAGGATTCCATGGCCGGACCTTTTTCACGGTGACAGTGGGAGGTCAGCCTGCTTACTCAGATGGCTTTGGCCCTCGGCCGGGCGATATTACCCACCTGCCTTACAATGATCTGGATGCGCTGGCGAGTCACATCTCGGCACGTACCTGTGCGGTCATGATTGAGCCACTTCAGGGGGAAGGTGGCATTGTATCGCCAACGGCAGAGTTTATTCACGGTGTGCGCGAGCTGTGTAATCAGCACAATGTGTTGCTGATCTTTGATGAAGTACAGACCGGTAATGGCCGTACCGGCGATTTTTATGCTTATCAAGGGCTGGGAGTGATCCCCGATATCTTGAGTACGGCAAAATCGTTGGGTGGCGGTTTTCCCATTGGCGCGATGTTGACAACGACGGCACTGGCCGCGCATTTCAAAGTGGGCACCCATGGCTCGACTTATGGCGGCAATCCACTCGCGTGTGCCGTGGCAGAAGCGGTGATCAGCGAAGTGACAAAACCCGAGGTGTTAGCTGGAGTCACATTACGGGAAACGTGGTTTCGAGAGGCACTGGAAGCGATCAATGCCAAGTATTCGGTGTTTACCGAAATCCGGGGTAAAGGGCTATTACTCGGTGCAGCGCTTAATGACAAATGGCAGGGACGAGCGCGTGATATCCTGCTTGCAGCAGGCGATGAGGGGCTGCTAGTGCTAGTGGCTGGCCCTGATGTGGTGCGCTTTACGCCTTCGTTGGTGATCAGTAAGGCTGATGTCGATGACGGTATGGCTCGTCTGGAACGGGCTATCGCCAAGTTGTATGAAGAAGCCCATCATTAATTAGCTTATACAGCCAGTGTCGCGGGCTGCGCTCGCGGCGATGGCCTATGGAGGGAGAGCGATGCTGGTTATACGCCCAATTACCACCGCTGATCTACCGGCGCTGATGCAGTGTGCTCAAGAGTCAGGCTTCGGTTTTACATCACTTCCGGTTAACGAAGAGATCCTTGCCCGCAGGATCCTGCATTCCGAGGAGAGCTTTGCCAAGACAGTGACCGAGCCTGGTCTCGAAGGGTATTTGATGGTCGCGGAAGACAGTTCGACCGGTGAGATCGCCGGAACAACGGCGATTGAAGCCGCTATTGGCCTTGATGCGCCTTTTTATACTTACCATTTGAGCACGGTGGTGCATTCCTCCTGCCGCCTCAATGTCCATAATGTGGTAAAAGTGCTGACTTTTGGCAACGATTACACCGGAGCCAGTGAGCTTTGTACCCTATTCCTTAGACCAGAATGGCGGCAGGGGCTCAATGGCCGGCTGTTGTCCAAGTGCCGCTTTCTGATGATGGCCCAACATCCTGAACGTTTTGCGAAAACCGTGATTGCGGAGATGCGAGGGGTGTCTGATGAGGCAGGTAACTCGCCGTTTTGGGATTGGCTGAAGGCGCATTTCTTTTCGATTGATTTCACTCTGGCAGATTACTTGGCTGGGATTGGCAAAAAAGGCTTTATTGCTGATCTGATGCCCAAATTGCCAATTTATGTCAACTTACTCAGCCCGGAGGCGCAGGCTGTGATAGGAGAGGTACACGACAATACCCGCCCTGCGCTGCGCTTGCTGGAACATGAAGGATTCAGTTGCCGGGGATATGTCGATATTTTCGATGCCGGACCAACGGTTGAATGCGATGTTCGCAATATTGAATCAGTACGTCACTCTCAACTGTGCAAGGTCGTCATCGGTGAACCACTTCTCGGCACGCATTGTATAATTAGTAATACCTCATTTTGTCATTTTCGAGCGGTTGTCGGTAAGGTAGATATTATCAAGCAGAAGGCGGTGATTTCAGCCTCAATGGCCGCGCTCCTTCAGGTTCAGCATGGCGACGAGGTACGGTTGATCAGTCAATAAGGAGAGGAATAATGACGCAGTGGATTGCAGGACAATGGTTAGCGGGTAAAGGGGAAACGATGCAGTCGCTAGACCCGTTTACCGGCAATGTTGTGTGGCAGGCTCAGGCGGCCACCACCGAGCAGGTTGAACAGGCGGTGCTCAGTGCTCGTCAGGCATTAATTAGCTGGCGTCAGAGCCCGTTCAGTGAGCGTCAGGCCATCATTGAGCGTTTTGCCAAATTGGTGAAGGATAATTCTGAATCGTTAGCCAGAGTGATAGCTGAAGAGACGGGAAAGCCATTATGGGAAACCCGCACCGAAGCGATGGCAATGGTAGGTAAAATCGCGCTGTCATTGCGGGCTTATCATGAGCGTACGGGGGAAAGGCAGAAAGAGGTTGCGGGCACACAAGCCGTGCTGCGTCATCGACCATTGGGAGTGATGGCCGTGTTTGGACCGTATAACTTCCCGGGGCATTTACCCAATGGCCATATTGTTCCTGCGCTGCTCGCCGGGAATACCGTGGTATTTAAGCCGTCTGATTTGACGCCCAAAGTGGCAGAAGAGACCATGAAGCTGTGGCAATGCGTTGGCTTGCCTGACGGGGTGATCAATCTGGTGCAGGGAGGGAGGACGACAGGAGAGGCCCTTGCGGGGTCGGCAGGTATTGATGGCTTACTGTTTACCGGCAGTGCTAACACCGGCCATTTGTTGCACTATCAGTTTGCAGGACAGCCGGGCAAGATGCTCGCCCTCGAAATGGGCGGGAATAACCCGATGGTGATCTCGCGTCATTATGGCGAACTCGATGCGACTGTCTACACTATTATTCAGTCAGCCTTTATCAGTGCAGGGCAGCGCTGTACCTGTGCTCGCCGTTTATATCTGCCTTCTGGCGAGGCAGGAGATCGCGTACTGGAGCGGTTATTGGCACTGACACGGAACATTCGGGTTGGCGGCCCATTTGATGAGCCCGCCCCCTTTATGGGGCCACAAATCTCAGCTGAAGCAGCAGATCGCATCATTGCCGCGCAAGCGCATTTGATTATGTTAGGCGGAAATGCCTTATTGGCAGCAACGCGTGGCCATGGCGCGCTTGTTACCCCCGGGATCATCGACGTTAGCCCGATTGCCGACTTACCGGATGAGGAATATTTTGGCCCATTACTGCAAGTGGTGAGGTATGACGATTTGACGCAGGCCGTTGAGTTGGCGAATCAGACGCGTTATGGGTTATCGGCTGGCTTGGTGTCGACCGATGACAGTGAGTGGCAATACTTTATTGAGCAGATCCGGGCTGGGATTGTGAATCGTAACCGTCCGTTAACGGGGGCGAGTGGTGATGCTCCATTTGGGGGCCCTGGCGCATCCGGCAACCTACGACCGAGTGCATTCTATGCCGCGGACTACTGTGCGTATCCTATGGCCTCAATGGAGGGGGAGCAACCTGAACTACCGACTCAACTAGCACCGGGGATCGATCTCTAGTCCGGTTGTGAGTAATCTGCATTTGAATAGCGGGGATAAACAGATGGAAAGGGTAGCGCAATTATTTGAAGGTTTGTGGCAGGATTATGTCCAGCGCCTGTGTCCATCAGCAGCTCAGATCCATGACCTGCTGACAGAAGAGGAACCACTGTATAACGATCACATTGCCTTGCGGACATTTAATCTGCCAGCGGTTGGTTTGGATCGGCTGGCAGCCCCGTTCATTGCGATAGGCTATAAGCCTTGTGGAGAATACCACTTTGAAGACAAGAAGTTGTATGCCGAGCACTTTGAGCATCCTGATCCATTAGCCCCAAAAGTGTTTATCAGTGAACTGTTGGTCGGCCAGTTTAGCTCGCTGTTTCAGCAGACGGTACGAGACTTGATTGAGCAGGTGCCGGAGTCGGCCATGCGTGATCCGACCTTTCTTTATGGTGGGCGATTATGGAGTCTGGATTACGCAACCTATGAGCTGTTGTATGCTGAAAGCGAGTATGCAGGCTGGCTTGCTGCACATGGATTTGGTGCCAATCATTTTACTGTTAGTATTAATCATTTAGAGCAGTTTACAGAAGTGGCCGAGGTGAACCATCTGCTGCTCCACAATGGTTTTACTATCAATGAGTCTGGTGGCGCTGTAAAAGGTAGCCCCACAGTAATGCTGGAGCAATCGTCAACAATGGCCGATCATGTCAAGGTCGGGTTTAGTGATGGCGTTTACGTGGTCCCTGGGGGCTTTTATGAATTTGCCAAACGTTACCCAACAACAGTTGACGGTGAGCTTTATCGTGGGTTTGTTGAGGCTTCTGCCGATAAAATTTTTGAAAGTACCAATAAATAGCGAGCCGAAGTTGTGTGAAAACTGCCTAGCCGTTAAGGCCGTCCAGTAGTGGTATATCAAGGTTTTGCCCGAGTGTGCCGTGCCTGACCGTTTCTTGTTGTTCAAGGTAATGGCGGCTGCCGCTAAATCCTGTCATTTCGACCGTTGAGGGGAGTGGCGCGATGATCACAGAGCCGAAAGGGGCACGATGAGGGGAGAAGCGCTCGATATCCATATCGGTGATTTCCTGTTGTCAATGTCAGTGTATAGTCCATATGCACAATGTAGCATTGGGCATTGAGAATACAAGCGGAAAAACAGTGAGGAAGTCGAGAATTTGAAGGTGAAAGTATACTTTTGTCACATAAGCAAAAAGCCGCATATTTGAAATGTCCAATTTAAAGGGGGTCACTTCAATTGCGGCTTTTTGTTTTTCGTGGTGATGGTTAGCTTAGCGCGTACCGTACACGACGATTGTTTTACCGTGGGCAGAAATGAGATTCTGCTCTTCCAGCATTTTCAGGATGCGACCCACAGTTTCACGAGAACAACCCACGATCTGGCCGATCTCTTGTCGTGTGATTTTGATCTGCATACCATCTGGGTGCGTCATTGCATCAGGCTGTTTAGCCAAATTCAATAATGTCTGGGCGATACGGCCAGTCACATCGAGGAATGCAAGATCTCCAACTTTCTGGCTAGTCACCTGAAGGCGGTTGGCCATCTGAGCAGAAAGACGCATCAAGATATCTGGATTAACCTGAATTAGCTGACGGAATTTCTTAAATGAAATTTCAGCCACTTCGCAAGGTGTTTTCGCTCGAACCCAAGCAGTACGCTCTTGGTCTTCTTCGAAAAGACCTAGCTCACCGATGAAGTCACCTTGGTTGAGGTAAGACAGGATCATCTCCTTGCCTTCTTCATCCTTGATCAGGACAGCAACAGAACCTTTAACAATGTAGTAAAGCGTTTCCGCTTTTTCACCCGCATGAATTAACGTACTCTTTGACGGGTATTTATGAATGTGGCAATGGGAAAGAAACCACTCAAGAGTTGGATCTGTTTGAGGTTTACCTGGAACCATATTACTAACTTCCTCTGCTGCGTTTGTTGCCCAACAACGACGTCCCTATAAGATAAGTTTGAGGCTGGGCCTAACAATAATGTAGTTCGCCGTTTAGGATATTCAGTCAACCGCTGGGCTGCAAGCTCACGTGAATAATTACATCAGAGTTTATCTTTTTTCGGGACGTTTTTCTTGATATTGATCTATCTGAAATGGCCATTTTTTACTCATAAGTGTGCACATGATCACACAGTTGTTAGATAGTACGAAATTACCTCAAAAGTTGTAAGGAGAAAGCAATGCAATCACGCGTGAAATGGGTCGAAGGCATGACCTTCCTTGGGCAGTCAAATTCGGGACACAGTGTCGTTATGGATGGAAATGGCGGCCAAAAAGCGCCGAGTCCGATGGAATTGGTATTAATGGCGGCGGGCGGCTGCAGCTCGGTGGATGTGGTGGATGGTCTGAAATCTGCCGGGCAGAAAATTACCGCTTGTGAGGCACAGATCAGTTCGGTTCGCCGCGAGCAGGCGCCCCGTATTTTTACCTCAGCGAATTTGCATTTTGTGGTGACAGGCGTTGATTTGGATGCATCAGTCGTGGCAAAGACGGTGTCTGATTCATTGCAAAAGTACTGTTCGGTGTGCTTGATGCTGGGTGAAGGGGTTGAGATGACGCATTCGTATGAGGTGGTTGAGGCGTAATAGATCAGGGGCGAGGGACGAGTTTGGAGGAAGAGCGGAAGGGCGAGAGCGGAGCTATGGGGAAAAGCGAACCTATGGTCCTATGGGTAGATCAAGATTTAGGTACGGGTTTCGAGGGACGAGTTCCGAGGAAGAGCGGTTTAAAAGCGGAAGAGCAAAAGCGATCCTAAGGCCCTATGGGTAAGAGCGGAATAAAAGCTGGGGTAGAGTCTCAGAATTCGTTCTTTTTCCTTTACACTCTTTCGTCCCTCGCTCCTGCTTACAGGACCACAGGACCACAGGACCACAGGACCACAGGACCACAGGACCACAGGACCACAGGACCACAGGACCACAGGACCACATATCTTTTGCTTTTCCGCTCTTCCTTGTCCCTAGTCCCTGATTTTCCGCTTTTAACTGCTTTACCTAGTTCCTACTCTTCTTTTCCTCGCCCCTGCTTTACTTTTTGCTTATCCGATCTTCCCGGTATCGATCAGCTGTTGGATCAACGGGCGCATGATCAGCTCCATCGCAAAGCTCATTTTCCCCCCGGGGACTACTAGCGTGTTGTGACGTGACATAAATGCGCCTTGGATCATGGCGAGTAGGTAGGGGAAGTCGACATTTTTGATACCGCGAAAGCGGATCACCACAAAACTTTCGTCTAAGCTGGGGATGGCTTTGGCACTGAGCGGGTTAGAGGTATCAACCGTCGGTACGCGCTGGAAGTTGATATGAGTGCGGGAAAACTGCGGTGTAATATAATTTAAGTAGTCGTCCATCGAACGGACAATGGATTCCATTACCGCTTCGCGGGAATGTCCACGATCGCGGGTATCACGGACAATCTTCTGAATCCACTCAAGGTTCACGATCGGCACCATGCCGATCAGTAAATCAACATGCTGCGCCACATTGGTTTCACCGTCGACCACGCCACCATGAAGACCCTCATAAAATAAAACGTCGGTATTTTCCGGCAGCTGCTGGCTGGGGGTAAAAGTCCCCGGCATCTGGTTATAAGGCACAGCTTCATCGAAGGTGTGAAGATAACGGCGGAATTGACCGCTGCCATCAATGCCATATTGGCGGAAGAAGGTTTCCAGCAAGGGGAAGTCATTGGCCTGATTGCCAAAATAACTAATATGCCGGCCTTGTTCCTTCGCTTTGCGGATTTCAACATCCATCTCGGGTCGAGTAAAGCGGTGGAAGCTGTCACCTTCCAGCCAAGCTGCATTGATGCCCATCATATTGAACATCTTGCGAAAAGCTTCGGAGGTAGTGGATGTGCCAGCCCCCGAAGATCCTGTTACTGCAATAATTGGATGTTTTGCAGACATGACAAACCCTGTCGTTAAGATTAACGATGAGTTATTAACAAAATGTTGCGGTTAAATCAAGTGTAAGTCTTATCAATGATTAGAAATTGAGATCTTGCCGAAGCTTAATATCTACCGATTCATGTAATTCGGAATAGATGACTACAGCTTCTCCCTGAGTGAGCTGTTGCCGAACATGCTGGACTTTTTGTTCTAAGGTTTTTTCATGTTCACCGTAGTCGGTACCTTCTCGTAGGACAAAATGCTCGATCAGGTTATCGAGAGTTTCTGGTGCGATGTCTTGCCAAGGAATGATCATACTAAATGTTTACCGCTCTAGGGGAGGGATTAACCACTGATAACATTATTATCAGTGGTTGATGACGTTAATGGCAAGTAGTTGCTAGCGAGATAAGCGCCATTTACTTCTGGTTATTGTAAAAGGAGCAAACCAAGCCGGCACTGTCATTTCAAGCCAGAAGGTAGGTTTATGCCATGATCCGGTTAGAAAACCGACATGGCCACCGTTAGGGCTGAGATGATATTCGATATGATCAGGTAAAGGTTGTGAGGGGATCACGTCATGAGTCATGAAGGGATCATCTTTAGCATGAATCACCCGTAGTGGTATTGTGACCTGATGTAATCGCCGTAAACCACTACAGCGTTGATAATAATCATGGGCATCTTGATAGCCATGCAAAGGTGCGGTGATCAGATCGTCAAACTGGCGTAAGGTGCTAATGGACTCAATAGCGGATTGATCCAGCGGCAGGGCGTTGGGTAGAAAGCGAATTTTTTTGCTGATATTTCTCTTCATCGAACGGAGTAAATATTGCTTATAGACCCTTGAAAATCCTTGTTCGATTCGCTCTGAACAGGCATTGAGATCAAGCGGGGGCGAAATCACTTGGGCGGCACAGAGTTCACTGTCTTCGCCGTATTCGGCTAAGTAATTGACTAACATATTCCCCCCGAGAGAAACGCCGACGGCGAACAACGGAGAGTCAGGAAATTGTCGACGAACCCATTGAATGAAAAAACGTGCGTCACTGGTTTCCCCAGAGTGATAACTGCGGGCCTGGCGGTTCATTTCCCCGCTGCAGCCTCGAAAATGCATCATGACGCCAAGCCAGCCTTTTTGCTTCGCGGCATACAATAAACCGTTGGCATATGGGCTATGAAAACTCCCTTCCAAGCCATGAAACAGGATCATCACTGGTTGAGTGGCTTGATATGCAGTCGGTGAAGCTGTCCAGGCAATGTCGAGAAAGTCGTCGTCCGGTGTGTTGACCCGTTGAGTAATCGGCGTGAATAGAGGCTTACGGCGAAGCAATCGGGGCAACAGTGTTTGCAGGTGAGCATTACCTAGCCCACGGGCTGGTTCAAACGGGGGCATTGTGGGTCCTTATGCGCAACGTGTTTTAACCTACCAATAATAGTGGTTGGTTTTCTATTGCGTCTATGAGCTTTTGGGGGGAACGCCGGATTTGCCTGTAGATGTCACCCCACATTACCCGCAGTGGCTAAGGCAGTGTGGGGTGAATAGGCGTTTCTTGTTAGCAGTTAGTTCTGGGTAAATTCCGCTTCCATGGCCTCGATCTGCTCATGCAGATCCATCCAGTCCATTTCGACCTCTTCGAGTTCATTTTTTGCAGCCGCCTGACGCTTCAATTGCTCATTAAGCCGTGCTTTATTGTCTGCTTCATAGATGGTGACATCTGATAATTGGGTTTCGGCATCGGCTAATGTTGCACCTAGCTCTTCCATTTGCTTATCGAGTTTCTCAATCTGCTTGCGTAGCGGTGCAGTCAGTTTACGGAACTCAGCGTCGAGGCGTTTCTGCTCTTTGCGTGAGGCGGCGCTGTTCTCTTTAGTGGTCTCTGGTTTGCAGGCCTGTAATTCACGTCGTTCGTTACGCTGCTGTTCAGTCAGCCATTTGTGGTAGTCATTCAGATCACCATCAAACGGTTCAACCTTGTGGTCATGGACCAGATACAGATCATCGGTGGTGGCACGTAATAGGTAACGGTCGTGGCTGACGATCACCATCGCTCCTTCATAAGATTGCAAGGCGAAAGTCAGTGCCTGACGCATATCCAGATCGAGGTGGTTGGTTGGTTCATCGAGTAGTAAGAGGTTCGGACGTTGCCAGACGATCAGCGCCAATACCAGACGGGCTTTTTCGCCACCCGAGAACGGACCGACTTTTTCCAGTGCTTTGTCACCAAGGAAGCCGAAGCTGCCAAGGTAATCACGTAACTGCTGTTCGGTAGAGGTCGGGGCGATACGGGTCATGTGCTGCACTGGCGTGTCATCTAGGTACAGTGTTTCGAGCTGGTGCTGGGCAAAGTAACCAATTTTCACCCCTTGCGAGTAGCTGAGTTCCCCTGCTTTGGCTGGTAATTCGTTGGCCAGCATTTTGATTAGGGTTGATTTACCCGCACCGTTACGCCCCAGTAGACCGATCCGGCTACCCGGCACTAGATTCAGACGGATTTTTTCGAGAATAATATTGTCATCATAACCTGCGGCAACATGATCCATCATCAATATTGGGTTCGGTAGTGCGGAAGGCTCGCGGAACTCAAAGCTGAATGGATTATCAAATTGTGCGGGCAGTACTTGCTCCATGCGTTCCAGTGCTTTGATTCGGCTCTGAGCCTGACGGGCTTTGCTCGCCTTGTAACGGAATCGATCGATATATGACTGCATGTGCGTCATTTGCTTTTGTTGCTTTTGGTACATAGCCTGCTGCAGCACCAGTTTCTCGGCACGTTGGTTCTCGAAGGATGAGTAGTTGCCGGTGTAGCTGTTCATTGTCTGGTTTTCGATATGGACAATACGGTTGACAACAGGATCGAGGAAATCACGGTCATGGGAGATCAATACCAGGGTACCGCGGTAGTTCTGAAGCCATTTTTCCAACCACATCACAGCATCCAGATCGAGGTGGTTCGTCGGCTCATCGAGCAGTAGTAGATCTGAACGGCACAGCAGTGCCTGGGCGAGGTTCAGACGCATTCGCCAGCCACCGGAAAACTGAGTCAGATTCCATTGCATCTGCTCCTGTGAAAACCCCAGACCATCAAGTAGCTCTGCGGTACGGGCGCGGATACTGTAGCCGCCAATGGCTTCCAGCTTGCCGTGCAGCTCTGCCACTTTGGTGCCATTATCGGCTTGTTCGGCGGCCGCCAGCTCGGCTTCCAGTTGGCGGTATTCGCGGTCACCGTCAATGACATATTCCATGGCTTCGCGCTCAAGCGCAGGTGTCTCTTGAGCAACCCAGGCCAATTCCCAGTTGGCCGGAAATTGGTGACTGCCCGCATCAACACTCAGTTCATTCTTAAGCAGGGCAAATAAGGTGGACTTACCACACCCATTTTTACCCACAAGGCCCACTTTATCGCCTGGGTGGATGGTGGCTGTAGCCTGATCGAGCAGGACTTTTCCGCCGCGTAAAAGTTGGATATCCGAAAATGTGATCATTAACTGTGCCGGGGAGGCCCCGCTCCGCAAAATACAAAATGCCAGAATATGTGCGGAGTCTACCCCAAAGCGGCAGGGACTGCTAATGCAGGAGTGGTCTGTTGCCCTTGTCACGACGGGGGGATTAATTGAACCTATTTTGCTGCAATTATGTATTATATGTATATAACTTGTAACGTTACGCTGATGGCGTATTTTCAGCTTGTACCAAGGATTGCTATGACCGTTAATGGAGCGCCACGGGTGCTGGTGATTTATGCCCACCCGGATCCCCATCTCTCGGTGGCTAACCGTGACATACTTGAGGCGATTGAGGGCCTCAAGCATGTCACGGTGCATGATCTCTATGCCACCTATCCTGATTTCTTTATTGATGCCGCGGCTGAGCGAGCGTTAGTCGATGGGCATGATGTAATTGTTTTTCAGCATCCCCTGTATATGTATTCTTGTCCGGCCTTGCTCAAGGAGTGGATGGATGTGGTCTTAAGTAAAGGTTTTGCTCATGGTGAGGGCAATCAGACGCGGGGGAAGTATTGGCGTTCGGTGATCACCACTGGCGGCGCTGCGGAAGCGTATACCCCGGACGGTTATAACCGCTGTTCGATAGAGGAAATCTTACGCCCTTTTGAGCTTTGTGCCGCGCTGTGTCGCATGACATGGTTGCCGCCGCTCATACTACACTGGGCCCGGCGAGTGCCGCTGGCTGAGCGATTAGCACATGCCCGGCAGTATCGGCAGTGGTTGGCTAAGCCATTAGCGGGTATTGAGGAGGCGGCAGATGGTTAGTGATGTCTTGTCGGTCAGCGTGGTGTTTTTGGCGGCTGCCGTAGTGGCGGTGCCTATTGCTCAGCGGCTAGGGTTAGGTTCGGTATTGGGGTATTTGCTTGCAGGTATCACCATTGGTCCATGGGGATTGCGGCTGATCTCCGATGTTGATGCGATCCTCCATTTTTCGGAATTTGGGGTAGTGTTATTACTCTTTCTGATTGGACTGGAGCTGAATCCTAAAAAATTGTGGCAGATGCGAGGGCCGATTCTCGGATTAGGCGGAGGGCAAGTCGTCGTTACCAGTTTGGTGATCGCTGCGATAGTGCTGGCGTGTCAGTCATGGTTTCCGATGATCAGTTGGCGAGATGCCTTAGTGGTTGGGATGGGATTGGCGTTGTCGTCTACTGCGATTGCTCTACGAGTGATTGAAGAGCAGGGGTTAGATGGCAGTGAGACCGGTCAGGCTGGTTTTGCGGTATTGCTGTTTCAGGATATTGCCGTGATCCCGATGCTGGCGATCCTACCAGTGCTCGCTGGGGGCGGAGGTGGCAGTTGGATTGATTTAAGTTGGATGCTGGGGGGGATTGCCGCTTTACTAGTGGGCGGGCATTTTTTACTGCGGCCATTGTTCCGCTGGGTGGTGCTGAGTGGAGTGCGTGAACTATTTAACGTGGCGGCGCTGTTGCTGGTGATCGGGATTGCGCTTGGTATGCAATCGTTAGGGTTATCCATGGCACTCGGTACTTTTTTGGCGGGAGTGTTATTGGCTGAAAGCGAATATCGCCATGAATTGGAAATTGCTATCGAGCCGTTTAAAGGGTTATTGCTTGGCTTGTTTTTTATCTCGGTTGGGATGGCAGTTAATCTTGGGTTATTGCTGGCGTACCCGCTGCAAATTATTTTGGCTGTGGTTGCGCTGATCAGTATCAAGGGACTGTTGCTTTATGGCTTGGCGAGAGCGTTTGGGATCCGGGCAAAATCACGCAGTCAGATGGCCGCCATTTTGAGTCAGGGCGGAGAATTTGCCTTTGTTCTATTTACTGCCGCCTTGGGGGAAGGGTTATTGGGACGCGATCTGTCCGCCTTCTTATTGGTGGTGGTGAGCCTATCGATGATGACAACGCCATTGTTGTTGCTGTTGCAGGAAAAATGGTTCGCTCGTAGTTTTAAAGCCGAAACCGAACAGACTCTAGAAAGTGATGTGGTCGATCGGCAACCGCGAGTGATTATTACCGGCTTTGGTCGTTTTGGTCAGATAGTGGGACGACTGCTGTTTGCGAATAAAATTCGGGTCACGGTATTGGAACGCGACCCGAGTCAAATTCAATTTTTGCGTAAGTTTGGCTACAAAGTGTATTACGGCGACGCCACCCAACTGGATTTACTCCGAGCCGCAGGGGCAGACAAGGCAGAGGCTATCATTATCTGCACCGATGATCCTGATGAGGTAATGGAAGTGGTGATCTTGTGCCAGCAGTATTTTCCTCAGTTAAACGTGCTGGCCCGAGCAAGAAGCCGGGTGGAAGCGCATCAGTTACTGAGTCACGGGGTTGAGAATTTCTCACGAGAAACGTTCGCCGGTGCCCTTGATTTAGGACGACAAGCCCTTATCTCATTAGGTATGCATCCTTATCAGGCGAGGCGTGCTGAGGCGCATTTTCGTAAGTTAGATACCACCGCATTACGAGATTTATTACCACAACATTCAGAGGATGTGCATTTGGCCACGCGTTCTCGAGAAGCGCGTAAGGAGCTAGAAGATATCTTCGATCGTGAAATGCGTGGCGAGCGGGATCGTCATAATGGCTGGGATGAGCGTTGATCACCGCTGGCGTGATGCAAGAGCAAGGAGCAAATTGGATGGTAAAAAAACGTTTTATTGCTGGTGCAACGTGTCCGTCTTGCCATTGTCAGGATCGGTTACGCTGGCGGCAGAAACATGACGTGGAGCAGGTTGAGTGTGTTGAATGTGGCTATCGCGATGTGCGTGTTCCGCAGTCGGTTGAACAAAGCCAACAACTTTCTTTGCAAACCAAACAACACGTTATTGGGATCTTTAAGCCAGACGACAAGGGGTGAGATGAAGTCCCGAAAGAGAATATTGGCATCAAGGTACCATTATCCGGTATCATGCGGACGAATACCTTTGATACCCAGTTCAATATTGGAGTAAACATGAAAGTCGCTAAAGACATCGTAGTAAGCTTAGCTTACCAAGTGAAGACCGAAGATGGTGTTGTGGTTGATCAGGCTACAACTGATGTACCACTTGATTACCTACATGGTCATAATAACCTGATTGTAGGTCTAGAAACTGCGCTTGAAGGCCGTGAAGCTGGCGACAAGTTTGAAGTGACCGTTGCTCCTGCAGACGCATATGGCGAGTACGAAGACGAAATGGTTCAGCGTGTTCCTGCTAACGTTTTCCAGGGTGTAGACGAGATCACTGTGGGTATGCGCTTCCTTGCTGATACTGATCAGGGTCCAATCCCTGTAGAAGTGACAGAAGTAGACGGCGATTTTGTTGTGGTTGATGCTAACCATATGCTAGCTGGCCAAACGTTGACATTCTCTGCGGAAGTCGTTGCTCTACGTGAAGCGACAGAAGAAGAAATCGAGCATGGTCACCTACATCAGGAAGGCGGCTGCTGTGGCGGCGGCGGTTGTGGCGATCACGACCACGGTGATGAAGATGGCTGCTGTGGCGGCGAAGAAAAAGGCGGCTGTGGCTGCTCACACTAATGTCATCTGCGTGTGACATGAATAAAAAAAGGAAGCCTCGGCTTCCTTTTTTATTTTTTTAGGCGTTATCATACCGAACCTCGAACCTCGAACCTCGAACCTCGAACCTCGAACCTCGAACCTCGAACCTCGAACCTCGAACCTCGAACCTCTGATCAATAATGCGGCGGCGGTGTCTCTTCGGACTCGCTGGCCATATTGCTTGGTTCCATGCCTTTGACTTTGCCCACCATAAATTTCATCTGCGTATGAATTTTGTCAATCATGAACTGTTGGGCTGTTAGGGCTTGATTGAGATCGTCGATCGTTTGTTCTTGAAATGCCTGTTTCATCTCTAGCTCGTCAATGCGGGCTTGTAGTTGTTCGAATTCTGTCATTGCGTTATTCCGTCGTCCACTGTTGGGCGATACCTGCTGATGTTCCTGAGATCACCTGACCGTCAGGAGTAATGGCGACATCATACACCACCGCAGCAGGGGGTCGAGTCTCTTGTTGTGGCGCTGCTTCCCAACGACCAAGGTTATCCCCGGTTGCGGTATCCCATAGCTCTATACGTCGAGCGGGTGTCCCCGTCGCAAGCTGCCGTCCATCATTCGAAAAACGCGCACTGGACAAATTTTGTTGGCGAAGCCTGACTGTTAATTGGGCTTGCTTCTCACCTGTGTTTAAATTCCAGATGTAAATATCGTTCCCACCATCGGCTGTCATTGCCAACAAACCATCGCGTTGTAGTGCGACTCGACTGATCCGCTTGGTGTGCTTAAATTGATAGAGGATCTGGCCATTGCGGGTATCCCACAGGTAGGCGATATGATCATTGCCGCCGGAAAGGGCATAGTGACCATTGGCGGATAGGGCGACGGAATTGACTTTTTCTCGGTGAGCGAGGAACTCTAGCCGCCTTCCGCTGCCCAAGTCGACGTACAATGCTTTGCCATTAGAAAGACCAAGGATCACCTGCTGGCCATTATTCGATACCGCAGCATCGCGAATGATCCCATCAGATATAGACCACAGCCCTTTGGATTGCCCCCATGCAAGATCCCAGACGGCAAAGTTCTGTGCGGTTGTGGTGATCGCATATTGACTGTTGTCTGAAAAGTGGCTGAAGAGTACTGTATTGTGATGTGGGTCTTGAGAACCAAAATCAGCTAACTTTTTGTTTTGCTGTAAATCCCACAGCACGATACCTTGTACGGCTGAGTGATAAAGAGCAAAGCGACCCTCTCGGCTAAGGCTGAAGCTGGTGGTTCCTTCGGGTGCGAGCTCCCAGCGCTGTTGCTCCGAGCCGGAAAAAAAACAGCCGGTGAGGAGGAAAAGTGCCAAAATGAAGCTGAACACGGATCTTTTTAAAGGCATAAAGTCTGGTTCCGCCTGGTTATGCTAAGTAACCATTATGCTATAACCTTATTAATTCACTGACTTGCAGTTAATCAATAAGGTGACTATAAGGGTAGTATCCCTAGTATATTTATCTAAAGTGCTTTTCATACTAGTGAAGGAAAGCCGATTACAAAATTGAGGCATTCCCTCAGTAAAAATGATGGAGAAATACATGAAACCTGTTCTAAAGATGTCTATTTTAGCTGCCACTATTCTACTTGCAGTTGGCTGCCAGGATGAAAAAAAGGCAGACACAAAGCCAGTAGAACCTGCAAAAGTAGAGCAGGTCGCCGCTGAAGCTGCACCAGCAACATTTGCAACAGAAGATGATAAAGCCGCTTATGCAATTGGTGCATCTTTGGCGCAGTACTTGAGCGCAAATCTGGATCAACAAAAAGAATTGGGTTTGGATCTTAGCCGTCAGCAAGTTCTGGCTGGTGTAAGTGATGTGTTTGCAGGCGACAGCCGACTAACACCAGAAGAAACTCAACAGACATTACAGGCGCTGGATCAGCGTGTGTCAAAAATTGTTCAAGAAAAAGCTAAAGCCGAAGCAGAGAAAAACATTAAAGCGGGCGATGAGTTCCGTGCAGAGTTTGCCAAAAAAGCCGGTGTGGTAGAGACTAAATCTGGTCTGCTTTACCATATCGATAAAGAAGGCAATGGTGCGAAACCATCTGCAACGGATACTGTTCAGGTTCACTATAAAGGCACGCTAACAGATGGTACAGAGTTTGATAGCTCTTATAAGCGTAATCAACCAGCAACATTCCCACTAAATCAAGTGATCCCTGGTTGGACGGAAGGGGTGCAGTTGATGCCTGTTGGTTCGACGTTTACTTTTGTGATTCCACCACAACTGGCTTACGGTTCAGAAGCTAATCCAAGCATCCCTGCCAACTCAACGCTCGTGTTTGAAGTTGAGCTGCTAGATATTGTGAATGCAGATCAGCCTGCGGCAGCGGCGCAGTAATCTATCTGATAAGACAGGGTGGTCGTGACAGAGCGACATTTTGTGATTGAATTAAAAACCCAGCATTGGCTGGGTTTTTTTTCATTCTAGTCACGTACACCATTAGAAATGTTCTGGCTCCTGTCATAAATCTGATAAACTTGCTAGCAAGTTTTTAATTTTTATCGCTCGCCGTACACGGTTTTGTATTGGCGGGGTGTCGCCCATTGTACTTATCTGCTTGTCAGTATAATGATCAGAAGTTAAATACAATGGGCATTAGCAAGGAAGAAATCCTAGTGGTATCGACAGATAATTTTGGCTCAGATGTCATGGTCGAAAATGACTTGATTGAGCCTCGCATTTTTAGTGAGCATGATTATATTATCTTGCGTTCATATGAAGCGGTGGTTGATGGCCTTGCCGCTCTTATTGGTCCGTTTTGTGAAATTGTTCTGCACTCGCTTGATGATCTAAACACCTCTGCAATTAAGATCGCAAATGGTGAGAATACAGGGCGTAAAGTAGGATCACCGATCACCGATCTCGCGCTACGGATGCTGCGTGATATTGAAGGCTCGGAACGTAATTTCTCTCGGGCGTATTTTACCCGCGCTAAAGGTGGCGATCTGATGAAGTCGATCACCATTGCGATCCGCAATGGTGACAACAATATTATTGGTTTGCTATGTATAAACGTTAATCTTGATGCGCCATTTTCTCAAATTCTTCAGTCGTTTATGCCGACAGATGAAGCAAAGCATGCGGCCTCGACCGTTAATTTTGCTAGCGACGTCGATGAGTTAGTCGACCAAACCGTTGAGCGCACCATTGAAGAAATTAATGCCGATAAGAATGTCTCCAATAACGCCAAGAATCGTCAGATTGTGATGGAATTGTTTGATAAAGGGATATTTGATATCAAAGATGCGATTAATCGTGTCGCAGACCGTCTGAATATTTCCAAGCATACCGTGTACCTCTATATCCGACAGCGTAAAACTGAGGATGGCGAAAAATGAGCCTGAGTTATGTTTTGGTAGTGGAAGGCCCTGCGTATGGCACACAATCTGCGCGTACAGCCTACCAATTTGCCGAAGCATTATTGGCCGAAGGCCATCAGCTTTTGCGGGTGTTTTTTTATCAAGATGGAGTGCATAACGGTTCGTCACTAACGGCCCCTGCGTCTGATGAATATGATCTGGTGGCGGGTTGGCAGCGACTGGCCATACAGCATGGCACAGAGTTACAGACCTGCGTTGCTGCAGCATTGCGCCGTGGTATCGTTAGTCAGCAAGAAGCGGAGCAAAACCAGTTGCCAGGCAATAATTTGGCAACCGGGTTTGAGCAAGCGGGGCTAGGTGGCTTGGCTGAAGCAATGCTCACCGCTGATCGTGTGATTCAGTTTTAACAGGAGCTGAGAGTGAAAAAGCTAGGTTTTGTCTTTGGTCAGGCGCCTCATGGGACGGCATCGGGACGAGAAGGGCTGGATGCTGTACTCGCGACATCGGCGTATACAGACAATATTGCCACCTTTTTTCATGGTGATGGTGTGTTGCAGCTTAAAAAAGGGCAACAGCCGAGTGCAATATTGTCTCGGGATTATAGTGTAACGTTCAAAATGCTTGATTTGTACGAGATCGATGAAATCTATGTTTGTGCACAATCCCTGCGCGAACGAGGCATGACCGAAGAGGCATTAATCATTCGCGTAACCTGCTGTGAACCGGCGATGTTTTCCCAGCAGCTTCATACTTGCCAGCGTATTTTGACGTTCTGAGGTAACCATGCTCCATATTCTTACTGGCTCGCCATTTCAGACTCAGAGTTTTAAACATTGTAGTGTCGTACTAGAGGAAAATGATGCGGTTTTGCTGATTCAGGATGCGGTTATTGCAGTAATGGCAGAAAATTCAGCACTTGATGCAATTCTTAAGCAGAGAGTGAAAATTTATTTGCTGGCTGCAGATATGCAAGCCCGAGGATTAGCCTTTGATGAGTCCGGTCATTTTGAAGTTGTTGATTACAAAGGCTTTGTGTCGTTAACTGTGAAGCATGAAACCCAGATGAAATGGGGGTAAATCCCACCCATTTACCCACGAATAAGTCCGCATTTTAGGTTGTCTAAGAAATAATCATTTGATTGATCGCTGGTTACATCTTGACACCCTTGAGTGCGATGCATAAAATTTCGCGTCCTCCTGTTGTTGGGAGGCGGATTTTTCACCTTTACGAAAGTAATATTTCAGGAGCTATTTAATGGCAACTATTAACCAGTTGGTACGTAAGCCACGTGCTAAGCAAGTTGTAAAAAGCAACGTGCCTGCACTAGAAGCGTGCCCACAGAAGCGTGGTGTATGTACTCGTGTATATACTACTACACCAAAGAAACCTAACTCAGCACTACGTAAAGTGTGCCGTGTTCGTCTAACAAACGGTTTCGAAGTAACTTCTTACATCGGCGGTGAAGGTCACAACCTTCAGGAGCACTCAGTTGTTCTTATCCGTGGCGGTCGTGTTAAAGACCTTCCAGGTGTTCGTTACCACACTGTTCGTGGTGCACTTGACTGTGCAGGCGTAAACGACCGTAAACAAGCTCGTTCTAAGTACGGTGTAAAGCGTCCTAAGTCTTAATGGATTCCGTTAAGTAAGGCCAAACACTAAAATTATTTAATTTTGAAGAAACTGAAAAGTTTTGGATAACCTGAAGAAGACAACGGAGAAACTCCATGCCACGTCGTCGCGTAATCGGCCAGCGTAAGATCCTTCCAGATCCAAAGTTCAAATCTGAGCTGCTGGCAAAATTCGTTAACATCCTAATGGTTGACGGTAAAAAATCTACTGCAGAAAAAATCGTTTATTCTGCACTAGCAACTATGGCTGAGCGTTCTGGTGAAGAACACCTAGCTGTATTCGAAAAAGCTCTTGAAAATGTACGTCCAGCGGTAGAAGTTAAATCTCGCCGTGTGGGTGGTTCAACTTACCAGGTGCCTGTAGAAGTACGTCCAGTACGTCGTAATGCACTAGCTATGCGTTGGTTGGTTGAAGCTGCGCGTAAGCGTGGTGAAAAATCTATGGCTCAGCGTCTTGCAGCAGAAATGCTAGATGCGGCTGACAACAAAGGTTCTGCTGTTAAGAAACGTGAAGACGTTCACCGTATGGCAGACGCGAACAAAGCGTTCGCACATTACCGCTGGTAATCTAGCCGGTAATACCATTTGGGCACAGCAGGCATCGCTTGCTGTGCCCAAACCATACTCCAAGGTCTCCCTTACAAAGAGGATACTGCCGTGGCTCGTAAAACGCCTATCGAGTACTACCGTAATATCGGTATTTGTGCTCACGTTGACGCCGGTAAAACAACAACTACCGAGCGTATCCTGTTTTATACAGGCTTATCTCACAAAATTGGTGAGGTTCACGACGGCGCTGCTACTATGGACTGGATGGAGCAGGAGCAGGAGCGTGGTATCACTATCACATCTGCTGCCACTACGACCTTCTGGCGTGGTATGGAAGCTCAGTTCCAAGAACACCGCGTAAACATCATCGATACCCCTGGACACGTTGACTTTACTATTGAAGTAGAGCGTTCATTGCGTGTGCTTGACGGTGCTGTTGTTGTTTTCTGTGGTTCGTCTGGTGTTGAGCCTCAGTCTGAAACCGTTTGGCGTCAGGCTGATAAATACGAAGTACCGCGTATGGTTTTCGTGAACAAGATGGACCGAGCTGGTGCTGACTTCTTACGTGTTGTTGACCAGATCAAAAACCGTCTTGGCGCGAATCCAGTGCCAATCCAGTTAAATATTGGTGCTGAAGAAGAATTCAAAGGTGTTGTTGATCTTATCAAGATGAAAGCAATCAACTGGAATGAATCCGATCAGGGTATGTCATTTACCTATGAAGATATTCCTGCCGATATGCAAGATCTTGCTGAGGAATGGCGCCAGAACCTGGTTGAAGCCGCCGCCGAAGCGACTGAAGAGCTGATGGACAAGTACCTTGAAGAAGGTGAGTTGTCTGAAGCTGAAATCAAAGCTGGCCTTCGCCAGCGAACTATCGCTAACGAAATCGTGCTAGCAACCTGTGGTTCAGCCTTTAAAAACAAAGGTGTTCAAGCTGTACTTGATGCAGTCATTGAATATCTGCCATCACCAACGGAAGTGAAAGCTATCCGCGGTGAAGATGAACACGGTAACGAAGTTGAACGTCATTCAAGTGATGAGGAACCATTCTCAGCGCTGGCATTCAAAATCGCAACCGACCCGTTTGTAGGTAGTTTGACCTTCATGCGCGTCTATTCTGGGGTTGTAAATTCTGGCGACAGCGTCTACAACTCAGTAAAAGAAAAACGCGAACGCTTTGGCCGTATCGTTCAGATGCATGCAAATAAGCGCGAAGAGATCAAAGAAATCCGTGCGGGTGATATTGCAGCAGCAATTGGTCTGAAAAACGTCACAACAGGTGACACCTTGTGCGATATGGATCACCAAGTGATTCTTGAGCGCATGGAGTTCCCTGAACCCGTAATTCAGATTGCTGTTGAGCCTCGCTCGAAAGCCGACCAAGAAAAAATGGGTGTTGCACTAGGTAAACTAGCGGCAGAAGACCCATCATTCCGCGTCGAAACGGACGAGGAATCAGGCCAGACGTTGATTTCAGGTATGGGTGAACTTCACCTTGATATCATTGTTGACCGTATGAAACGTGAATTCAGCGTTGAATGTAACGTTGGTAAACCGCAGGTTGCATACCGTGAAACTATCCGTGGTAAAACGGAAGTGGAAGGAAAATTTGTGCGCCAGTCTGGTGGTCGCGGTCAATATGGTCACGTATGGCTGAAAATCGAACCATCGGAACCTGATGAAGGTTTCGTGTTCGTGGATGAAGTTGTCGGTGGTGCGGTACCTAAAGAGTACATCGGTGCTGTTGCTAAAGGTATCGAAGAGCAAATGAACAATGGTGTGCTGGCTGGTTATCCTGTATTGGATGTCAAGGCAACCTTGTTTGATGGTTCATACCATGACGTTGATTCCAACGAAATGGCATTTAAAATTGCTGGTTCAATGGCATTCAAGAAAGGGGCGCTACAAGCAGAACCGGTTATTCTTGAGCCATTGATGAAAGTTGAAGTAACCACTCCGGAAGATTGGATGGGTGATGTTGTTGGTGATCTTAACCGTCGCCGCGGCATGATCGAAGGTATGGATGAGGGCCCTGCTGGTCTGAAAATCATTCGTGCCAAAGTGCCACTATCCGCCATGTTTGGTTACGCAACTGACCTACGTTCAGCGACACAAGGCCGAGCGTCATATTCGATGGAATTTAGCGAATACGCTGATGTTCCTAAGAATGTCGCCGATGCTATCATCGCAGAACGTGGTTAATCGCAAGATCTATATTGCGCCAATGGCTGTTGGCGCATAAAATAGCAACTTCTGACGCGTCCCATATATGAATTAATGGGGCGTATCACAACTAGGAAGGAACACGATCGTGTCTAAAGAAAAATTTGAACGTCTAAAACCGCACGTTAACGTTGGTACTATCGGCCACGTTGACCACGGTAAAACAACTCTAACTGCTGCTATCTGTACTACACTTGCAAAAGTGTACGGTGGTGTTGCTAAAGACTTCGCTTCTATCGATAACGCTCCAGAAGAGCGCGAGCGCGGTATCACAATCAACACTTCTCACGTAGAGTACGATACTCCAACTCGTCACTACGCACACGTTGACTGCCCAGGACACGCTGACTATGTTAAAAACATGATCACTGGTGCTGCGCAGATGGACGGTGGTATCCTAGTTGTTGCTGCAACTGATGGTCCAATGCCACAGACTCGTGAGCACATYCTACTTGGTCGCCAGGTTGGTATTCCTTACATCATCGTATTCATGAACAAATGTGACATGGTTGATGATGAAGAGCTACTAGAACTAGTAGAGATGGAAGTTCGTGAACTTCTTTCTGAGTACGACTTCCCAGGTGACGATTGCCCAGTAATCATGGGTTCTGCTCTAGGCGCTCTAAACGGCGARAAAGAGTGGGAAGAYAAGGTTATCGAACTAGCTGAAGCTCTAGATACTTACATCCCAGAGCCAGAGCGTGCGATCGACCGTCCGTTYATYCTTCCAATCGAAGAYGTATTCTCAATCCAGGGCCGTGGTACWGTTGTAACTGGTCGTGTTGAGCARGGTRTYATCCGCGTTGGTGACGAAGTTGCTATCATCGGTATCAAAGACACTATCACTACTACTTGTACTGGTGTTGAGATGTTCCGTAAGCTTCTTGACGAAGGCCGTGCAGGTGAGAACGTTGGTGTTCTTCTACGTGGTACTAAGCGTGACGAAGTTGAGCGTGGTCAGGTTCTTGCTAAGCCAGGTTCAATCACTCCACACACTACTTTCACTTCAGAAATCTATGTTCTTTCTAAAGATGAAGGCGGCCGTCACACTCCTTTCTTCAAAGGTTACCGTCCACAGTTCTACTTCCGTACAACTGACGTGACTGGTACTATCGAACTGCCAGAAGGCGTTGAGATGGTAATGCCTGGCGATAACATTTCTATGACTGTTACTCTAATCGCGCCAATCGCGATGGACGAAGGTCTACGTTTTGCTATCCGTGAAGGTGGCCGTACTGTAGGTGCTGGTGTTGTTGCAACTATCATTGCTTAATTGCAATTAGTGCATAACTAAGTACAGAAAAGGGAGCTTCGGCTCCCTTTTTATTTATCGATAAAATAAAAAATTAGTATACCACTCCATTTTTCTCGCATATCCTTCTATACCTTCTATACCTTCTATACCTTCTATACCTTCTATACCTTCTATACCTTCTATACCTTCTATACCTTCTATACCTTCTATACCTTCTATACCTTCTATACCTTCTATATTGCTTAGCACGACAATTTGACGAGTCTTAATAACAAATCAAACTAAAACCTCAGAAATGCAATATTGAAATGAGAATCATTATCTATTATATTTCTTAGATTAAAATACAGTGGATACAGAAAGATGTATGTTTGTCTATGCCACGGAATTTCCGATAAGAAGATCATGATGTTAGCACTCGAAAAAGGGATAACTGATTTGCGAGGGATTCGTGCAGTAACGCCACTGGGTTCACAATGTGGCAAGTGTATTCGACAAGCAAAGCAGATCATTGAACAGGTGACGGCGAGTCAGTATCAAAAAGCGAGTTAATGTTGTTACACAAAGGTGATCTAACTTTTTGACACATCTCTGAGTACTTCTATTCTTAAGTGAATTCAAGAAGGAGTGATTAGAAATGAAAGCAGATCCAAAAATTATTCAACATCTTAATAAAGTCTTGGCTAATGAATTGGTTGCAATTAATCAGTATTTTCTCCATGCCCGAATGTATAAAGATTGGGGCCTGAAGCATTTAGCTGATAAGGAGTACCATGAATCTATTGATGAGATGAATCATGCAGATCATTTAGTAGAGAGAATTCTGTTCTTAGAAGGAGTTCCCAACCTGCAAGATCTCGGGAAGTTGAATATAGGTGAAGATACCAGAGAAATGCTGGAGTGTGATCTCACTTTGGAAATGGCCGCCATCCCAGACTTACGAGATGCAATCAGTTATGCCGAAGAAGTACATGATTACGTTTCCAGAGATTTATTTCAGGAGATTCTTGCCGATGAAGAAGATCATGTCGACTGGCTTGAAACTCAGCTCGGTCTCATCGAATTGATGGGTATCGCCAATTATAATCAAGCCCAGATAGTGGATGAAGACGAGTGATGTGAAATTGCATGCCGTACTTGTGTGATGTGAATATTGGCGGAAATTTATTCGCTTAAATATATTTTTAATAGGGCTTGCGTTCAAATTTGTGATCTGTATAATGCCATCCACTGCCCGAGGTAATCAAATTTCGTAAGCGCAGTTGTGAACCAATAAGCGTTGAGGAAGAAGTTGCTAGTCAACTTATCAATGTATACTCTGACTTATGTTCGCAGTCATTAAATTGGCTGACAATGCATCCGATAGGGATGCTACGTTCACATAAATCAATCGGCATTCTCTCGTCTTAACGAGTCTGAGTGGCGATATTGTTTGTGTAATTTTTATATTTGGAGCTCTGTCTCATGCAGAACCAACGTATTCGTATCCGTCTTAAGGCGTTCGATCACCGTTTGATCGACCAGTCTACAGCGGAAATCGTTGAAACAGCTAAGCGTACTGGCGCGCAGGTTAAGGGTCCAATCCCACTACCTACTCGCAAAGAGCGTTTCACTGTTCTTATTTCTCCTCACGTTAATAAAGACGCACGTGACCAGTACGAAATCCGTACTCACAAGCGCCTAATTGACATCGTTGAGCCAACAGATAAAACTGTTGACGCTCTTATGCGTCTAGATCTAGCTGCTGGCGTTGACGTTCAGATCAGCCTAGGTTAAGGGGAGATAAGAGAATGATTGGTCTAATCGGTCGTAAAGTGGGCATGACCCGCGTATTTACCGAAGATGGCGTTTCTATCCCAGTAACTGTGGTTGAAGTTGAAGTGAACCGCGTTTCTCAGGTTAAATCTGTTGAAACTGACGGCTACAACGCAATCCAGGTAACTACTGGTTCAAAGAAAGCTAACCGTGTTTCTAAGCCAGAAGCTGGCCACTTTGCGAAAGCAGGTGTTGAAGCGGGTCGCGGTCTTTGGGAATTCCGTCTAGATAACAACGAAGAGTTTGCTGTTGGCGCTGAGCTAACTGTTGAGCTGTTCAACGAAATCAAAAAAGTAGACGTTACTGGTACATCTAAAGGTAAGGGCTTCCAAGGTGCTGTTAAGCGCTGGAATTTCCGTACTCAAGATATGACCCATGGTAACTCCTTGTCTCACCGTGCACCGGGTTCAATTGGCCAATGTCAAACTCCAGGTCGCGTATTTAAAGGCAAGAAAATGGCTGGTCACATGGGTGCTGAGCGTGTAACGACTCAAAACCTAGAGATCGTACGTGTTGACGCTGAGCGCAATCTGCTTCTTATTAAAGGTGCAGTACCAGGTGCTACAGGCGGTAACGTGATCGTAAAACCAGCTGTTAAAGCGTAACGTCGAGGAGTTAGTAATGGAATTGGTAGTCAAAGGTGCTAACGCACTAACTGTCTCCGAAACTACTTTTGGGCGTGACTTCAATGAAGCGCTTGTACACCAGGTAGTTGTTGCTTTTGCAGCAGGTGCTCGTCAGGGTACACGTGCTCAGAAGACTCGTTCTGACGTTTCTGGTGGTGGCGCTAAGCCATGGCGCCAGAAAGGTACAGGCCGCGCTCGTGCAGGTACAATCCGTAGTCCGCTATGGCGTACCGGTGGTGTAACTTTCGCTGCTCGTCCACAGGACCACAGCCAGAAAGTTAACAAAAAAATGTACCGTGGTGCGATGAAGAGCATCCTGTCTGAGCTAGTTCGTCAAGAGCGTCTAATCGTTGTTGAAGACTTCTCAATTGAAGCTCCTAAAACTAAAGCACTAGTTGCTAAGTTGAAAGAACTTGAGTTGACAGATGCACTGATCGTAACTGGTGAGCTAGATGAGAATCTATTCCTTGCAGCACGTAACCTATACAAAGTAGACGTACGTGACGCGAAGGCAATTGATCCAGTTAGCCTGATCGCTTTCGATAAAGTTGTTATGACTGCAGCAGCAGTTAAAGCAGTTGAGGAGATGCTAGCATGATCACTGAAGAGCGTATTTTAAAAGTTCTACGTGCTCCGCACATCTCTGAAAAAGCAACCATGGCTGCTGAGAACGGTAACACTATCGTTTTCAAAGTAGCGATGACAGCAACTAAGAAAGAGATCAAAGCAGCAGTTGAAAAACTGTTTGAGGTTGAAGTTAAGTCTGTAAATACTCTTATCACTAAGGGTAAGACCAAACGTCAAGGTATGCGTCAAGGTCGTCGTTCTGACGTCAAAAAAGCGTATGTTATCTTGAAAGAAGGTCAAGACATCGACTTCGCTGGCAGTGCAGAGTAAGGCTAGGAGCAAAGAAGAATGGCTATTGTAAAATGTAAGCCGACTTCCCCAGGTCGTCGCCACGTTGTTAAAGTGGTTAACTCTGACCTGCATAAGGGTAAGCCGTACGCACCACTACTAGAGAAAAAATCTAAGTCTGGTGGTCGTAATAACAACGGTCGTATCACAGTACGTCACATCGGTGGTGGTAACAAGAATGCTTACCGTATCATCGATTTCAAACGTACTAAAGATGGCATCCCAGCGAAAGTTGAGCGTCTAGAATACGATCCAAACCGTAGCGCAAATATCGCACTTGTTCTGTACGCAGACGGTGAGCGCCGCTACATTATCGCACCTAAAGGCCTAAAGGCTGGTGATGCAATCCAATCTGGCGCAGATGCTGCTATCAAAGTTGGTAACACGTTACCAATGCGCAACATCCCAGTAGGTTCAACTGTACACTGTGTTGAACTTAAGCCAGGTAAAGGTGCTCAGCTAGCTCGTTCAGCTGGTGCGTATGCTCAGATCATTGCACGTGCAGGCACTTATGTGACTCTACGTCTACGTTCTGGTGAAATGCGTAAAGTTCTTGCTGAAGGTCGTGCGACTCTAGGTGAAGTTGGTAATGCAGAACACATGCTACGTGAGCTAGGTAAAGCTGGTGCTTCACGTTGGCGCGGTGTTCGTCCAACTGTACGTGGTGTTGTAATGAACCCAGTTGACCACCCACACGGTGGTGGTGAAGGCCGTACTTCTGGTGGCCGTCACCCTGTTACACCTTGGGGTGTTCCAACTAAGGGTTACAAGACTCGTAAGAACAAGCGTACCGACAAGTACATCGTACGTCGTCGTAACAAGTAATTATAAAGAGGATACGCCATGCCACGTTCTCTCAAGAAAGGTCCATTTATTGACCTACACTTGCTGAAGAAGGTAGAGAAAGCGTTGGAAAGCGGTGACAAAAAGCCTGTTAAGACTTGGTCCCGTCGCTCAATGATCATCCCTCAGATGATCGGTTTGACCATCGCTGTCCATAATGGTCGTCAGCACGTTCCTGTTTTCGTTTCTGAAGAAATGATCGGTCACAAGCTAGGCGAATTTGCACCAACACGTACTTATCGCGGCCATGCTGCAGATAAGAAAGCTAAGAAGCGCTAAGGAGTAGGTAATGGAAGCTATCGCTAAACATCGCTTTGCTCGCATTTCGCCGCAGAAAGCTCGTTTGGTTGCAGATCAACTGCGCGGTAAGCCAGTTGCTCAAGCTCTAGAAATTCTGAATTTCAGCAACAAAAAAGCTGCTGATCTAATCAAAAAAGTTCTAGAGTCAGCTATCGCTAACGCAGAACACAACGAAGGCGCAGACATTGATGATCTTAATGTTGCAAAAATCTTCGTTGACGAAGGTCCTACCATGAAGCGTATTATGCCTCGTGCTAAAGGCCGTGCCGATCGCATCTTGAAGCGTTCTAGCCACATCACTGTTGTTGTAGCAGACCGCTAAGAGACTAGGAGAGAAAGCAATGGGTCAAAAAGTACATCCTAATGGTATTCGTCTAGGCATTTGTAAGCCTTGGAATACCACTTGGTTTGCTAACAGCCAAGAGTTCGCTGACAACCTAGACGGCGATTTCAAGGTACGTAAGTTCCTAACTAAGGAACTAGCAAAAGCGTCTCTATCACGTATCGTTATCGAGCGTCCTGCGAAGAGCATCCGTGTGACTATTCACACTGCTCGTCCAGGCGTTGTTATCGGTAAGAAAGGCGAAGACGTAGAGAAACTACGTGCAGCAGTGGCGAAGATCGCGGGCGTTCCAGCTCAGATCAACATCTCTGAAGTACGTAAGCCTGAGCTAGACGGTCAACTAGTAGCTGACAGCATTTCGTCTCAGCTAGAGCGTCGTGTAATGTTCCGTCGCGCTATGAAGCGTGCAGTTCAGAACGCTATGCGTCTTGGCGCTAAAGGTATCAAGGTAGAAGTAAGCGGTCGTCTAGGCGGCGCTGAAATCGCACGTACTGAGTGGTACCGTGAAGGCCGTGTGCCTCTACACACTCTACGTGCTGACATTGATTACGCAACTTCTTCGGCTCACACCCAGTACGGTGTAATCGGCGTTAAAGTTTGGATCTTCAAAGGTGAAGTTCTAGGCGGCATGCCGGTTGAAGAGCCAAAGGCTGACAAGCCTAAGAAGCAGCGCAAAGGCCGTAAATAAGGAGTTTATTGATGCTGCAACCTAAACGCACTAAATTCCGCAAGGCCTTTAAAGGTCGTAACCGCGGTCTAGCGAACGGTACTGATGTAAGCTTCGGTACATTTGGTCTTAAAGCTGTTGGCCGTGGTCGTCTAACTGCTCGTCAGATCGAAGCGGCACGTCGTGCTATGACTCGTCATATCAAACGTCAGGGCCAAATCTGGATTCGTGTATTCCCAGACAAACCAATTACATCTAAGCCTCTTGAAGTTCGTCAAGGTAAAGGTAAGGGTAACGTTGAGTACTGGGTAGCACAGATTCAACCAGGTAAAGTTCTATACGAAATGGATGGTGTTCCTGAAACACTAGCTCGTGAAGCATTCGATCTTGCTGCACGTAAGCTACCAATCAAGACAACATTCGTAACTAAGGCGGTGATGTGATGAACGCACAAGATCTGCGCGCTAAAAGCGTTGAAGAACTTAATGCTGAGCTTGTGGGCTTGCTACGTGAACAGTTCAACCTGCGCATGCAGGCTGCTACTGGTCAACTACAGCAGACTCACACTCTAAAAGCAGTACGTCGTGATATTGCACGTGTTAAAACCGTTCTGACTGAGAAGGCTGGCGCATAATGAGCGATAAAATTCGTACTCAGCTTGGTCGTGTTGTTAGCGACAAAGGCGACAAGTCTATTGTTGTTGCAATCGAGCGTAAAGTGAAGCACCCGATCTACGGTAAGTACATCACTCGCACGACTAAACTACACGCACATGACGAGAACAACGAGTGTGGCCTAGGCGACACAGTTGAAGTTCGTGAGTGTCGTCCACTGTCTAAGACTAAGTCTTGGACACTGGTACGCGTAGTTGAAAAAGCTCGCATCTAAGCGAACTTAACTACGTTATAACTGAGCGGCCCTGGGAATTTTTTAGGGCCGTTTATTTTTAGTCTACCCATCGGTCGAAAATGGTGTTATTATTCGCCGCCTTTGAAGAAAAGGCAAATCGACTCGTAGTGGGTCTAGATGTTTAAAATTAGCGGAGCACTAACATGATCCAAATGCAAAGTACGCTTGACGCAGCCGATAACTCCGGCGCTCGTCGCGTAATGTGTATTAAGGTTCTGGGTGGTTCACACCGTCGCTATGCACATATCGGTGACATCATTAAAATTACTGTGAAAGAAGCAATTCCTCGCGGTAAGGTTAAAAAAGGTGATGTACTGAAAGCGGTGGTAGTGCGCACTCGTAAAGGCGTACGTCGTCCAGACGGCTCTGTCATTCGTTTTGACCGTAATGCTTGCGTATTGTTGAACGACAACACTGAGCAACCAATCGGTACTCGTATTTTTGGCCCAGTGACTCGTGAACTTCGTAACGATAAGTTTATGAAGATCGTTTCACTAGCGCCTGAAGTACTGTAAGGAGTAATTCAAATGGCAGCTAAAATCCGTCGTAACGACGAAGTTATCGTTCTTACTGGTAAAGATAAAGGTAAGAAAGGTAAAGTAACTAAGGTTCTAGCAACCGGTAAAGTAATCGTTGAAGGTATTAACCTTGTTAAAAAACACCAGAAGCCTGTACCGGCAATGGGTGTTCAAGGTGGCATCGTTGATCAAGAAGCAGCTATTGACGCTTCTAACGTTGCAATCCTAAACGGTGAAGGTAAAGCGGACCGTGTAGGCTTCCGATTTGAAGACGGCAAAAAAGTTCGTTTCTTCAAGTCGACTGGCGAATCAATCAAGTAAGTTGGAGTAGTACTATGGCGAAACTGCATGATTACTACAAAGAGACTGTTGTAAAAGATCTTGCTAGCAAGTTCGAATATAACAGTATCATGCAAGTCCCAAGGATCGAAAAGATCACACTTAATATGGGTGTGGGTGAGGCTATCAACGACAAGAAGCTGCTAGAGAATGCTGCTGCTGACATGACTGCAATTGCAGGTCAGAAGCCGCTTATCACTGTAGCACGTAAGTCTGTAGCTGGCTTTAAGATCCGTGAGGGCTACCCTATTGGCTGTAAAGTAACCCTACGTGGCGAACGTATGTGGGACTTTTTCGAGCGTCTAATTGCAATTGCTGTACCTCGTATCCGTGATTTCCGTGGTCTAAACCCGAAATCATTCGATGGTCGCGGTAACTACAGCATGGGCGTTCGTGAGCAGATCATCTTCCCAGAAATCGATTACGATAAAGTGGATCGTGTACGTGGTCTTGATATCACAATCACAACTTCTGCTAAATCTGATGAAGAAGCTCATGCTCTGCTGTCTGCTTTTAACTTCCCATTCCGTAAGTAAAAGTAAGGGTTACTAATGGCTAAAGAATCTATGAAGGCACGCGAAGTTAAACGTGCCAAGCTTGTAGCTAAGTTCGCTGAAAAGCGTGCTGCGCTAAAAGCTCTAATTAGCGACGTGAATGCGTCTGAAGAAGATCGCTGGAATGCAGTGCTTAAACTTCAGTCACTACCACGTGATTCTGCGAAGTCTCGTCAGCGTAATCGCTGTAACCAGACTGGACGTCCACACGGCTACCTACGTAAGTTTGGTTTAAGCCGTATCAAGGTTCGTGAAGCTTGCATGAAAGGCGAGATTCCGGGTCTACGTAAAGCAAGCTGGTAATCAGCTAGCAATTCAGAATCACGGAGTATTAACTTATGAGCATGCAAGATCCGATTTCGGATATGCTGACCCGTCTTCGTAACGGTCAGGCAGCGAAAAAAGTTGCTGTAAAAATGCCATCTTCTAAGCAGAAAGTAGCAATCGCTGCACTTCTAAAAGAAGAAGGTTTCGTGGCTGATTTCACTATTACTGGTGAAGTTAAGCCTGAGCTAGAAGTTACACTTAAGTACTTCGAAGCTAACCCAGTTATCGAGCAAATCCAACGTGTATCACGTCCTGGTCTGCGCATCTACAAGAAAAAAGATGCTCTACCATCAGTGATGGGTGGCCTTGGTATTGCTGTTATCTCAACTTCCAAGGGTCTTATGACCGACCGCGCTGCTCGTAAAGCGGGCCTTGGCGGTGAGATTATCTGCTACGTAGCATAATAGGAGTAGGAAATGTCTCGTGTTGCAAAAGCACCAGTAGTTATTCCTGCCGGCGTAGAAGTTAAACTCAACGGTCAGGAAATCACTGTTAAAGGCGGAAAAGGCGAACTAGTTCGTGTTATCCACCAAGCAGTTGTATTGTCCCAGGAAGAAAACACCATCACTTTCGGTCCTCGTGAAGGATTCGACAAGGCTTGGGCTCAAGCAGGTACTGCTCGTGCACTAGTTAACAACATGGTTGTTGGTGTTACTGAAGGCTATACTAAGAAGCTTACTTTGAAAGGTGTTGGTTACCGTGCGAACGTTGCTGGTTCGACTGTAAACCTAACGCTAGGCTTCTCGCACCCAGTTGCGCATGAACTACCAGCCGGTATCAAAGCTGAATGCCCATCACAAACTGAAATCGTACTAACAGGTACTGATAAGCAGGTTGTTGGTCAGGTAGCGGCAGATATCCGCGCTTACCGTAGCCCTGAACCTTATAAAGGTAAAGGTGTTCGTTACGCCGACGAAGTCGTGCGTACTAAAGAAGCTAAGAAGAAGTAAGGTAACACTATGGATAAGAAAGCATCTCGTATCCGTCGTGCGACCCGAGCACGTCGTAAGATTGCTGAACTGGGCGCAACTCGCCTAGTTGTACACCGTACTCCACGTCACGTGTACGCTCAGGTAATCGCACCAAATGGCTCTGAGGTTATCGCTGCCGCTTCTACCGTAGAAAAAGCGATTCGCGAGCAGGTTAAGAGTACTGGTAACAAAGACGCTGCTGCAGCTGTAGGTAAAGCTATTGCTGAGCGCGCGATTGAAAAAGGCATCTCTAACGTTGCATTCGATCGTTCTGGTTTCCAATACCACGGCCGTATAGCTGCACTAGCAGACGCTGCTCGTGAAGCTGGTCTGAAATTCTAAGGTAGGCGGAAGATGGCTAACGAAAAAACACAATCAGATTTGAATGAAAAGCTGATCGCTGTTAACCGTGTATCAAAGACGGTTAAAGGCGGACGTATTTTCAGCTTTACTGCACTAACTGTAGTTGGTGACGGTAACGGTCGCATCGGTTTTGGTTATGGCAAGGCACGTGAAGTTCCTGCTGCAATCCAGAAATCAATGGAAAAAGCACGCCGTAACATGGTTACTGTAGCGCTTAACGACGGTACTCTACACCACGCTGTTAAAGGCGCACACACTGGTTCTAAAGTGTACATGCAGCCTGCATCAGAAGGTACTGGTATCATCGCCGGTGGTGCAATGCGTGCAGTGCTAGAAGTTGCGGGTATCCGTAACGTTCTTGCAAAAGCATACGGTTCTACTAACCCAATCAACGTTGTTCGCGCAACAATTGATGGTTTAAGTGGCATGAACTCTCCAGAAATGATCGCTGCTAAGCGTGGTCTTTCTGTTAAAGAAATTCTGGAGTAATTGACATGGCTAACACTATTAAAGTAACCCAAACAAAGAGCTCTATCGGTCGTTTACCGAAGCATAAAGCTACTTTGCGTGGCCTAGGCCTTCGTCGCATCAACCACACTGTAGAACTTGAAGATACTGCTTGCGTACGCGGCATGATCAATAAAGTTTACTACATGGTTAAAGTTGAGGAGTAATCAGAATGCGTTTGAATACTCTATCTCCGGCTGCGGGTTCTAAGCCTTCTGCGAAGCGCGTAGGCCGTGGTATCGGTTCAGGTCTGGGTAAAACTTGTGGCCGTGGTCACAAGGGTCAGAAATCACGTTCAGGTGGTTCTGTACGTCCAGGCTTCGAAGGCGGTCAAATGCCTTTGAAACAGCGTCTACCAAAATTCGGTTTTACTTCTCGCAAGAGTTTGGTAACAGCTGAAGTTCGTCTAGCTGAGCTAGCGAAAGTTGAAGGTGACGTAGTAAGCCTAGAAACTCTTATGGCTGCGAATCTTATCACCAAGAACATTCAGTTCGCGAAAGTTGTACTTTCTGGTGAAATCGCTCGTGCTGTAACAGTTAAAGGTCTACGCGTGACTAAAGGCGCTAAAGCTGCGATCGAAGCTGCAGGCGGTAAAATCGAGGAATAATTAACTCGAGGATGAGGTACAGATGGCTAAACAACCAGGACAAGATTTTCGTAGTGCACAAGGTGGCCTAGCAGAGCTTAAGACTCGCCTGCTATTCGTATTAGGTGCTATCTTAATTTTCCGAGCAGGCTCCTTTGTGCCTATTCCTGGTATTGACGCTGCTGTACTTGCCGATCTGTTCGAACAGCAAAAGGGTACCGTCATTGAACTGTTTAATATGTTCTCTGGCGGTGCACTTGAGCGTGCATCTATCTTGGCGCTGGGCATAATGCCGTATATTTCGGCCTCTATTATTGTTCAGTTGCTAACGGTTGTTCATCCGGCATTAGCCGAGTTGAAAAAGGAAGGGGAGTCTGGTCGTCGTAAGATTAGCCAGTACACCCGTTACGGCACGCTTGTTTTGGCAACCTTCCAAGCAATTGGTATTGCAACGGGGTTACCAAGTATGATTCCGGGTCTGGTTGTTAATCCAGGCTTTGGTTTCTACTTTGTCGCCGTGGTTAGTTTGGTTACTGGTACCATGTTCTTGATGTGGTTGGGTGAGCAAATTACCGAGCGTGGCATTGGTAACGGTATATCTGTGATTATCTTCACTGGTATCGTTGCAGGTTTGCCGCCGGCTATTGGACAGACCGTAGAGCAAGCACGTCAAGGTGAATTGCACGTACTTCTTCTACTGTTAATTGCAGTGATATCTTTCGCCGTAATTTATTTTGTAGTGTTTATGGAGCGTGGTCAGCGTCGTATCGTCGTTAACTATGCTAAGCGTCAGCAAGGCCGTCGTGTTTTTGCCGCGCAAAGCACTCATCTGCCGTTGAAAATCAACATGGCAGGGGTAATTCCAGCGATTTTTGCATCAAGTATTATTCTGTTTCCGGGTACACTGGCTCAGTGGTTCGGTCAGAATGAAAACCTAACTTGGCTCAGTGATATTTCACTGGCGTTAAGTCCAGGTCAGCCACTTTATGTGATGCTTTATGCAGCTGCGATTATTTTCTTCTGTTTCTTCTATACCGCGTTGGTGTTTAACCCTCGTGAGACAGCTGATAACTTGAAGAAGTCTGGTGCGTTCGTACCTGGTATTCGCCCGGGAGAGCAGACCGCTAAGTATATTGATAAAGTAATGACACGCCTGACTTTGGTTGGTGCAATGTATATTACCTTTATCTGTCTGATCCCCGAGTTTATGATGATTGCATGGAACGTCCGCTTTTATTTCGGCGGTACTTCACTACTGATTGTAGTTGTGGTTATTATGGACTTCATGGCTCAAGTTCAGACACATCTGATGTCTCAACAATATGAGTCTGTTTTGAAAAAGGCTAACCTTAAAGGCTCAGGCCGTTAAGAGTGGTTATCTCGTTTACGGAGTTTAGCAATGAAAGTTCGTGCTTCCGTTAAGAAAATCTGCCGTAACTGTAAAGTTATCAAGCGCAACGGTGTTGTGCGTGTAATTTGCAGTGAGCCAAAGCATAAACAACGCCAAGGCTAATTAGCAGAAATATTTCTTGCAAATTGAAGGTGGGTTGGCTAAATTAGCCAACCAATCTTTTGTGTGTGCAAAAGAATTGTTCCACCGCTGCGTATCCTAGACGGGCTCTGCAGCGGTTATTCTTGAAAAGTACTAGGAGTGAATAGTGGCCCGTATTGCAGGCATTAACATTCCTGATCATAAACATTCTGTAATCGCTCTTACTGCGATCTACGGTATTGGTAAAACTCGCTCTAAAGCTATTCTAGCTGAAGTGGGTATTGCTGAAAGTGTTAAGATCAGTGAACTAACTGAAGAGCAGATCGATCTACTGCGTGATGGTGTAGCTAAATACACTGTAGAAGGTGATCTACGTCGTGAAGTTTCCATGAACATCAAGCGCCTTATGGACCTTGGTTGTTACCGTGGTCTTCGTCATCGTCGCAGTCTACCACTACGTGGACAGCGTACTAAAACCAACGCCCGTACCCGTAAGGGTCCGCGCAAGCCGATCAAAAAATAATCGGAAGGTAGAGTACAATGGCTAAACAACCAACTCGCGCGCGTAAGCGCGTACGCAAGCAAGTAGCTGATGGCGTTGCGCACATTCATGCTTCTTTCAACAACACAATCGTAACCATTACTGACCGTCAGGGTAATGCTCTTTCTTGGGCAACTGCAGGTGGTTCTGGTTTCCGTGGTTCTCGTAAATCTACTCCGTTCGCTGCACAGGTTGCTGCTGAGCGTTGTGGTGAAATGGCCAAAGAATATGGCGTTAAGAACCTAGAAGTTATGGTTAAGGGCCCTGGTCCTGGTCGTGAGTCTACTATCCGCGCTCTAAACGCTGCGGGTTTCCGTATCACTAACATTGTTGATGCGACTCCGATCCCTCATAACGGTTGTCGTCCACCTAAGAAACGTCGCGTATAACGTTTCGTTTCTAGGAAAACTGGAGAAAGAACATGGCAAGATATTTGGGTCCTAAGCTGAAGCTTAGTCGTCGTGAAGGCACAGACTTATTCCTTAAGTCTGGTGTACGCGCGATTGATACCAAGTGTAAAATTGATAACGCACCGGGCATGCACGGTGCGCGTCGCGGTCGTTTATCTGACTACGGCGTTCAGCTTCGTGAGAAGCAAAAAGTTCGTCGTACTTATGGCGTGCTAGAAAAGCAATTCCGTAACTACTATAAAGAAGCTGCTCGCCTTAAAGGCAACACAGGTGAAAACCTGCTTCAACTTCTTGAAGGTCGTCTAGATAACGTGGTTTACCGTATGGGTTTCGGTGCTACTCGCGCTGAAGCACGTCAGCTAGTAAGCCACAAAGCGATCCTAGTTAACGGTCAAGTCGTAAACGTTCCTTCTTTCAAGGTAGCGGCAAACGACGTTGTTAGCATTCGTGAGAAAGCTAAGAACCAGGCACGCATTAAAGCAGCTCTTGAAGTTGCTACACAGCGTGAACTACCGACTTGGGTCGAAGTAGACAATAGCAAGATGGAAGGTACATTTAAGCGTCTTCCAGAACGTTCTGATTTGTCTGCCGACATCAATGAACACCTGATCGTCGAGCTTTACTCTAAGTAAGGCTATAGTTAAGAGAGGACACAATGCAGGGTTCTGTAACAGAATTTCTTAAGCCACGTCTTGTTGATATTGAACAAGTTAACACGACGCATGCAAAAGTAACTCTTGAGCCGCTTGAGCGTGGTTTCGGCCACACTCTTGGTAACGCTCTACGTCGCATTCTTCTATCTTCAATGCCGGGTTGTGCCGTAACTGAAGTGGAAATCGATGGTGTGTTACACGAGTACAGCACCAAAGAAGGGGTACAGGAAGATATTCTCGAAATCCTTCTAAACCTTAAAGGCCTAGCCGTTAAGGTTGAGGGTAAAGATGAAGTTATCCTTACTCTGAATAAATCTGGTGCAGGCCCTGTTGTTGCAGGTGACATCACCCATGATGGTGATGTTGAGATTGCGAACCCAGAACACGTAATCTGCCATCTAACTGATGATAATGCTGAAATCAGCATGCGCATCAAGGTAGAGCGTGGTCGTGGCTATGTACCAGCGTCTGCTCGAATTCATACTGAAGAAGATGAGCGTCCAATTGGTCGTCTGCTAGTTGATGCAACTTTCAGCCCAGTTGACCGTATCGCATATGCCGTTGAAGCAGCACGTGTTGAACAACGTACTGACCTTGACAAGCTTGTTATCGATATGGAGACCAACGGTACTCTTGATCCTGAGGAAGCTATCCGTCGTGCAGCTACTATTTTAGCTGAGCAATTGGATGCATTCGTAGATCTACGTGATGTACGTGTTCCTGAAGAAAAAGAAGAGAAGCCGGAGTTCGATCCGATCCTACTGCGTCCTGTAGACGATCTTGAACTAACTGTTCGCTCTGCGAATTGTCTAAAAGCAGAAGCGATCCATTACATCGGTGATCTTGTTCAGCGTACTGAGGTTGAGCTTCTTAAAACGCCAAACCTTGGTAAGAAGTCTTTGACTGAAATCAAAGATGTGCTGGCATCACGTGGTCTGTCTCTAGGTATGCGCCTAGAAAACTGGCCGCCAGCATCAATTGCTGAAGATTAATAGTTACTGATATTTAGTTAGAAGGATTAGGTCATGCGCCATCGTAAGAGTGGTCGTCAACTCAACCGCAACAGCAGCCATCGCAAAGCGATGTTCAGCAACATGGCTGGCTCTCTGGTACGTCACGAACTTATCAAGACTACCCTGCCTAAGGCAAAAGAGCTGCGTCGCGTAATTGAGCCATTGATTACCCTAGCTAAGACTGACAGTGTTGCTAACCGTCGTCTTGCATTCGCTCGTACTCGTGATAACGAAATCGTTGCGAAACTGTTTAACGAATTAGGTCCACGTTTTGCTCAACGTCCGGGCGGTTACACTCGCATCATGAAATGCGGTTTCCGTGCAGGCGATAAAGCCCCTATGGCTTACATTGAGCTAGTAGATCGTCCTGCAAAGGAAGAAGCTACTGCTGAATAAGCAATAGTGCGTTAAATAAAGAAGAAGCCGAGTCTATGACTCGGCTTTTTTTTAGCTAAATATTTATTTTCTTCGTGCAAGGGAGCATAACTTTCATCAAGTAACTGCAGCATTTCCACTTCATTCATTGTTATCTAATGGTTTAATCATCTGAGTGATGCGACTAATAACAGCCATCTGTATTACTTATTAAAAGGGGCGTTTTGGCTTTGTGGTTGCAGATAATGAGGATAAGCAGTATTGCTATTTGATAGTTTTTTATATCGCATTCATTTGTCTTAATAACCCGTTGGTAGCCTTAAAAGGATTTTTTGCAGTAATATTGGCCATATTGGTTGGTTCTGGTTGAAATATGCCCAGGTGATTTTTTTTTTGAAATTAACTATTGCCAATATCTTTGTTGTCTCTATAATGCGACCTCACTGACACGGACAGCGGCGCTAGCCAGTAACGTAAGTCAGTATTGTTCTTTAACAATTTGACCATGCAATCTGTGTGGGCACTCGTGAAATGATAGTCAACAAAAGAATTATCAATGAAACTGAGTGACCTAGAGCTAGAAATGGTTCGATTGCTTTTTTACTTCATTTTTTATTAAAAAGTGAAAATAAGAAAGCGGCACAGTCAATTCGTTCATTACTTCGGTAATGAATAAACAGTATTTCATTGAGCCGCTATTTATAGCAGCAAACACTTTTAATTGAAGAGTTTGATCATGGCTCAGATTGAACGCTGGCGGCAGGCCTAACACATGCAAGTCGAGCGGTAACAGAGAGAAAGCTTGCTTTCTTTGCTGACGAGCGGCGGACGGGTGAGTAATGCCTGGGAACATGCCTTGGTGTGGGGGATAACTATTGGAAACGATAGCTAATAC